>NZ_JAQYWW010000460.1:0-228 GCF_036322525.1 Streptomyces sp. BE20 | reverse complement strand
GGAGTGGTGTGGGGGGGCGGGGGGGTGGGCGCGGCGGCGCTGCCCCCCCCGCCCCCCCCCGCCCCCCCCGCCCGGGCCCCCCCCCCCCGCGCCGCCGGCCCCCCCCCTCCCGGCCTACGAGCTGTCACAAAGACGGGGGGGGGGGGGGGGGGGGGGGGGGGGGGGGGGGGGGGGGGGGGGGGGGGGGGGGGGGGGGGGGGGGGGGGGGGGGGGGGGGGGGGGGGGGGG
>NZ_JAQYWW010000459.1:0-209 GCF_036322525.1 Streptomyces sp. BE20 | reverse complement strand
GGGTGAGGGACGCCCGCGGGCCGGTCACCGTGGTGGTGGAGGGCGGCGAGGTGACCGGCGAACCGGTGGGCGGGGTGCCGGTGGCGGTGGCGGTGTTGGTGAGCGTCCCGGCGTCGGCGTCGGCCTGGGTCACCGTGTACGTGGCGGAGCAGATCATGGACTGGCCCGGGACGAGGGTGGTGTCCGGGCAGGTGATCGCGGGCGGTGTG
>NZ_JAQYWW010000458.1:0-309 GCF_036322525.1 Streptomyces sp. BE20 | reverse complement strand
GGGGTGTGGTTTGCTGTGATGTTGTTTTTTTTTGTGAGCGCGTTTTTGTTTGTCCCGGGGGGGGGGGGGTTTTTGGGCCCTGAAGGCGTGTGGGGTGTCTTGGTGGGGGGGGGTGGGGTGTGCGGGTGCGGAACCGGGCGCCGCGCCCCCACCCACCCCCCCCACCCCCCCCCCCCCCCCCCCCCCCACCCCACTTTAAACGCCTAAGACGTCATACTAGATTTCACACTGTGAATGGAGTTCTGACGTGTGCTCTTCCTATCTGTGATCGCCACGGTGGCCGGCCTGACGTCGCTCGCCCTGCGCCCG
>NZ_JAQYWW010000457.1:0-83375 GCF_036322525.1 Streptomyces sp. BE20 | reverse complement strand
TCCGGGAAGCGTGACGTCCAGCAGCCGCTCGGCCTCCAGAACCACCTGGTCGGTCACGGGCGGCTGCACTCCCCAGTCGCTGCCGGTGTCCCACAGGGACTGCTGAAGATCCTCGTAGCGCGCCATGCCGGGCATCGTAGGAGCCACACCCGACAGTCGACCGCCCAGCCCACCCAGGCCGGCCAAACTGCTCACGCGACGGGACGTATGGGATGACGAAGAGGACGGACGCCTGCCGCTACCCCCGCCTGCACGGGGACGACTCGGCCTCCTTGTGCTCCTTCTCCGCCCGGGCCGGCTGACCCCCGCCTGCGCGGGGACGACCCGCTCCGAATGGCCTCCCCACCGGTACTCAGCGGCTGACCCCCGCCTGCGCGGGGACGACTTGGCGAGCTTGGTTCGCAGCGGGACGAGGACCGGCTGACCCCCGCCTGCGCGGGGACGACGTGGCTGGGCCAGAACCTGGTTCCGGCGATCGCGGCTGACCCCCGCCTGCGCGGGGACGACGCCCCTTTTGGCGATCGCCTGAGCGCAGAGGGCGGCTGACCCCCGCCTGCGCGGGGACGACTACACCTCCACCTCGCGCTCCGCCCCCGAGGGCGGCTGACCCCCGCCTGCGCGGGGACGACTTGGCCAGGGTCGCGGCCGGGACCGCGCCGAGCGGCTGACCCCCGCCTGCGCGGGGACGACGTCCAGCCGGTGGCGAGGAGGCGGGCGCGGTCCGGCTGACCCCCGCCTGCGCGGGGACGACGTCCAGCCGGTGGCGAGGAGGCGGGCGCGGTCCGGCTGACCCCCGCCTGCGCGGGGACGACCCGCAGTGAGCCCAGAAATGGCAGGCCAGTGCCGGCTGACCCCCGCCTGCGCGGGGACGACTCCGCATCTGGCGGACCATCAGGCGGCCTCCGCGGCTGACCCCCGCCTGCGCGGGGACGACCCTTTCGCATGTCCGGACGCTTAACGCGTCCCCGGCTGACCCCCGCCTGCGCGGGGACGACCCTGGCAGTCGATGGCTTCTTCTCCACAGTTGCGGCTGACCCCCGCCTGCGCGGGGACGACGAGCCGGGGCCGGGGCCTGGCATGGCGCACTCCGGCTGACCCCCGCCTGCGCGGGGACGACGCGTCGCCCGGACTTCGCTCGCCATCCTCGACCGGCTGACCCCCGCCTGCGCGGGGACGACGTGGTCGCTGTCGCGGTGCGGGTCCTCCAGCACGGCTGACCCCCGCCTGCGCGGGGACGACCCTTCGTGACCTGCACCGTTCTGGCGGCTTTGCTACTTCTTGACCGGCCTGAAGCAGGCTCCGGGCTGGCCTGTTGAGGTGTCAAGGAACAGCGTCCATCGTGGCAGACATCGACGAGATCACACCCCGTCTCAACCGACCCCGCCTGCGCGGGGAGGACCTGCTCGTGGGCGGTGCTCATCGGACGGACTCCGGCTGGCCCCCGCCTGCGCGGGGAGGACGCGGCCTTCGTGATCGTCTCCTGCGCCTGCTCCGGCTGACCCCCGCCCGCGCGGAGAGGAGCTGACCGCCCCGTCCTTGATCGCCGACCAGTGCGGCTGACCTCCGCTCGCCCGGAGAGGAGTAGACGACCCGGTGGATCTTGCGCCGGTCCCGCGGCTGACCTCTGCTCGCGCGGAGAGGAGCTCGATGTCCTCAACGGCCGGCGGCTGGAGACCGGCTGACCTCCGCTCGCGCGGAGAGGAGCTCGCCTCCGGGGTCAGGTCGGTGAAGGAGGACGGCTGACCTCCGCTCGCGCGGAGAGGAGTAGGTCCGCCGGACGCCGTCGCTCCCGGTGACCGGCTGACCTCCGCTCGCGCGGAGAGGAGTCCTTCTTGTCCTGGCCATCACCGACGTCCGACGGCTGACCTCCGCTCGCGCGGAGAGGAGCGTTTGTCGTGCACCTTCTGCGTCTTGGCCGGCGGCTGACCTCCGCTCGCGCGGAGAGGAGCGGGTCCGGCTGACCTTCGCCGGTGAACCCGGCGGCTGA
Organism: Streptomyces sp. BE20; assembly: GCF_036322525.1. Classification (NCBI taxonomy): domain Bacteria; kingdom Bacillati; phylum Actinomycetota; class Actinomycetes; order Kitasatosporales; family Streptomycetaceae; genus Streptomyces; species Streptomyces sp. BE20. The sequence goes on along the minus strand of NZ_JAQYWW010000457.1, from coordinate 81,388 downwards.
CCTCCGCTCGCGCGGAGAGGAGGCGCCACCGCCCGCTCCCTGCCCATGTGCAACCGGCTGACCTCCGCTCGCGCGGAGAGGAGGCTTTCTGACCTGCCACGGAAGTGAGACTTTGCCATTTCTTGACCAGATTTTACAAGGTGCAGTCCCGGATACGGCTCCTGGGTCGACGCCGGTCTGTTGAGGTGTCAAGGAGCAGCAGTTCGTGGTGGGTCAGATGGGGTGCGGGCCGAGGGGTGGGTCATTTTATAGGGTGTTGGGTTAGTTTGGGGCAGGTGTCGGGGGTGATCCGCTTACGGGGCGTCCGGGATAGGCCAGTTGTCGGTGGTGGGTGGTAGTCCTCTGGGCATGGACTCTCGAGGATATGACGTGGTGTCCGGTGGCGGGTTGCCGGATGCGCGGTTGTGGGGGAAGAGCGCGGGTTTGCCTGCGGAATACCCGGTGGTCTGCCATCTTCTCGACACGGCGGTCGTCGCGGTGGCGTTGTGGGATGCGGTTGTGAGCCCGAGGGTGGGTCGGCGGTTAGCCGGGGTTCTGGGGGTCGAGGTCGACGAGGCGCGCAGGATGGTGGGGTTCTGGGCGGGGCTGCATGATGTCGGGAAGATCATCCCGGGGTTCCAGGGTGCGGTGCCCGAGGCGTTCCGGCGGCTGGCCGAGGATGACGGGTACGCCGGTGCGGCCGAGGTCGGCGGGTATCTGTCGCATGAGACGGCGACGCACTGGGGTCTGGTCGAGTTCTTCGAGGAGTGCGGCTACCCGCCGGTGGGCCGGCTGGTGAAGAAGTCTGCGAGTCACCAGATCGCGCAGCTCCTCGGTGGGCACCACGGTTGCTTCGGCCAGGTGTTGGAGGCGCGTAGGCTCGCCCGGCCGGCCGCGTACCAGCCGGGTCTCGGCTCGGGGCCCGGGTGGCGGGAGCAGCGTCTGGCGCACGCGCGGGCGGTGCGGCGGGTGACGGGGGCCCGCGGGGTGCCTGCGGGTGTGCTGCCGGGGTGGGCGGCGGTGCTGGTGAGCGGTCTGGTGGTGGTCGCGGACTGGTTGGCGAGCCAGGCCGAGGTGATCGTGGATCGGATTCCGCCGGGTGGGTGGGTGGCCGACGACGGGACGCTCGCGGAGCACTACCGGGTTGCAGCAGCGGCGGCGCCGGGGTGGGTGCGGGATGCGGGGCTGGGGCGGGCCCTGTTTCCGGAGAAGGCGTTCGTCGAGCAGTTCCCGTTCCCGCCGAACCTCTTGCAGGCGGATGTCGCGGAGTATCTGCCGCAGTTAGTGAAGGGGTCGGGCCTGTTGTTGGTGACGGCTCCGACGGGTGACGGCAAGACCGAGTGCGCGTTGCACGCGGCGTCGGTGCTGGCCCGGGTGTCGGGAGCGGCTGGCCTGTACTTCGCGTTGCCGACGATGGCGACGGCGGACGCGATGTTCGCCCGGGTCCGGGAGTTCGCCGGGACGAACGTGGAGGGTGAGCGGGCACTGACGCTGCTGCACAGCATGGCGTGGCTGAGCCCGCAGTACGAGCCGCAGGAGTTGCCGGACGGGTCGCCGGTGCTGGCCGACACCGAGGCCGGGCGGTGGCTGCGGACGGGGCGGCGCGGGATGCTGGCGCCGCTCGCAAACGGCACGGTCGACCAGGCGCTGGCCGGGGTGCTGCCGTTGCGCTACAACGTTCTGCGGCTGTTGGGCCTGTCTGACAAGGTTTTGGTGGTCGATGAGGCGCACGCGTACGGGCCGTGGATGCACAGCCTGCTGGTGCGGTTGCTGGAGTGGCTGGGCGCGTTCGGCGCCCCGGTGGTGCTGCTGTCGGCGACGTTGACGGGGCGGGCGGCGTCGTCGCTGGTGAACGCCTATCGGCGCGGCGCCGGCTTCCCGACCGCCTCGGATGTGGAGCCGTGTTACCCCGGGTGGCTGTTCGTGGACGCCGCGTCCGGAGAGGTGTCCGAGCCCCGGCAGGTCGAAAGCAGCCGGGCGCGGACGCTGCGTGTGGAGACCAGGCAGGTCCACTGGGACGTGCAGGACGACATGGGGCAGGCGCTGAAGGCGGGCGGGCGGCGGGCGGCGCTGCGTGAGCTTCTTGCTCCGGTGGCCGACGGCGGTGGTTGCGTCCTCGTGTGCTGCACAACGGTGGCGGAAGCCCAGTACACCTACCGGGACCTGCGCGCGGCGATGCCCGAGCTGGCTGCCCGCCCCGGAGGTCTGCGGCTGCTGCATTCCCGCTTCCCGGCGCACGAGCGGTCGCGGATCACCGCGGAGTGCGAGACGGCTTACGGCAAACCGGGCAAGCCTCCGGGCGGCGAACCGGCCGGGTCGGTGGCCGGAGTGCGGCCGGGGTCGGTGCTGGTGGCCACCCAGATCGTCGAGCAGTCCCTCGACCTGGACTTCGACCTGGTGGTCTCCGACCTGGCCCCGCTGGCGCAGCTGTTGCAGCGGGCCGGTCGCGGCAAGCGCCACGAGCGAGGCGTGCGGCCGGAATGGAGCGGCGAGGCCGGTGCGCCGCGGCTGGTGGTACTGGAACCGGTCGGCGAGGACGGCGCCGTGGGCGTGCCGCGAAGCTGGGGGACGGTGTACGACGCGTCGTTGCTGCGGCGGACCGGCCTGCTGCTGGGCGAGCCGGGCAACCAGGACATCGCGGTGCCCGGCGACGTCCAGCGGCTGGTGGACGCCGTCTACGCCGACGACTTCGGTGACGGCCTAGAGAAGGCGGCGCGGCTCGAACTGGAGCGGATGGACGCGGAGCGGCTGGCGTCGGCCGCCGCCGAGGGGCAGCTGGCCGACTTGACGGCCGTGTGCGCCCCGTCCGACGTGAACGGCGATCTGGCGGTGCTCAGCGAACGCGGTCTCGGCGTGACCGAGGAGCTGCTGACGACGCGCTTGGGTGCGGACAGCGGGCGTGCGGTGTGCGTGTATGCCGGGGACGGCGGGGAACTCACGCTCGACATCGAGGGACAGGTCCCGTTGCCGGGTACCGCCGCGGGCAGGACGGTGAGCCGTGAGGAGACCGTGCTGATCATGCAGCACACCGTGCCGTTGCCCGGTCGCTGGCTGGCCGGACGCGCCGTGGAGAACGAAGTGCCGGCGTCGTGGAAGAAGCGGCCGGTTCTGGCGGACCTGGTGCTGCTGCCGATGCGCCAGGACGCGAACGGCCGGTGGACGTGCCGGCTGGGGGAGCGGGGGATCGAGATCTCGGAGGTGGGAATTTCCGAGAACTAGCCTCCCAAACTCCGCACTTGTCGATAGCTTGGCAGTGCCTATCCGAGACGAGCCGAACGGCCCGCCCCGGAAGGGGTAACACCCCCGCCTGCGCGGGGAGTTGTCACCGTCGCGGTCGTCTTCCCAAACACCGCACGGATCACCCCCGCTCGCTGCGGGGACCGCGCAGAGCCTACTCACCCTGCCCATCGCCTGTACCTGCCTCGCCGGAGGCTTCATGCCACCCGCACCACTCGAATCCCTGCCCCTCTCGGTTCCGCTGTCACCGGCAGAGGTGCTCTCCGCCGTATCGCAACGGCCGACGTACAACCTGTTCGATGAGCCATGGATTCCAGTGCGCTGGCTCACGGATCCCGGCCGGACCGACACGGTGGAGCTGCCGGGCGCCGTCGGCCTGCACCAGCTCCTGCTCCGCGCCCACGAAATCGAGCGGATCACCATCGCACTGCCGCCGGCACTGTCGGCGCTGTACCGGATCCTGTACGCGATCACGGCACGTGCAAGCGGGCTCGACGACGTACGGCCGCGCGCGGACGACGATCTGCGGGGAGACTGGTCCGATCGCCGCGCGGAGCTCACCGACCGAGGGCGCTTCAAGGCGGCCGACATCGAGGCGTTCGTGGCCGGCAACCGCAGCCGGTTCGACCTGTTCGACTCCGTAAGGCCGTTCCTCCAGGACCCGCGCCTTGCCGAGCAGTGCGACCCGCACAACACCGCCGGCATCGACAAGCTCGTCACCACCCGCCCGTCGGGCAACAACCACGCCTGGTTCCGGCACGTCGACGCCGGCGCACCGGATGCGGTCACGGCTGGCGAGGCGGTATTGCACCTGCTGGTCTGGCACTACTACGGCCCCTCCGGACGCTGCTCCACCCGCGCCGTCGGGCAGGCCAAGGCCGCCAACACCACCGCAGGCCCGCTCCGCAGCTCGCTGTCCTACCACCCCGAGGGCGATTCGCTGTTCGAGACGCTGCTGGCCGGCCTCCCCGCCCCCGAGAGCCGCACATCCCGCGAGACGGACCTGTGTCCGTGGGAATGGGCACAGCTACCGGATCCGGTCAAGGCCCCGCCCGCCCTCAAGGGGCCGTGTTCGGCGTTGACCGCGCGTTCCCAGCACGCGCTGCTGCTGGTCCCCGACGCCGGCGGCCGCAAGGTGGAGGACGCGTTCATCACCTGGGCCTACCGGGACAAGATCTCCCGCGAGGGCGATCCGTACCTGATCTGGCAGACCAGCAAGGAGGGAAACCTCTACCCGCGCCCTGCGGACTCCCAGCGGGCGTTGTGGCGGGACCTGGACGCGCTGCTGCTCAAGGACCCTGCCGGCAGCACCACACCCCGCCGGCCGACGGTGTTCTTCACCGCGGTCGAGGCGTCGGAGTATCTGCGGGTGCGGGCGCTGGGCTTCGAGCAGGACGGGCAGGCCAAGGACGTCCAGTTCGTCGACGCCACGACCCCGCCGGTCATCGAGTTTGCGGAGGAGAACGAGGAGTCGCTCGCGATCCGGGTCGGGCAGCTGCGGGTGCTGGGCGAACGGTACGGCAACCGCCTCGAACGAGCAGTGAAGAAGGCATGGGCCGGATTCACCGATGCGCCGAAGATCCGCGACTGCACGTGGGCCGTCGACGCGGCCGCCCGCTACTGGCCCGCCGCCGAGGCCGAGTTCTGGAAGCGCCTGGACGCCCACGACTTCGACGGCGCCGCAGCCTCGTTCCGGCAGATCGCCGAACAGGCCTACGACACCATCACCCACCGGGCCCTGGGCACCCTGCGCGGCGCCAATGCCTGCACCGCCGCGCGCGTCGAACTCTACGGCGGCCCCGTCAAAACCGCCCCGAAGACCACCACCCCCGACCCCGCCACCCGCTCGGAGACGACGTGAGCGACACCCCGACGATCCCCGCCCCCACCCTGCCCCCCAGCCGGCAGAGCCCCAAGCCCGCGACCGGAGCCACCGTCCCCGCACTCGGCCGCGCCCGGGCCTTCACCACGTGGATCGACCGCCGCAGCCACGACGACCCGGGTGTGCGGGCGGCACTGCGACGCGGAATTGGCAAAGCCGTCAACGACGCGCCCTCCATGCACCAGTTCGTCGCCTCGTGGCTCACCGAGGAACAACTGAACGACCGGGACGTTCAGCGCGCCCACTACGCGGTGGCGGCCCTGATCGCCGCGCAGCGCCGCACCCAGTACGCCGCTGCCACGACCAACAGCGGCGCACACACCGCGGAAGGGCCCTCCACGCCCGACACGGACGACTCCGTCCAACCCGTGCCCGCCCCAGCGGCCGGGGCGTCGCGGTACGGAAAGAGTCTGGGTACCTCGTTCGCCGCCGGCGTCCGCAGGACCGGCGCCGACGGCGGGCTGCGCGAGGCATCCGCCGAGACCCGCCTCAGCCTACTGACCCGCCAGAGCGTTGACGGCCTGCACCGCCACCTGCCCGGCGCGCTCCGCCAGCTGCGCGACCGGGACGTGGAGGTCGACTGGGCGCAGCTGTTGGTGGACCTGTGCCGCTGGCGGCGGCACTCCGGCGAGATCAAGCGCCGCTGGCTGCAGGACTACTACCGAGCCCTGCAGGCCGACGGCGAGCGCCGCGCGCGCGAGGCCGACCTCTCGGACGGCGAGAACGCCGTCCCGGCAGCGGCCATCCCGCAGTCCTGACCCGACCCCTCCACCCCTGAAACCGGCACTCTCCCGGTTCCACCACCTGCACTTCCACACCTATCCCTGCCCTTCCGCTCAGGAGAAGAACAGTGCCCTCCCGCACCGACGCCGCCCCGGCCGCCCGCTTCCTCGACCTGCACGTCGTCCAGGCTGTCCCGTTCGCCAACCTCAACCGAGACGACAACAACTCCGTCAAAACCGTCCGCTACGGCGACACCGACCGCACCCGGGTCAGCAGCCAGTCCTGGAAGCGCGCCATCCGCGAGTACTTCCAGCACGGCTTCGGCGAACAGGCCCTACGCACCCGCCGCATCGGCGCCCGCGTCACCCGCCTCCTGGAAGAGCGCGACTGGCCCACCGACCTCGCCCAGCGCGCCGGCCAGCACGTCGCCGCCGGCAGCAGCATCAAGTTCGAGACCGCCAAGGACTCGCCCGTCGTCACCACCAACGCCATGGTGTACGTGCCCGAGACCGCCGTTGCCGAACTCGCCGACCTCGCCGCCGAGCACCGCGACGCCCTCACCGCCGCCAAGGACATCAAGAAGAGCACCGACAAGAGCGTCCTCCCCAAGGACCGCATCGACGCGATCCTGCGCACCCGCAACGGCGTGATCAACCTCTTCGGCCGGATGCTCGCCGAAGTCGACGACGCCGGCGTCGACGGCGCCGTCCAGGTCGCCCACGCCCTGACCACCCACGGCACCGATGTCGAACTCGACTACTTCTCCGCCGTCGACGACGTCACCTCCGCCTGGGGCGACACCACCGGCAGCGCCCACATGGGCCACGCCGAGTTCAGCGCCGGCGTCTTCTACCGCTACGCCACCGTCGACCTCGCCGACCTCGCCCGCAACCTCGGCGACGACCAGGCGAGCGCCCGCGAACTCGCCGCAGGCTTCGCCGAGGCGTTCCTGCTGTCCCTGCCCCGCGCCAAGAAGACCGCCACCGCCCCCCACACCATCCCCGACCTCGCCCACGTCGCCGTCCGCAGCGACCGCCCCCTGTCCTACGCCGCCGCGTTCGAGCAGCCGGTCCGCTCCCACACCGACGGCGGCTACGCCGCCCCGTCACGCGAGGCCCTCGCCCGCTACGCACTCGCCGCACACCGGCTGCTCGGCGGCCGGGGCTCCCTGTACTCCGGCTGGGCCAGCCTGGAGGACAAGGACCTGGAGGGCCTCGGCGCGCGCGCCGACTCCTTCCCCGCCCTCATCGACACGGCCCTGGACGTCGCCTACGCCCGCCCGAAGGTCGACGCGTGAACGCGTCGGTGCCCGGCCCCCGTACGGCCCCCGAAGGCCGGGGCCTGCTGCTGCACCTGGCCGGGCCGTTGCAGTCCTGGGGTGAACGGAGCCAGTTCAACGAGCGCGACACCGCTCCGTTCCCCACCCGCTCCGGCGTCATCGGTCTGCTTGCCTCTGCCCTGGGCCGGCCGCGCGGAGCGGGCATCGACGACCTGGCGACGCTCTCGCTCACCGTCCGCGCGGATCGTCCCGGTGTCGCGCTGCGTGACCTGCACACCGTCGGCGGCGGCCTACAGGCCGGGGCAACCGTCACCACTGCCGACGGCAAGAAGCGCAGCGGGGCCGCCGCCACCCTCCTCTCCCACCGCTACTACCTCGCCGACGCCGCGTTCACCGCCGCCCTCACCGGCGACCCCGTGCTACTCGCCGAGTGCGCCCAGGCCGTGGCCGATCCGCACTGGCCGCCGTTCCTCGGCCGCCGCTCCTGCCCGCCCGAAGGCCCGCTGCTCCTCGGCCTGCTCGACGACGCCCTGCACCACCTGGTCCACCTGCCGATCGCCCGACGACGGCCGGCCGACGACCGAAACATCCCGATCGTCTTCCACGGCGACCGGCCGCTCACCACCCTCGCCCAGCCCGCCAACGACGGCGGAGACGGTACCCACCCCGCCGGACAGGTCACCGACGAACCCTCGACCTTCCACCCCCGCCACCGCTCCTACCGCGCCCGATCCCGCTACCAGCGCACCATCCCCCTGCCCGCCGAACAGTGCGCCGGCCTCGGCACCACCTACCTCACCGCCCTCGGCGACTACCTCACCCACCAAGCCGACCGACCCCGCCCCGAAAGCACCCGCGCATGAGCCTGTGGCTGACCCGCATCATCCCCGACCAACGCAACCGCGACGCCCGCCGCGACAGCGCCAACGCCGTCGACCTCCACCACCGCGTCATGTCACTCTTCCCCGACAACATCGCCGCCACGACAGCCCGGCAGGAACTGGGCATCCTCTTCCGCACCGACACCACCGACACCGGCCCCCACCTCCTCCTCCAGAGCACCCTCCCGCCCGACCTCGCCCGCCTGCCCCCCGGCTACGGACACGGCGCCACCAAGTCACTCACCCCACTCCTCGACGCGCTGCGCCCCGGCCTCGCCGTGCGCTACCGCATCGCAGCCAACCCGATCCGCAAGCCCGGCCGCACCACCCGCGAGCTCTACAACCTCAGAGCCGTCGTCCCACTGCGCGGCGCGGCAGCCGACGACTGGTGGACCCGCCAGGCCGAGAACGCCGGCCTGCGTGTGACCACCCTCCACTCCACCCCGCTCGACGCTGCCGGCGGTGCACGCCGCAGCGACCAGCGCCCCATCAAGCACGACCGCGTCCTGTTCGAAGGCACCGCCGTCATCACCGACGCGGACCGTCTACGCAGCCGCCTCTCGGACGGGATCGGCAAGGGCAAGGCCTACGGCTGCGGCCTGCTCAGCATCGCCCCCCACCGGGACGGCCAGTGACCGCCCGGCGCCCCGACCCGAACAGCGCCCGCCGCAAACTGGCCGCACCCACCGTCGCGATGCTGCCCCGCATCGCCGACTCGCTGTCCTTCCTCTACCTCGACATCGTCCGCATCGTGCAGGACGACACCGGTGTCTGCGCCGAAGTCACCAGCCCCCAACGCGGCACCGAAGCCGTCTACCTCCCCACCGCCGCCCTCAGCTGCGTCCTCCTCGGCCCCGGCACCTCGATCACCGCACGCGCCCTCTCCACCCTGGCCCGCCACGGCACCACCGTCCTCGCCACCGGCTCCGGCGGAGTCCGCTGCTACGCAGCCGCCCTCCCCGACTCCCTCAGCACCACCTGGCTCGAGCGCCAGGCCAGGGCCTGGGCCGACGACACCACACGCCTCGCCGTCGCCACCGCCATGTACGAACAGCGCTTTGGGCACGGCGCAGCACCGCCGGGCAGCAACCTCAACAAGCTCCGCGGCCTGGAAGGCCAGCGCATCAAGGCCCACTACCGCCTCCTCGCCCAACAGCACCGCATCGGCCGCTTCCGCCGCAACTACGACCCCGACTCCTGGGACACCCAGGACCCCGTCAACCTCGCCCTTTCCTCCGCCAACACCTGTCTCTACGGCATCGTCCACGCCGCGATCCTCGCGCTGGGCTGCTCGCCGGCTCTCGGGTTCGTCCACAGCGGCAACCAGCAAGCCTTCGTCTACGACATCGCCGACCTCTACAAGGCCGAGCTCACCATCCCGCTCGCCTTCTCACTGCATTCCTCGCCCCAACCCGAGGCCGACGCCCGCCGCGGGTTCCGGGACGGGCTGCGACTGTTCCGCCTCCTGCCCCGGATCGTCACGGACATCCAGCGTCTGCTCGCCCCAGGAGAGAACATCGAGCAGCCCGATCCCGAGGAGCAGCTGGTTGACCTGTGGGACCCGGTCAGCGGGACCCTTCCGGGCGGCGTGAACTACGCGGATGGGGACACGGCGTGAAGTCCCAGTTGCCTACCATGTTCGTCGGACGCGAGGGTGCGGCATGGCGTCAATGATCGTCATCTCCGTCACGGCTGTACCTGACCACGTGCGCGGAGCCCTCACCCGCTGGCTACTGGAAGTCACCCCATACCTGTACGTCGGAACGGTCTCCGCGAAGGTGCGAGACGAGCTGTGGCAGGCCGTCAGCAATTGCATCGGCGGGGGTGTCGCCGTATTGGCTTTCCCCGCGGCAAACGAACAGGGTTTCGAGCTGACGACTGCCGGTGAACAACGGAGACACCCGGTCGACTTTGACGGCTTGACGCTGATCGCCCACACGACCCTGAGAGATGTTCAAGAAATGGCAAAGCCGTAGAAGAAGCCCAGCTCGCGAAGGGTCCTCCCCGCGCAGGCGGGGGTCAGCCGGACGACCGTGACCGTGACCGACCACGAGATGCGTCCTCCCCGCGCAGGCGGGGGTCAGCCGGCTTCGACTACGACTTCGCCCACGACGAGGACGTCCTCCCCGCGCAGGCGGGGGTCAGCCGATGGGCCGGCCCTGGTTGTCGGTGCACAGGCGGTCCTCCCCGCGCAGGCGGGGGTCAGCCGGAGCACCGCCGTGCACCGCACCTACCGCGACCGTCCTCCCCGCGCAGGCGGGGGTCAGCCGGCCGCCGCCCCGCCGAAGAAGAAGACGCCGCCGACCGCCGCCGAAAAGCCGGGCGTGAAATCGTCCTCCCCGCGCAGGCGGGGGTCAGCCGCTGCTGCTGGAGATGAGCAACGCGGCGCCGGCGTCCTCCCCGCGCAGGCGGGGGTCAGCCGCCGATCGCGCTCACCCTCGACGGTGCGCAGCCGTCCTCCCCGCGCAGGCGGGGGTCAGCCGCAGAATTTCCGCCTCTTTTGCGCGGCCGTCCGGTCCTCCCCGCGCAGGCGGGGGTCAGCCGGCCGGCTCGCTCGGCGGCGCGCAGGCCTGCACGTCCTCCCCGCGCAGGCGGGGGTCAGCCGGCCCGTGCCCTGGAGATCATCGACCAGGCGGGGTCCTCCCCGCGCAGGCGGGGGTCAGCCGGTCAACCCGGAGTAGATCTGCGCGGCGTCGGGGTCCTCCCCGCGCAGGCGGGGAGGACGCTCAGCGGCCGGCGCATCCGGCCGCTCGCGCAACTCGGGGACGGCACGTTGGGTGATCGCGCTGGCCCGACCCGGATCCGGCGGGTGCCGTCGGCCTCGTCCAGGTGCGCGCCACCGCACTGCTCTCGCAGCCACCCGTGCGGAACGGAGCGGAGCGGGGCCGGTTCCCCATCCTCCCCTCGGCCGCTGTTGACCCTCACCGGGGCCGCGTGACCCGGATGGCTCCGCCACACGCCCGCCGACCGCTACCGTCGACCATGCAGCCCGCCGTCCCGGCGACCACACCACCGAGGAGGCCCAGGTGACCACCCAACCCGACCACGACAGCCCTGCCCCAGCCAGGCCGACCACACTGCACGAGCTACGAACCGCGCTCTCCCGCTACGGCCTGCCCGGCGACCGCGAAGCCTTCGAGCGGGCCCTGGCCGCCGCCCTCGACTCCTCCCCCATCGGCGACCTCGCCGCCGTCGCCGAGGTGATCGCCACCTACCGCCATCGCCTGGCCCTGCGCACCAGCCCCGAGGCCATGGCCTCCCTCGCCGCGCCGATCGGTGGCCAGCAGTGGACCCCGGCCACCGACGCGTTCGCCCGGCTCCGCGCCGCCGGCGGCGACCAGTGACCGACCAGGACGAACAGCAGCCGACCCCTCTGCACGTCTTCCTCTCCGACGCCGCCGAGCGAGCCCTCGCCGCATTGCGGCCCGGCGAGCTGGACGCGGTCGAGAAGCTCGTCGAGCGCCTGGCGGTGTTCCCGCGGCTCGGTATCCCGGTGCCCGGCGGCACAGACCCCGAAGTCGACGACTACACCGCCCGCACCGACCTGGCCTCCGACTCCGGGGACCGCATCAGCGTCGTCTACCGCCTACACGAAGGTTCCCTGTCAAGTTCAGCGTGTTGAGTGGGAGGGTGGCAGGTCTGTCACCTTGGTGGTGTGTCTGGTCGTGGTTGTGCCGTCCCCGCGTTGAGTTGGGCGGGGACGGCACGGCTTGGTTGTGTGGCCTGGTCAGTTGAAGGTGATGGTCTCGCAGATGCTGGCGAGGATGGTGACGCAGGCGTCCCAGTTCTCGAGGCTCTGGGTGGAGATGCTGAAGTCGGCCATGGCGGTGCGGCCGGTGATGGGGACGAAGACGTGCAGTTGGCGCACCCGGGAGGGAGCGGGCTTGTCGGCGGTGTCCTCGATGAGGTTGACGGGCTGGGGGAGTTCGACTTCCTCGGTGACCAGGACGGCCGGTGCGGGGGCGCGGTCGGGGCCGGTGGGGAGGACGACGATGCCGATCTCGGCGCCGGGGTAGAGGGTGGTGAGGGTGTCGGTGAGCCAGTTGACCGTGACCGTGTCCTTGAGGTCGCTGGGCTTGATGGTGACGGTCAGCAGGGCGGAGACGATCTCGGTGGCCTCGGCGGTGGAGATGTTGTCGTCCTTGGCGACGAGCACTCCCGCGTAGACGGCGCCGCTGTCGGCGAGCAGGTCGATGACCGTCTGCTGGCTGACGACGGCCTGCAGCATCTCCTCCTCGCTGGGCTTGGGGTCCATGGCGCGCAGGTTGGCGAGTGTGGCGTCGGCCCGTTCCTCGGGCGAGCGGGTGAAGTCGATGGCCTCGAACTCCTTCGGGACGCTGAAGGTGAAGGGCATGTCGAGGGTGGTGGTGTCGGGCATGGGAGGGGTCCTCCGGGTTCGGGCGGCGCGGCGCCTGCCGATGTGGTGTGGGTGAGGTGCGGCGGGGTCAGCGGCGGGTGAGGACCTTGGAGAACAGGCCGATCGAGACCGTGCCGGCCTTCTCGAAGCCCGTTCCGACGACGCCCCAGCTGCCGATGGTCTGGCCGAAGTTCGCCATGACGGCGCTGCCGCCGGCGACGTCCTTGGCCTTGCTCTGGTCAGTGCCGGAGGACAGTTCGACGATCAGGGGCGTCTGGAGGGTGAGGTTGGTGCCGGCCTGCATGATCTTGCCGATGTTGACACCTTGTTTGGCCAGGACCTGGGGGGCCTTGGCGGCCACCTGCTTGCCCAGGTAGGTGAAGAGCTTGGTGGCCTCGGAGGCTTCGGCACCGGCGACCGTGGTCAGGAAGGCGCGGCTGCCCGCCTTCACGGTGAGGCTGACCTTGCCGACGGAGACCAGGGAGCCGGCGGCCTTGGCAGCCTTCGCGCCCCTGGCGATGGCGTTGATGCCGGGGACGACTGCGAGGGTGTCGGCGACGATCGTGCCGATGGAGCCCGGCTTGTCCCAGTCTCCCTTGATGGAAATGCTCGTGGCGTGGGTGCCCAGGGAAGCGGCTCCGCAGGCGATGGCCAGCGGTGCTGCGATCGGGGTGAGGATGGGGATCATGGCGAGGCAGCCGAAGACGGCCGAGCCGATGCCCAGGATGTCGCCCGACAGCCCCCAGCCCCCGTCGTCCACGGAAGCACCGGCTTCCTCGGCTTCGAGCCTGCGCCAGTGGGCCTGACGCGCGGCTTCCCGGGCGGCGGCGTCCTGCTCGTTCTTCTGGTCGCGCTGCAGGGCCTGGATGCGGTCGATCTCGGCCTGAGCGGCCCAGATCGGCTGCATGGCCTCGATGTAGGCCTCCTGGTTGAGCTCGGCGACCCGCATCAGCTCGATGTCGCTCAGCGAGGCCAGGATGGAGAACTGGCGCTGGAGTTGAAGGGCGCTGTTGACAACCTTCCGCAACTCCAGGAGCGGGATCTCCCGGGCGCCGAACTGGAAGGCCCCGGCGAAGTAGCTCTTCGGAAAGGTGCGCTTCGGGGTGCCGCCGTCCCTGGGCTCGGGCACGTCCGTCTGGATGAAGGACGAGTACTGGTAGTGCCACCGGAGGAACTGGCCGCGGCTCGGATAGAGGAGGCTGTACTCCCGCCGCTCCTCGTTCTCGTCGATGTCCGACCGGTACCAGGCCTCGTTGCTGTCGAGGAAGGCCTTCACCTCCTCGGGGTGGTCGCGGCGGAGTGCGTCGGCGCGCTTGTCGAGGTCTGAGAGGAGCGCGCGGATGCGGTTCTCCATCTCGACGAAGTTCGTGATGATCTTGTCGATCTCGTAGTAGTCCTCGGGGCGCAGTGCGCCCGCGTGAAGCTTCCAGAGCTCCATGTTGAGCTTCGGGTCCCGGGTGAACGCGTCCAGCTTCGAACGGAAGCTGGCGACGGCCGGACTGATCTCCCCGGCGAGGACGCCCAGACCCTGGGTGGGCTCGCGCCTCTCGATGAAGCCGTTGGGGGTGGTCTCGTAGCGGATCATGGCAACTCCCAGGTCAGCAGGAGGCGCCCGGTGGGCGCCGGGCGCCTTGGGTCTTGCGAACCGGGCCGGGGCTGTTGGCCGTGGCCGGGCGCGAGGGCGCGGCATCCGGAGGCGACACGGTCCCGTGCGCGGGTTCCTGCGGGCACTACCCACCGCCCGCACAGTCGCTAACCACCCCGAAGGTCATCCCACCTGATCGAATGAAAGTCCGGGCAACGCCAGGCCGCTTGCCTTCGCGTGTGCTAGATCATCGAGTTCCGGGTGCAGGCTGGAGCGCGCCGAGCGGGCCGCGATCGACCGGGGCGTGACCGTTCGGCGCCGCCAAGGCAACGACGCGGCCCGGCGGCAAAGCCAGGGCGTGGCGGAGTTGGTGGTTTTCCAGGGTGAGCTGGTTGACGACCTGGACCAGGTGTTGCCGGTCCTCCTTCAACTGCCGCAGCTCCGCGGCGTCCCGGGCACGAAGCTCCTTTAGCTTGACGATCTGCTTGCGCGGACGGGCTTCGCTGTCGGGAACCTGGCCGCGGGTGCGGACGCGGTCGTAGAAGTCGTTCTTCAGATCGAGGTGGCGCTGGGTGAGGGCGTTGCGGGGAACATCGGCTTCTTGGGCGAGGGCGACGATGGTCAGCGCGCCGTTGGAGTGCTCGGGGTTGCCGTCGAGGATGCGGTTGATGGCGGCGCGGATGCGGTCGCGTTCGTCGAGCGGGTGTCACGGTGTCTCCGTCAGGGTGCGGCGCTCGGCGTGGTGGCGCTTCGCGAGGGCGGTCAGGCGCTCAGCGTTGGCGGTGAGCCGGTTGGCCAGGGGGCCGGGCAGGTGGGTGGCCCGCCGTAGTAGGGCCTGGGCACGGTCGCGCAGCTGCTCGGCGTGGTGGTCGGTGCGGGCGATGTTTCCGCAGGCTGGGACGCAGTGATCAAGGGTGGGCGTGTTGGTGGTGGTGTCGCGGTCGCACAGGGCCTGTTCGCGTTTGTAGACGCACATCAGCAGGGTGTTGGGGTTGTCGTGGACGAGGAGGTCGTCGCGGCTCAGGTAGCGGCTGGCGGTGGTGGCGTTGATGGCGGTGCCGGCGAACTCGGGGGCGCGGGCGGCTGCGGCGAGGGCGCGGCGGGCGGCCGGGCCGGAGAGGCCGCCGCCGCCGGCGAGGTGGTGGTGGAGGTCGAGGGCGGTGTCGGCGCAGGCCCGGAGCGTCTCGATGTCGAGGAGGGTGTGGATGCCGTCGCGGGAGCGGGAGGCGTAGCCGGCGGCGAGGGCGGTGCGCAGGTGGCCGTACTGGACGGCGAGGGCGACGGTGCCGCCGGGGCGGCGGGCGATGTGCCAGGCGAGGGTGCGGCGGAAGCGGGCGGTGCCGATCTGGCCGTGGGGGTCGGGCGGGATCGTCTCGTGCGGGAGCCGGTGTCGGGCGGCTTCCTGGTTGGCCCAGACGATGAAGCCCTCGATCCGGGCGCGCACGGTCTCGGGGCTGATGGAGCCGGCGCGGGGGCGGGGGCTGCGGGCGTCGTGGGTGTCGTGGCCGAACAGCAGGCGGTCCTCGCCGGGTGCGAGGCGTTCCAGGACGCGGATGGCGCGGACGACGGGGCCGATGGCGACCCAGGGGACGGCGCGTTCGACACCTTCGGACAGGTGGTTGCCGTCGTCGTCGACGGCGTCCTTGAAGGCGTGGCCGCGAATCAGGTGGCGGCCGTCGGCGGCGGGATCGGGGCAGCAGCCGGTGCGCAGGCCGAGGACTACTGGCGGGAGGGGGTTATTCCAACCGTGCACTATTCCCTCGCCACGCGACGACCGAAGTGCGAGCAGGGGACCTGCGCCTGACCCGTCACCGACTTGACGGTTAGCCTGCCGGCCGTTCCCAGTTCCGCCCGGTCCGGACGGGACTGGGAACGGCGATCGCAGCACCACTCGCGTCCCGTAGTCAGTGCAAGGGCCCCTCGGGAGTCAGGTTCCATTCATGAGCGTGGACGTCCCGGCTTGCATGCCCGAGCAGGTCCTGCACCATCCGCCACGGATCGCCGTACAACAGCCGGAAGTCCCTGCGCTCTTCGGGGGTGAGGCCGAAGCGGCGGTCCATCAGGTGGTTGAGGACGACCAGCATCACCAGGGCGAAACTGTGCCGGCACGAGTGGGGGGTTGCGTACGGCGCGTACACCCGGTGCGGATCCGCGCCGGCCGCGGCCGGCGTCAGCACCAGCCGGCACCGCTCGTTCGCCGCGCGGAACACCCCCTCCCACGAGTCGATGTGCAGCGGCAGCCCCGACTCGTTCAGCCACAGCCACAGCGGCTCGATCCCCCTCGGTCCCTCGGTGAACAGCACCAGCCGCTCCTCCACCGTCAGGTCCGTCAGCCGCCGCTCACCGGTCCGGCCTCGCTGGTCGATCCACCGCAGCGCCGGCCGGATCCCGCCGCCCAGCCCCGTCACCACCCGCACTCCGGCCAGCCGCTCGTACCGGCCCGCTGCTTGGGCCCGCCGCACCGCCAGCGCCCGGGAGGAGTCGACGTACACCTCGACCTGGCCCACCACGCCCGCCGCGGCGTAGAAGGTGCGCTGCTTCTTCGACCGCGTCACCGCCGCCGCGATCCGGCCCGCGCAGTACCGGCCACCCTCCAGTCGCAGCGAGGGGACCTCGAACGTCAGCAGCGACCCGCCCTCGCCCCGGCGCATCCCGGACGAGTACAGGAGGTTCGCGAACGCCACGTTCCGGTCTTCCAACCGTCCCGCCCACCCTGGTGCCGGAACACCCTCACGAGTGAACCGGCGAAGGCCCACCTCCACCCACCGGCGAAACGCCCGCGGCAGCAGCCAGTGCACATTGCCCGACCGTCCGGCCCGTGCCGACGCCTCCGGGACCATCAGCACCTGGCCCGACCGGCCGACCACCGTCTTCATCGCCACCGGGCTCCGCCCGACGTATCCGGCCCGCACCGCCCACCCGTAAAGGCCCGTCAGCGCGGCGAGCTCGCGGTTCCACTTCGAGGCGCCGATCCGCCTCGGGTTGTCGGTCGCGAACCGTCGCCAGTCCTCGAAGTCCCGCAGGTCCTCCTCGACAGCCGCCGTCCACCCGACTTTCCGGGCCAGAAGGAAGTCCAAGTACAGCGCGATGTCCGTCGCGTAATTGCGCTTCGTCTCTCGGGTGTGGGCCCGGAACTAACGGGACTGCACGAACAAACTCAGCAGCGCGTCCACCCGGTGGTCTGGGCCGAGGAAGATCGGATCACCGGAGCGAACGCCGACCTCCCCCTGCCGCTCCGCCAGGTCCTGCCAGCCCGGCAGAACGGCGCGTCGGCCTTCTTGCTGGACGGTCTCCGTCGGCACCCAGAACACTCGCCAACCCATGGACAGCGCACCCCTTGCGATCGGCTTCAACACGCCGATCTAACAGGGAACGAGAAGATGTCCGCGATCTTCGTGACGTGGATCATCGCCGGCCCCTGACCCGACAGCAGCACCGCCCCAGAACATGGCCGGCCCCTCACGCTCGAATCGCGAGGGGCCGGCCTTCAGCGTACGGGGGGGGAAGTGACCGTTCTCCGGCAACCCCGGCGCTCCGTCACGGTGGTGACTTCGGCTGTCGTCGCCGCGCTCCATGTTCGACAGAGGCGAGGCTCCACTCCCGACTTCCGTCGCTGGGCTGCAGTCGACGTCGACCAATGGGCCTGCTCGCACAGGTCAGGACCTCCCGCTGGTGTAGGTGGACCAGGTCCGGACCTCGTCCGGGGACAGCACCCGGGTCAGCTCGGCCGTCCCCGGGAGCATCGGGAAAAACCGGTCGGCGTTCCAGGCACGCGGATAGAGCGGTTCGTCCAGTACGAGTAGGCGGTGTCCCCGCACAATGGGGACGTCGTCGGGCAGCCCCTCGTTCGTCCTCCCCGCAGGCGCGGGGGTCAGCCGAGGTCGCCGTTGCGGTCGGTGACGATGAGCGCGTCCTCCCCGCAGGCGCGGGGGTGATCCCCGGGGCTGCGTTGGGCCCACCGGCTGGCGGCGGCTGCTCCCCGCGCCTGCGGGGGTGATCCCCCAGCGGACGCGTGATCGCTTCACGACCTCGTCTGCTCCCCGCGCCTGCGGGGGTGATCCCGCGGGCAGCAATCTCGTCTGTCGGCAACGGCTGAAATCGGGTTCTGGATCACAGTGATCCAGAACCTCGTTTCACCCGTTGCCGACACACCTGCCCCAAACGGAACAATCCTGGTCCGCAACCTGCCCACCTGCTGACCGTTAGCGGATGAGATCGATGCGAAGGAGCCTTGGCGGTCAGAGCTCCGACGTGTCCGGGGCGCTGCAGCCCAGCCTGCGAGCCTGCCCGGCAACGGCGTCAAAGTCTACGGAGGGGGAGAGTGCCGCGACCGTTCGACGGGTCAGAGGGGCGCCTTGCAAGACAGCTGCCACCGCCTCGCGGTCGACCGCGCGCTCGAAGTAGTCCTCAGCGAAGCTGACGTATGCGTCCGGGCTTCCGTCCACGAGAAGGCCGAACAGCCAGTCGGCGCCGTCCGACTCGTCAGGGGCGAACTCCACCGGCCCGCACCGCCACTCGGAGGCGCCGCTCTCGCGCCATGCGCAGACCGTCGCGTCGAAGAACCCCTCGAACTGAAACTCCGGTGTCTCCGCGTAGTGGGCGAGCGAGGCGGGCAGGCCGTCGAGCAGGCTGGGCCAGTGCGCGCGGTCCTCCTCCCGCCACGGACTGGCGTCACTCTCGTGATCGAACCCGTAGAGGAACACCCCGGCCGGATCGAACACGATCGCGTACTGGTCACCGGAGCCGTTGTCCATGAGCGCCAGATCCACACCTTCGCGCCAGTCACACACGAACGAATGAGTGGGGGCATGGGCATCGAGGATGCCGTCGAGCAGCGCGATCGCCCGGCAGCGAGCGAGCAGTACAGCGGGGTCGGGCAGCAAGGACACCAGTTCACGAACGGTCATGGTGAACATTCAACAGCGCGCCACCGACACCACCTTCGGCCGTATCTGACGAGGCCCGACAGCTGACCAAGCACGGCTCCACTTTCGGGAAGCGATCACCCGCGACTCGGGAAGGGATCTTCGAGACGTGCCTCGCGATCCTGGTCAGCCGCATCCGTCAACACCCCGGGGAGGACGGGAGGCGCCAAGTGACCAGCAGCGTCAACGACGGCTGACCCCCGCAGGTGCAGGGAGGGCGGGTGGTGGCCCCGGCGCCAGGACACGCTGTCCGGCTGACCCCTGCGGGTAGGGGGAGCAGGAGGGACCGGGAAGTGACCCCGATCCCTCTCCGGATCACCCCCGCGGACGCGGGGAGCAGTCGTTCTTGGAGGTCGGGAACTCGACGTCCTTGGGATCATCCCCGCGGACGCGGGGAGCAGTCCGGGTTCCAGGAGAAGGCCCGGTTCGCTCAGGGATCATCTCCTCGCACTCGCGGGGTGACCGGCATGTCGATTGTTACAGTCCGGGCCGGTCTGTGGAGGTGTCAAGGAGTGGTGTCCATCGTGGCAGACGGCGACGACACCCGTGGCGCGCTTCCACCGCGAGGCACTCGCCGACCAAGCGCTTTCGCAGGAGGAACCCCGTGTTGTCCGCGGACAACACGGCCGGCCATCGACCACGGGGCGCAGGGAAAGCAGAGCTGCCACAACCCCGACCGTCGACAGCCGAGATCACCCCCGCCTCCGGCAGGCGATGGGCGGTGGCACGCTCACGGCCCGCACCCACCCGTTCTTCTGCGCACCGCTGCCCTACCGCGAGATGCCCGCCGACCTCCGGGCGGAACTCGCCGACGCCAGGGTGACGATCCTCGAGGGCGACCTCAACTACCGCCGCCTCGTGGACGACCGCCACGGGGACCCGACCACCCCGTTCGCGGCCGTGGTCGACCACTTCCCGTCCCCCGTGGCCGCCCTGCGAACCCTCAAGTCGGAGGTGGTCGTCAGAGTCGACACCGCCACCGTCGCCCGCCTCGACGCCACCGGCACACCGCGGCGCACCAGCGGCCGCCACGCCGTCGTCCAGCTCGGCCCCTGACGGGCGCCGCACTGCCTCAGCGCCCGCAGGCCAGGCTGTGCCCCGGGCGGGTGCTCGGATCCGGCTCGATCGGCACGGCCACGCGCGCCCGCACCTCCTTCAGCAGGTCGCGCAGGTCCTCCTCGGACCCGGCCGTCAGGCCGAGCCCGACCACCGAGCCCGATCATCTGAGCGGCGACCCGGACGAAGAGTCACTGCAGTGCGAGGCCAGCGCACAAGCTGTGCTCCTGCACACCGATTACTTCGAGGAGGCGCAGCGCGGCCATCTGGAGTGGTCCATTCCCAACCCGCGCCCGGAGATCGTCTTCCCTGCGGTTCGCGGTGCGGTGGCCGCCGACCGGTCCGACCTCCGCTTCGCCTCCGGAATCCTCGTCCTCGTCGCTGCCGCCCTTGACCGCGCCGTATTCGCCGCGCCCCGGGTCGCCGACGGGGCCGCGGTCGTGGCGCGAGAGGCGCAATGGGAGAGGGAGCGTCCTGAGGGCACGGGCCGGCGGGACTGGATGCGAGCTGTCGGCTCCGGGTTGCACGAGGTGTGATCGGGTTCTGACCCACACCCGTCCGTCGCGGCCGACCCGGGTGTTCGACTACGGCAACATCGTACTCGAACGGCCCCGCGCCGCGACGAAGGGGAGCGTTCGCGGCCGACGGGACGGTCCAGCGCTTTCCACCTGAGGACGCAGTGGCGACAAGGGAAGCTCAGCCGACCACAACTCCACTCGTCAGAAGGACACTTGGCTTCGACTGTCCACTAGCATTCGTAATGCGTCACCGTCTTGCAGCTCGTGCACACCAGGACGTGCGTGGTGCTGTTGGCGAAGCCGTTCCCGCATCGTGGGCACTCGAGGTCCGTGAACCGCCAGCTCTGGAACTCCTGGTGGACGGTCTCCTGTCGGCAGGCCCTGCATTCGATGGACTGCTCGCCCATCTCCTCGTCGGGGTCCGACAGCTCCGGGGAGTCGTCGACGTCCATGGCACCCGGTGCCGGTTGAGCCTGCAGGCGATCGACGGAAGCGAGCATTCCCCGGGAGTCCACAGGCATCCCGCAGGTGCAGACGTCCGGTTCCTGCTGAAGGCAGTTGTAGTGGATCGAGTGCCCGCACGGCGGGTTGGCGAGGGTCAGTCCAGCTCCCAAGGGCAGCTGGCAGACGGGACAGGTCATGGCTTCCTCCTCGTGTTCTGCGCGGACGGGGCGCCCGTCACCGCGCGTGGATCCGGTCCCCGAACGAACGTGACGATTCCCGGCACCTGGACGGTGCGGGTCGTCGGCGGCTCAGCCGACGCTGTCGCCCAGAACCGCCATGGCGGTGGTCAGCGAGGCGAGGTAGAGCTTCAGGGTGGTGGGAGTGGCGGCGGCCGCGCGTGCGGCGTCGTTGGTCAGGTGGCCGCCCACCAGGGCGGTCGCGTTGGCGAGGTTCTGCAGGGCGGGGGCGAGCTGGTCGAGGGCGCTGCCGAGCGCGGTGCAGGCAACGGTGACGGAACCCAGCTCCTGGGCCTCGGAGTTCAGCCGGGCGATCTGCGCATCGGCTCGGCCGATCGCTGCCTCCGTCGTCTCGCCGTACTGGACCGCGCCGGCGATCTCGTCGGCGATCTTCACCAGGGGGATCAGGATCCCGACGATGGACGTGATGGTGGTCCGGGTGCGCAGTTCGTCCCGCTGGGAGGAGAGCCGGGTCCGCTCGGCGGCGAGCGCCGCCAGCCGGGACTGCAGCTCCGCCTGCTGGCGTGTCATGTCGGCGGAGCGCGCAGCCAGGGCGTCCCGGAATCGGTTGATCCGGTCGACCAGCGGGGCCAGCAGCGTTTTCTGTTCCTCGAAGCCCTGGCCGAGACGGTGCAGGGCATCGGCTGCCGCGCCCGGGGCCGGTGTTCCGACGTTGAGCGCGGCAATCTCGGCGGCGGCCCGCGCGGTGAAGTCCTGCAAGCCGGCCCGCTCGTCGGCGATCTGCGGCAGGAGCCCGTCCTGCGCCGCGGTGACGGACTCCCGGGCGGCAGCGGCGGGGCCGGGTGGCACCGTCAGGTCGGCGACGATGCCGGCGAGCTGACGGGTGAGCCGGAGGGCGACGGACAGCACGGCGGTTCTCCTTCTCCTCGGTGGGCCCGGGGAGCGGGTCCGGGGGTGGCTCAGGAGTGCTGGAGTTCGGCGAGCTGGTTGCGCACCAGGTCGCCGGGGGCGGTCCGGGGGTCCACGACGGGCCGCACGCCGGTGAGCTGGCCGCGGATGACGGCGACGTCGCCCTGGACGGTCCGGACCGCGCCCTGGGCAGCGGTGGTGAACAACCGCCGCACGATGTCGACGTCGGTCCGGCCCTTGACCAGGTCCTTGGCCAGGTTGTCGAGGTCGTCGCCGAGCAGGCCCCAGGCGTTGGCCATGTTCTGAGTGGCGGCTGCGGCCGAGGCGGTCGAGGAGGACATGGTCCGCAGGCCGCTCGACAGGCTCGCGGCCAGGGTCGTCTCGGCCTCGAGCCGGGACCGCTCCGTGATCAACCGGCTCTTCTGGTCGAGGAGTTGGGCCAGGAGAACGGAGGAGGTGACTTCCCCGCCGATGCCGACCGCGGTGACCGCCAGGCCGCCGACGACCAGCGCCGTGGCCAGGCCGCCGGTGACCGCCGTGGCGAGGGCGCCGACACCGACCATGATCACCCCGCCGGCGACGGTCAGGGCCGAGAGCACCACCCCGCTGATCGCTCCCTCGATCTTGCCGTCGAGGCCGGCCAGTTGGCCGCCGAGGTCCTTCAGGATGCCGTCGTCACCGTCCACGGCGACCGCGAGCTCCGTCGAGGACCGGCTCAGGGCCGCCGAGCTGCGGCTGAACCGCTCCCGCAGGCCCTGGATGTCGTGGGTGACCGCGACCGCCCGGCCGTGGAAGTCGGTCGCCCGCTCCTGCACGGCCATCAGGAGGGAGACGGCCGTCTGCGCGTCCGTGTCCGGGCCCAGCGCCTGGGCGAGCGCGTCCTGGGTCTCGAAGTAGGCGCTGATGTCGGCGATGGTGACGATGGTCTTCGGCAGGACGACGTTGAGGTAGTCCTGCGCGCCGTCCTTGGCGCCGGTGAGCGCCTGGTTGATGCCGTTCTGCAGAGGTGCGAGGCGTTTCGACGCGCCGAGGTCGACCGTCGGCTGCTGCTGCACGCTCAGTGCGTAGCCCTGGACGATCAGGGCGTTCCCGGCCTGCGACCTGGCGGAGGTGCTGACGGTCGAGGCGGTGTTCTCGGGATTGGTCATGACGGACTCCGAAGGTGGGAGGGTTCAGCGGGCCTATCGGACACCTGGTCCGGTGGCGGGTGGCCCGGTGGCGGGCTGTTTCGGGACTACCGGCGGGAGGCTGTGGGCAGCACCCCGACGTCCGGGATCGCGCCGCGGCGGCCGGAGACGGCGGCACGGACATGGGCGAGTTCGGCCGCCAGCGCCGTCCATCGGGGCGCCGCTGCCGCCGCAGCCGCCGCCACGTCCCGCAGGTCGCGGCCTTCGAGCTCGGCCGCCCGGTCGACCAGTGACTGCCAGGTGGCGGCCAGGCCGGCGGCCGCGGTCGCCACGCCGCTCAGAGCGAGGGCGAAGTTCCGCGTCTGGTCGCCGATCGCGGCCGCGACGGCCAGCTCGGCGTTCTGCGCGGCCAGGGCGTGGTAGAGGTCGGCCAGGACCGCGTTGTGCGCCCTGTACGAGGCGAGGGCCGCGCCGAGGGCCGCCGTGCCCCGGCCCACCTGGTCCGCGCCGGTGTCGCCGGCTTCGTCCAGACCGAGGGCTGCCACGTCGAAGGGCTTCGCCGGTGCCTTCCCGGGCGGCTGCCCGGGTGCCTTCGCCGGTGCCGATCCGGGCGGCTTCGCGGGTGCCGGGCCAGCCGCCTTCGCCGGTGCCGGTCCGACCGCTGGTGCGGGCGGCTTTGCCGGTACCGGCCCGACCCCGACCGCCGGCGCGGGCGCCTTGGCAGGTTCCGGGCCGGGCGCCGTTGCCGGTGCCGCCGTCGGGCCGCCCGGTGAAGTCTTCCCGCCGCCGGCTCCCGGTGGCTGCCCGCCACCCGGGGAGTCCGCTCCCCCGAACCTGGAGAGGGTCCCCGTCACCAGCTTGATCTTGTCGGTCAGGAAGGCGGTGACCCCGGATCCCGTCTCCTTGGCACCGCTCACCACCGCGTCCAGGTCGGCGCTGATCGACGCGACCACCTCCGCGATAGCGTCCCTGGTCCGCTGAATCCCACCGTCCGGCCCCTGCAACGCCGTGATCCGCTGTTGCAGCGCCGTCTCCAGCTCGTCGCTGCGCGCCGCCGTACGCGAAGCCGTCTCGCTCAGGGCCTTCGCGTGGGACTGCGCGACGGTCCGATGCTCCTCGAACCGCGTGACGAGCGCGCCCAGCGCGTCGCCGCCCGCGCCAGCACTTGCGTCCGCATCCGAGCCGCCGCCCGAGCCCCGGCGCGGACCGCCACCGGTGGCGGTCCGCGCCGGCACTGCGGCGCCCAGCGCGGCAACCAGGCGTCCCGCCTCCTCGGCGTCGGACACGCAGGCCGTCACCCCGGGCAGGAGCCGGTCGAGGAAGTACGCCGCATCGGACCCGCACTTCTCCTGGCTGTCCCGGGTCTGTGCGGCGAGGAAGGGGTCGGACACGTACTCGGCCGCGTCCTGCTGACGGTCCACCGTCAGCGCACGGGCCTGCGCGACCAGGGCCGTGGAGACGAGCAGGACGAGATCCTGGGTCATCGTCGACGGTCCGAGGGGCCCACCGTTGTCCACCGCCTGCATGATTGCCTCCTCCAGGTCGGGGGTGGTCCTTTCCTCCTTCACCGTGACCGGCGACCCCCCAGTCGGCCATCATCAAAAATGGTGAACTTCCCGCATGTGAGCGAGCAGAGCCGATTCGCGGCACGACCGGTGGGCCAGCGCGACCGCCGCGAGCTGCGAGGAGACCCCGAGCTTGGTGAGCACCGCACGGATGTGACTACGGACAGTCGGCAGCGAGACCTGGTCGGCGGCGGCGATCTCGGTGGCCGAGCAGCCGACGAGCAACGCGCAGAGAACCTGCTGCTCACGCCGGGTGAGAGCGGAGAACCGTCGGGCCTCCTGCTCCCGTTCGCGGAGCCCGGCGACCAGGCGCGTGGCGTCGTCCACGACCGCCGTGGGCAGGCGGAGGAGACGGTCCAGACCCGCGACGAGATTAGTGAAGGGCTGGTCGGCGTCCAGGACTGCCGCAGCCACCCTGCGCTCCACGATGTCGGCCAGTACGGAGAGCTCGCCCCGCATGCCCACCGCGACGGTGAACGGGCGCGGG
This sequence comes from Streptomyces sp. BE20, assembly GCF_036322525.1. Taxonomy (NCBI): domain Bacteria; kingdom Bacillati; phylum Actinomycetota; class Actinomycetes; order Kitasatosporales; family Streptomycetaceae; genus Streptomyces; species Streptomyces sp. BE20. The sequence goes on along the minus strand of NZ_JAQYWW010000457.1, from coordinate 56,237 downwards.
CGGCCGACCAGGGCCGCGCGGGGATCCGGAAGCCCTCCCCGGACGTCCGGAAGGAGGATCAGCGCGCTCATGGCACTGATCTCCCGCGCGGCACCAGCCAGCTCGTCCTCGCCCGCCAGCTGGGTGATGCGCCAGCCGAGGAGGGTCAGGGCCGCCCCGAGCGCTGCGGAGAGGACCGTGCCGCCCGGCAGCAGCCAGACGCGTTGCATGTCCGCCATGCCGGCACAAGGAGCCACGAACCCTCTGATCCTCCTGGCCGAGGCCGGGGTTCGAGACCCCGACGGTGGGCGGCCTGTCTCATCAGGTAGCCCTCGACGACCGGGGCTGCGGAAGCTACTGATCGTTTCAGGATGACGCCTCCCCCTCCCCCGAAGAACGGGGAAACCGGGACTCGGAGCAGGGGCAGGTGATCCGGCAGACTCGTCCGGCCCGGGGACAGCACGGCGCCCGACCGATTCACCTGTGCCGAGCGGGTTCGGCGTAGGCGGGAGCTGGACGCGGGTGGACCGGGCGGACCGGTCCGCCCGGAACGGCCCGGCGGCCCGTGGGCGCCGCTGCTATGAGCTTTCCGGCCGATCATTGATGGCGTGCGTCGAGGGCTGTCGGCGTCAGCGAACCGACAGATAGCCGCCTTCGAGCGCGACCGAGGCCTGCCGAAGGGTGATGTCGCGCTCGCCTTTCGACGCTGGGCCCTGCGTGCGGGGTGACCTCGTAGCGCTGAGGACTGGCACTACGGGTACTCGGACGTTCCGAGCGGCCATATCCGCACGCTGCTGGAAGTGACCGCATGGAACCTGCGTTCACGAGCGCGGCGAGAACTGCGAGCCGCGCTGGCTCCCGTCGACGCCCGAATCCTCGACAGAACGGCCAACGACCCGTTCGCTCCCCAGAAGCTTCCCTGGTGGCAACGACGCATCGAAATCTGAGGCGGTCCGCTTCCCGCCTGCGCGGGGAGAGCAAGGCCGACCAGATCAGCGGCGTGCCCACCGACGGCCGCCTCGGTGGTCAGGTCGCGGTGGGGACGTAGGACGCTGCTGCGACCTGGGCCATCGTCCGGAGTTTCGCGAAGTAGGAGGTGCAGTACTCCTCGTTGATCAGGGGAACGATCCTGTCGAGGTCGGCTATGCAGCGCCAGAGGCAGGCGATGCCACTGTCGTCGAGTCCACCCTTCAGCTCCCGCTGTATGAGGCCGGCGACGTCGGCGTCTAGGAGGACCAGATCCACGCCGTCGAAGTCCACGCCGCGGAAGCCGTCGGGGAACAGTGCGCGCAGGTGGTCCTCCCACAGCCGGGCGAGTCCGCCTCCGGGCGGTGCTCCGCCTACGTCGGCGGCTGTCGCCGCTGTCGCGGACGGTGGGCGCAGGAGCAGGGAGACGGCATTGAAGACGGCACGCAGCATTGCGACGGCCCGGATCGGGCGGAGGGCGGCACTTGACTCGGCGCCCTGTGCGAGCTTGTCGCGCAGCAGTCGGCTGCGGTCGAGTTCGACGGCGAGTTCGACCGTGATGAGTCCTGCGTCGGTGGCCCGCTCGATGAGGGCGTGGAGCGGTTCGTGCGTCGCCAGACGCTCGCTGAGGACCTGCTCCAGGGCGAACAGGGAATGCGTGACGGCGACGGTGGCGAACTCGTACCGGTAGTACGAGTGCCGGATGAGCTCGCGGGAGGTTTCCAGCGCGCTCATGACGTACATCGACGCGCCGCCGGGCAGAACCAGGTCGCCGACCAGGGCGTGCATCTCCGCATAGTCAAGAACGAGGTCGCGGGCGCGCGGGTCCCGTACCGGCAGGAGGGGCGGGTCGGGCGGCGTTGAAAGGGTAGTCACCGGTGCAGTCTTGCCGCCGGAACTCTGTTGGTGCCATCGGATTTGCCCGGGCAGTTGGTGATCCGCCGCCGCATCTCGCCTGCGGATCCGACCTCCCCCGCGCTCGCGGGGAGAACTCCTCGTGCGCGCGGGCGCGGGGACGAGAGCAGCAGCTCGACGCCGCACGACGAACTCGCCGACTGACCCCCGAAGGTGCAGGGATGACGCGGGTCAGAAATTTCCGACCCTGCTTACGGCTGCCCTTGCGGACGCGGGAAGCAGGCGGCGTGGCTCGGCGTCCTGACCGCCCGCAAGGATCACCCCCGCCTGCGCGGGGAGGACTTCCGCGCCCACACGCGCGCGCTGCGGAACGTCGGCTGACCCCCGCAGGTGTGGGGAGGACCGTCGCGAGGTAGCGGACCGGGTGCGGGTTCTCGGCTGACCCCCGCGGGTGCGGGGAGGACGCTCAGCGGCTGGCGCATCCGGCTCCGGCTGGACGCCCAGATCCTCAAGCACGACCCACTCTTCGCGACGTAACGTCACGAGCCCCTTCCTCAGCGTCGTGTTCGGGTGTCATGGTGCCACGCGGCCCAGCTGGTGTTCGGGGATGTCCGCAGGTGCGGGTCGGGGACTCGATGCTCGGCTGGTGATGGGCTGCGACCGGTAGATGTACCGCCACTGATATGGCGATCGGTGGCGTTGTCGCGGGCTACAGGCCGGACACTGCTACAGACCCCGATGGACCACTGTGGCTCTGACCTGCTGTGACGGCCTAGCAGACGCGCGACGTTATTGCGTCATATCCCGGACAATCACGCAAGAAGCCGAAGCTGACGTTCGCGCCAGGGCAAAAGCCGGACGGGCGCTGCCGGGCGAGGTGACAGGGTCTCGAGACAAGGCCCTGATCTGCGGTGATCCAGCGCTTTCGGTGAAAGTTCTTGCAGGAGGTTGGCGAAATCGTCAGCCCCCTTGACCGCCCTGGGTTGCTGGGTGGTCAAGACTTGCGCCCCAGGCCAGCGGGGGCTGCAGCTTCCGCCGGCGCTGCGCACGAAGCATCAGGGCTACGGCTCGGGAGGGGTTCGGATGAGTGTTCCGCATGGGCGTGGCAGGGCGGGCAACGAGGGTGGAGGCGTGCCTGTCACCGTGGCCTTGCTGGTGGTGGCGGTCCTCGCTTTCGTCGTTGTGCTGGCGGCCATCGGGCTATCGACGGAGGCCGTCATCGCGCTGGCGAGCACCGCGGTACTGACGGCGAGCGAGTTGGTGAGACAGCTGGTGGCGGCTGTGGCCGCAGGACGTCGGCGCGGGTGAGCGTGGGAAATGGGAAGGCCGAAGAAGGCGGTCGCCCCGGGCGCGGTCGCGGAGGATCTCGCGCGGTTCCTCCAAGAGTTGAGCGCGCGCAGTGGAAAGACCTATGCCGCGATGGCGAGGATGTGCGGGGTGTCGGCCGCGACGTTGTGCCGGGCGGATTCGGGGGAGCAGCGCCCGCGGCTGGCGGTGGTGCGGGCGTATGTCGAGGCGTGCGGGGCCGGTGCGTCGGACCTTCGGAAGGCGGAGCGGTTGTGGCGGGGGACAGCGGCGCAGGTGCCGGCCGGGCAGCGGGCGATGTCCGGGGGGCGGTGGGTGGAGCCCGATACGGTGTGCGAGGTGCACCAGCTCGGTGACCTGATGCGTGCGGCACGGGCGTTGAGTGGTAGGCCGTCGCTGCGAGCGGTCGAGGAGCGTGCCGGGGTGTTGGGCCTTGTCCTGTCGCGGAGCACGTTGGGCGATGCGATCCGGCTCGGGGCGGTTCCCACCGAGACCGTGTTCTGTGTCTTCATGCGGGTGATCGCGGACTTCGACGGGTCACCGGCCGCCAAGTACGGGCCCGAGGTCTGGGAGGAGGTATGGAGGCGTGTTCAGCCCGGTCGCCGACCCCGGGCTCGGGAGGGAACAGCTGGGGGTGCATCGCGCAGGACCCCATCGATGCGGGGCGTGCCGGCGGGGGCACCGGTCCCGGCCAGGGGGACGGGCGGAGGGCGAGGAGGGCCCAGGCCTCGAGCGCGGGCCTGGGTCCAGCCGGGGCCGGTGAGGAATTTCAAGGACCGGCTGTACGAGTTGTACCTGGGGGCGGGGGTGCCGTCGTTGGACGACATCGCCACCGCTGTCCTGCTGGACGATTCTCTGGAAGCGGCTCCCGGGCGGGACAGTGTGAACCGGGTGCTGTGGTCGACGCATCTCGGGCTGCAACAGGACGCGGTGGCGGTGGCGGTGGTCCTGGCGGCGATGGCGGGTGGCGACCGGGCGACGGCCGCCGAGCAAGTGAGGGAGCTGTGGGTTCAGGCCGCGGCGGCGCGCCCGTACGGGTGCGCGGTCGGTGAGGCGGACCCGGTGGTGCTGGGTATACGGGAGGCGTTCCTCCTGCCGGGGAGCGGGGGGACGCTACCTGCCATGGTTCCGTATGTCCGGCGCCAGCACGACCAGGCGCTCGAGGTTGTCGTCGGCAGAGCGGTCGCCGGCCGGAGTGGGATGGTCATCGCCCGGGGACCGCAGGCTGCGGGCAAGACGCGCAGTTGCTGGGAGGCCTTGCGGGGAATCCCCGACGGCTGGCGGCTGTGGCATCCCGCGGATCCGTTCGACAGTACCCAGGTCGTCCAGGGGCTGGCCCAGGCTGGTCCGAGGACGGTGGTCTGGTTGGACCGGGTAGAGCGGTATCTGGACCCTGTCCAGTGCCGGGGCACGGGGATGATCCAGGCCGAACTCGGGAATGCGCTGCACGATTCCCGCCGGGCTCCGGTCCTGGTGATCGGGACGGTCTCCACCACCGCCGGTGTCCTGACTCGCAGCGGGGGCCTGACACCGGGAGCCGACACCGCGGCACGGACCCTGATCGAGGACGCGGTCGTCGATGTGCCGTCGAGGTTCACCAAAGCGGAACTGGCGCGGTTGGCGGAACTGGCAGATCTCGACGAACGGTTGGCAATGGCCCGGGACAAGGCCCGCGGGGCGGTGCCGAAGTTCCTCGCGACAAGCAGGAACGCCTATCCGATCTTGGCACCCCAATCATTCCACACAGCTGTTGAACAGGGGGACACCGACACGTTGTTCATGGGCGGGGCGCTGCTCCAGGAATCGGGTCGACTGGAGGAAGCCGCAGCGTGGTACCAGCGGGCGGCCGAGGCCGGGGACAGCCAGGCCATCGAGCCGGCGGCGGCGCTGTTGACCGAGAGCGGCGCGCCGCAGGAAGCGATCTCCTGGCTGAGGACCCTTGCTGAGGCCGGCGATCCGGACGCTGCGGTAGCGGCTGCTCGGCGGCTGCTGAGGACAGGACGGGACAATGAGGCAATCCGGGTCTACCAGCAGGCCGCGCTGGCGAGTGGTAGCAGCCATGCTCTCCGGGCGGCGGCTGCGCTCATGCGGCGCAGCGGGCGGGCGCAGGAGGCGGTGAGTTGGCTTCGTGACTGTGCGACAGGGGGGACGCCTGTGGCTTTGCAGGAGGCGGCCGATCTCTTGTGGGAGATGGGGGACAGGACCAGGGCCTTGAGATTCTACGCGGATGCGGGGTCGGCCGGTGTGCCGGGGGCCTGGCGGGAGGCGGCGGAGCGGCTGCAGATATTGGGGCGGGGCGATGAGGCGGTGATCATGTATCGGGCTGCGGTCCGGCACGGGGACCGTCAGAGTGTGTTGCCGCTCGCCGACCTGCTGTTGGAGCAGGGCCGGCGGCGGGAGGCGCTGGAGATCTATCTCGTGGAGGCCGAGAAGCAGAGGAGCCCCAAGGAGCAGAACCCTGACCTGGGGGTTCTCTGGCGGGTGGCGAACCTGTATCGGTCTAGTGGACAGCCTGATGAGGCTCTGTCGTGGCTGCAGGAGGCTGCGGACCGTGGGGATGTGGCCGCGTTCATGCAGATCGGGCTGGTTCTGCGGGACAAGTGCGAAGAGGACGAGTGTTTTCTGGATGAGGCGGTCGCCGCGTTCACGAAGGCTGCTGCCGCAGGTGAGTGGCATGCCTATCGGGAGGTGGTGTGGCTGCTGCGGAAGTACCGGGGGCTCAAGGCGTCCGTGGCGTGGTTGCAGCGGCGTATCGAGGCGAAGGACCGGAGGGCTGTCCGGGAGATGGCTGATCTTCTGCGGGAGGCGGGGCTGCCTGAACAGGCGCTGGTCTGGTATCTGCGAGCCGCGGAGCAGGGCAGTGAGTACTCCGCGAAGTACGCGTTGCGGCTGCAGTCGCAGTTGTTGTCCGGTGAGGAGGCCGAGAGCTGGCCGGGGGGCGGGGACACGGTAGCGACCGAAGCGACCGAAGTCCGGTGATGGGGGATGCGGGGTTCGGGCGACACGCCGGGGGCGGAGAGGGTGATGGGCTCGGTCGCTTCGGTCGCTGGCACTCGGTCGCTGCACAGATATGCAGGTCAGAGGGCATGTGGTGGGTGAATCAGCGACCGAAGCGACTGAAGGTCCGGTATATGAGGACATTCGCGTGTGCGCGTGTGCGTCATAGACCTGAGCTTGAGTCGCTTCGGTCGCTGATTTCGCTCGAAAAGTGCTCTGACCTGCGGAAACATGTCTCGCTCAGGCGGGAGCGACTGAAGGTTCTCGGTCGCTGGCACAGTCCCCGGTCGCTGGCGCTCCCTGCCATCGGCGGGCGCGCGGTACAGGATTCCCGCTCGGCTACCCTATGTGGGCTATGTTCTGAGCTTGAGTCGCTTGAGTCGCTATTCTCGCCCGAGAGGCACTCTGACCTGCGAAAACAAACCAGCTACCCAAGTAGCGACTCAGCACACGACAGCTACCGACCACGGGGAGGGACCAGCGTGACGGCGCCGAACGCCGCAGCGAGCGACCGAACGGGCCACGAGCCCCGGTCGCTGGCTGTCGCCCGGTGGTGCGCCGCACAGGGCTGGCCGGTCCACCCTCTCGCACCGGGCCGCAAGACACCTCCGGCCAACTGCGAACCATGCCGCAACACCGACCACAATCCCGGCACCTGCCCCTGCCTCCCGGCAGGCCGATGGTGCCACGGCTTTCACGCCGCCACCCTCGACCAGGACCTCCTCACCGCCTGGTGGCGGGCGACCCCCGGCTTCGGTGCTGCGGTCTCCTGCGGGCCGGCCGGCCTGGTCGTCATCGACGTGGACACCCACAGCGAGACCGCGCCCGCCAGGGACCGGATCCTGCCCGGGATCCCGATCCACGACGACGTCCCGCTCGAGGGCCTGTCCTCGGGCTACCACTCACTCGCCCTTCTCGCGGCCCTGCGGTCGGCGCCGGACCCGTCCACCGACCCGGGAACACTGCGCGTGCGCACCCCTTCCGGAGGACTGCACATCTGGTACCGCGACACAGCGGACCTGGCATTCACGTGCTCCACCGGCTCCTCCGCGAACCGGGCGCTTGCCTGGCAGGTCGACGTCCGGGCCCACGGAGGCTTCATCGTCGCCCCGGGCACAGTCACCGCCGTCGGCGCCTACGAAGCCCTCCCCGGCGCCCGGACGCCCGCGCCACTCCCGCAGTGGCTCAGCACCGACCTCGTACGCACCGGCCACCTCAAGACGTCCTCCCCGAAGCTGGCCACCGACCACGTCGTGCCCCCTCGCACGCGGCAGGCGGTGATCGCCGCAGGCGGCGGCCACACCTCCACCACCCGAATGCTCGAGTCACTCCTCCAGGACGTCGCCGACTGCGCGACAGCCCCGGAGGGCACCGGCTTCACATCCAAGCTCAACCGTGCGGCCTACACCGCGGGGGGCTTGGCAGCCGGCGGCCACCTGACAGAGGCAGAAGCCGAGCAGGCACTTCTCGACGCCGCACTGGCCGCCCGTCCCGCCCAGGACCGCCACAACCGGGCCGTCATCCGGGCAGGTCTCGCTGCCGGCGCCCGCCGACCTCTCCACCTGGAGGTGAGGGGATGACCGACATGATCCCCCAGCCCCCGTCCCCAGGACCGGTCTTCGACCCCGACCTGGCGGCGCAGCACATCCTGGCCCGTCAAGGCGCCCCCGTTCTCCCACAAGCGGCGGCAGCCCCAGGCGGGAGACCAGCCGTGGTGCAGGACAGCCTGCTCGACCTCCCGCAATACCCGGCCCCGCTTCCGGCGGTCCTTCCCCAGTTTCCCTCCCCGGCCCTGCCGGCAGCCCTGGCCGTGGCACCCCAACACACCCCCATGGCGGAAGCCACCGCGCACGGACTGCTGCCCGACTCCCTGTCCGACCGCGGCAACGCCAAGGCCTTCGTCCAGCTCTACGGACGCGACTACCGTCACGTCCCGGGCCTCGGCTGGTACCGGTGGGCCGGCCACCGCTGGCAGGCCGACGAGGACGACACCGTCCTGTGGTCGGCCGGCGAGATGGCGGAGAACATCGCCACCCACGACCCCCGCGGCATCCACACCGGGTCAGACCTGCGCCGCCACCGCCGCCGCGCCCTGTCGACCTCCGGCATGAACGCGATGCTGGCGCAGGCCAAGTCGGCCCCGGGCATGGTCCTGAACGCCTCCCTCCTGGACGCCGACGCCTACGCCCTGTGCACCCCCGGCGGCGTCGTCGACCTGCGCACCGGAACGATCACCACCCCGGACCCCTCCCGCCACCACCACTCACGCTCCACCACCCTCGCTCCGGCGACCATGCCCACCCCACGCTGGAACCGCTTCCTGAGCGACACCTTCGGCGACGACGCGGACGGCCGCCAGACCCGCGACTTCCTCCACCTGCTCCTGGGCTACTCGATCAGCGGTGACGTCGGAGCGCAGGTCATGCCCTTCCTCTACGGGCAGGGCAAGAACGGCAAGTCCGTCCTGCTGGACGTGATGATCCAGCTCCTCGGCGACTACGCTGACGCCGCCCCGCCGGGCTTCCTCATGGCCAAGACGTTCGACGGACACCCCACCGACCTCGCCGAACTCCACGGCCGACGCATCATCGTCTGCTCCGAGCTCAAGCCGGGCGACCGCTTCGACGAGGCCCGCGTCAAGCTCCTCACCGGCGGCGACAAGATCAAGGCCCGCCGGATGCGGCAGGACTTCTTCTCCTTCGCCCCGACCCACAAGCTGTGGCTTCTCGGCAACCACCGCCCCGAGGTCGGCACCGGCGGCTTCGCGTTCTGGCGCCGCATGCGCCTGATCCCCTTCGAACGCGTCGTCCCCGAGGAACGCAAGATCGACAACCTGGCACACGTCCTCGTCGCCGAGGAAGGCCCCGGCATCCTCGCCTGGCTCATCGACGGGGCCCGCCGATACTTCGCCGGCAGCAAAGACCTCGCCGGCCCCCAGGCCGTCCAGGTCGCCACCACCGCCTACGCTGAAACCGAAGACCACGTCGGCCGCTTCCTCACCGAGGCCTGCCGAACAGTTGAAGGCATGCGCGCCGAACAGGCCCAGCTCTTCAGCGCCTACACCCGCTGGTGTGGTTCCGAGGGGTCCAACCCGGTATCCGCCCGTGCCTTCGCCGCACGAGTACGCGAGACACTGGGTATGACCTCCCCCAAGGAGATGATTCTGTCCAACAGCCGTAAGTTCTACCCGGGCATCGGCTTGATCACCGACGACACAGAGGAGCCCACACCGTGAGCGCGCTGATCGACCCCACCGAGCTCGCCCACGAAACCGGCCTCGTCTGGCTCGAGGACACCACCCACCTCGACTACGTCCGCCAGTCCCTCGACCGCCTCACCTCCCGACGCGGCCGCCCCGCCTACCATCGCGACGGCCGCATGGTCGGATTCGCGCTCCTCGGCCCCGAGGCCAAAGCCTCCCGAGCCTCCGGTACCTTCCGCCGCCGTGTCTTCTGGCTCCTTCCCCACGACCGCGACCAAGACCCCACCGGCCTCTACGCCACGGGCGCCCCCTCCGAAGCCGTCGACCCCCGCACCGTCGCCCCCGGCGTCAAGGGCTACAAGACCGAACGCTCCGAAGGCGGACCCGCCTCGCCCGCCATGCTCGAGCTGGGGATAACGCTCCCGAAAGCCTGACCGGACATCACCTGTTTGACACGGATCCGACGTACGGCGGCGACAAGGAACGCCTTTCCATCTGGGTCGCCTGGCCAGATAGGGCGCCGAAGGTCACCAGAGAGGAAAGGCGACGGGTCCGATAGGGCGGCGTCGTCTTGGCCAGGACGAGATCCTGCGGGCCCCGGACGGCTCCACCGTGATCTACGACGACAAAATCGAGGTGAGACGGGTCAGTCGGCTATCGGCCGGGTGTGGCGTCCTCGATGGCGGCGAGCGGGTGAGCTGGACAGCGCTGGCGGCTTCGCGGGTGGGGGGTCCGGGTCCTCGAGCTGCCCGGCGATCAGTGTGGCGGCCGCGGCGAGGACCGCCGCCGTCCCGGTGCCGGTCCTCAGGTGCGCGAGCTGAGCGACGGCCTGTTCGCCGGGTGTGGTCTGGGCGCGGGTGGGGGGATCAGGAGCCTATGCCGCGTGGCCGGGTGCTGGTCCCGGGTTCTCGGTCCGGCAGGGGGCCGTGGTGGTGGCGGGAGATGGCCTCCAGCAGTGCTTGGCAGGCTGTCATGTGCAGTCCCAGGACTTGCTTGACGTGGTTGTCCCTGGTCCTCCTTGACGGCGCGGGAGATCTTTGGCGGTCCGGTCACATCCTTGACGGGCTCGGCTCGTTGAACCGGCATGGGCGAGATGGCGGAGCCTGCCGCGGCGGGCGATGAGGACTGGACGGTCGAGCATCGGTTCCGTGCGGTGGCGGAGGTCCTGGACGGCGCCCCGGTGGCCGAGGTAGCCCGCCGGTACGGGACCTCGCGACAGTCGCTGCACACGTGGCTGCGGAGGTTCCGCGAGGGCGGGCGGGACGGCCTGAAGGACCGGTCGCGCCGGCCGCACACCTCGCCGTCGCGTGTGCCTGTCGAGGTCGAGGTCGTGGTCTGCCAGCTGAGGCAGACTTATCTGAGGTGGGGCGCCCGTCGCATCGCCCACGAGCTGGCCGAACGCGGAATCGCGAACGCTCCGGGACGGTCGACCGTGCACCGCATCCTGGTCCGCAACGGCCTGGTCACCCACCAGATCCAGGTCCATCGCCGCATCTACAAGCGGTGGCAGCGCGAGGCGCCCATGCAGCTGTGGCAGATGGACCTGATGGGCGGCGTCTTCCTCGCCGACGGACGCGAGTGCAAGCTCGTCACCGGCATCGACGACCACTCCCGCTACATCGTGATCGCCGCGGTGGTGATCCAGCCGTCCGGCCGGGCGGTCTGCCAGGCCTTCCTCGAGGCCATGCGCCGCTTCGGCGTCCCGTCGGAGGTGCTGACCGACAACGGCAAGCAGTTCACCGGCCGCTACTCCAAGCCCCTGCCCGTCGAGGTCATGTTCGAGCGCGTCTGCCGGGAGAACGGCATCAACCAGCGACTGACCAAGCCCCGATCACCGACCACGACCGGCAAGATCGAACGGTTCCACAAGACCCTGCGCCGCGAGATGCTCGACCACTCCGGCCCCTTCGCCGACACGGCCGCCGCCCAGGCCGCGATCGACGCCTGGGTCCATGCCTACAACCACACCCGGCCGCACCAGTCACTCGACATGGCCACCCCGGCACAGGTCTTCCGCCCACACGCCCTCCCGGCCGCGGTCTCGGCACCCGCTGGCGCGGTCTCGCCCACACCGGCGCCGAACGAGCCCGTCCGGCTGCCGGTCCTTCCGCCGCCTCGCTCGTCGGAGGAGAACGCTCCTGTCCAGGCCGTGGAGTTCGAGGGCGTGATCGGCCCCGGCCGGCACGTGATGCTGCCCCAGGGACAGAGCCTGAAGTTCAGCCCGACCCTGGCCGGCCGGACCGTCACGGTCTGGCTCAGTCACCGCACCGTCCACGTCCTGCTGGACGGACAGCTGATCCGCACGCGTTCGATGACCTTCACCGACGCCGATCTGCAGTGGGTGCTGCTGCGGGGCGGTCGACTCGCGGGGCCGGAGCCCCAGGGCGGCATCGGGCCGGACAAGCCGCTGGCGCCCGCGACCGTCGTCGAGGTCGACCGGAAGGCGACGAAGGACGGTGCGGTCTCGCTCGGCCAGACGTCCGTCGCTCTCGGCTCCGACCTGGCCGGCAAGCAGGTCACGCTGCGATTCGACGGCAGCATGATGTATGTGATCCACGCCGGAGTCCTGGTCCAGACGCTCCCAGCCCCGATCCCACTCCAGCGGCGCGCGAAACTCACCGGCGCCCGCGTCTCCACAACCCCGCTGCCGCCGCCTCCATCCCAACCGCGGAGGGCCATCCGGCGGGTCGGAGCAGACGGCACCTTCGCAGTCGCCGGGCAGAAGCTCCGCCCGGGCGTCGCGCACGCTGGCAAGACCGTCACCGTGGTCATCGAGGAGACCTGCTTCCGAGTCCTCGACGGCGACGTCGAGATCTCCACCCACCCCCGCAAAGGCGGTCCCGTCACCCGCTACGTCGCCGACTCCCGCTGACCGACAAGCATCACCTGGAACCGTCAGCCATCTTCCGAGACACCGTCAAGCAAGTCCCAGGACCGAAGCGTCAAGCATCTCCCAGGACCTCACAGACAGCGGGCCTGGCACCGGCGGACGTCCTCGGTGCGACCAGCGCAGGACCGGCCCCGTAGGGCAGCCGCCGGTCCTGCGCTGGTCGCGGTGAGATCGCGGCCGAGCGCGTCGATCGCGTGCTGCCAGTCGGTCAGATGGAGCAGCAAGCCGCGCTCCAGGGCGTCGACCGTGGCGTCGGCGATCAGATGGGTGGTTCTGCGACGCGGCCTTTTGAAGTCGCCACCGCGTCCGGAAGGGACGTATCGCCGTTTTGGTTACTTTCGTCTCATATTTGCTGAGTACCTATACGGATAGGAATCAGCCGATCACCGCAATAGGCTTCGCGCTGAACCGAGGAACTGTCGGGAGGGGAACTGCAGTGGGGCATCTGAAGGTCAATCCGGGCGAGATCGATATGTCCGCGGGGGTGGCGCGGACAATCGGTGAGGATCTCCGGAAGCCCTGTCAGGCGGCTGTTACGGCCAGCCAGACGGCCGCCGGCCAGTTGACGGGCTGGTCAGTGGCCGCACGGCTTGGCCGGGTGGCGGGGGAGTGGGCGCCCGTGCTGACGGGCGTCAGCGGCCGACTCAAGCAAACAGGTGACAACCTCGCCGCCACAGCGCAGGCATACAAGGGCAACGAGAACGCCGTCGCCAGTGTCTGGACGACGCAGGGGATCGGCGAGGCATGGGAGAAGCCGGGACAGTGAGCAGCAACCTGTTCGAGCTCCTGATGCGCTTCGACCCGACCAGCTTGCACGATGCCGCCAAAGCGTGGCGCGATCTGTCCAACGGAGCGCAGTCCGCCGAGAACAGGCACCGTAGTCAGGTGAACGGCCCGCTGCGGCAGGCGAAGTGGGAGGGGGAGGACGCGCAGAAGGCGTTCTTCGCCCTGGGCCGGAACGAGCAGATCCTGGAGATCCTGAGGGTCGAGTCCGCCGCTGTGGTGCTGACCTTGGATACGGTCGCTGAGCGAATGCACCAGGCGCAGACCAATCTGAAGAACGCTGTTCACCGCGCCGAGGAATGGGGTCTGGTCGTCGGTGCAGACGGGACGGTGAACCTGCCGCCGCTGGGTGAGGGCGAGCGGAACGACCCGGATGCCGCGTCCAGCCCTGAGCGCAAGAAACTGACGACCCTGCGGGGGGATGTCCAGGAGCGTATCAACAAGGCGTTGGCCGACGCGCGGCAGGCGAGCGACCAGGGTGACCGCGCCCTCGGGCGGCTCGATGCCAGCATCCTGACCCGCCCGCGTGTGTTCGGTTTCGCCGCCGAGACCGCCGCGGATGTGCGCGACGTGGCGAAGGACCTCGGTTTGGCCGATCCGTACGTCCCGGACAACAAGGATCCGAAGGCGTCCGCCGACTGGTGGAAGTACTTGACCCCTGAGCAGCAGAGCACCTACGTCGCGCTGTACCCGGAGCGGATCGGGCAGTTGGACGGTCTGCCCGCCACAGTGCGGGATGAGGCCAACCGGCTCGTCCTCGACCAGCAGTTGGACGAGTTGAAGGCGGGCAACGCACGCGGGAGTGGTCTGACCGCGGATGAGTACAGCACGCGCGAGCAGACGTTGATGAAGCTCAAGGAGCAGCTCGACCAGCACGACACCGCGGTCGAGGACAAACGGCTGTTCCTGCTCGGTCTCGACGCCAAGGCATACGGCGGCGACGGCAAAGTGATCGTCGCCATGGGCAATCCCGACACCGCCGACCACACGGCAGTCCTCGTGCCTGGTACGGGAACGACGATCGACAGCACGGGGGGCCAGCTCGCGCGCGTCAGTGACCTGCAGGAGGCCGCGAGGCAGGCGTCGAAGGGGACGAACCAGAAGGTGTCGGTGATCTCGTGGCTCGGCTACGACGCCCCCGAGGTCCCAATTCAGCAAGCGCCGAACCTCGCCGTTGTCGGCACTACCCGGTCCTCGGACGGGGCCGAGGCCCTACGCCAGTTCACCCAGGGCACCCGGGTCGCCCAGGGTGACCATCCCAGTCACCTCTCGGTGTTCGGCCACAGCTACGGAACGACGCTCGTCGGTGCGGCTGCAGCGGGTGGGGAAGGACTGGGCGCTGACGAGATCGTCGCTGTTGCGAGTCCTGGAATGACCGTTGACCGTGCCCACCAGCTCCAGATCGACCCGAGCCACTTCTGGACCGGCAGAGCCGAAGACGACGGTATCGCTTTGGCCGCAGGACTCAGCCTCGGCTTCGACCCGGTACGCGGCGAGTTCGGCGGGCAGCAGTTTGAGGTCGACACGTCCGGGCACAGCGGCTACTGGGACGACGGCAGTAAGAGCGTCGACAACCAGGGCCGCATCATCGTCGGGAAGCCGCCGACCACGCTTCCCAGACTAACCGTCACCCCACCGGGTCCCCTGTAATCGGCGGGCCGGGCTGGCCACAGCCCGGCTGCCCGGTCCTCACCCTGTTCCAGCCGCAAGGAATTCCACCATGCCGTTTCCCCTGCCACGACCCGTTGCCCGCACCGCCGGAGCGCGGCGCCTCGGCGTCGCCGCGCTGGCGCTCTGCCTGCCCCTGATCCTCGGAGGATGTATGTCCACGCCCGGCCCCAACGAGCCGCTGCCCGTCAAGGCCCGCCAGGACGCCCAGGACTGGGCCCAGCACATGACCGAGTACATGGCCCAGAGCGCAGGCGTCACCCTCGACACGGGCAGCGCCGAGCCGTTCTTCAACGACTGCGTCGGCAAGAACAACGAGGTCGCCAGGGACGGCCGGTACAAGATGTCGTACGCGGTCTACAGCTCCGCTCCGCTTGAGCAGCACCCTGAGGCGGTCCGCAAGGTCCGCGCGATGCTCGAGCAGCAGGGCTTCAAGATCGACGGCTACCGGGAGAGCACAGACGGCAAGGTGGATACGGTCCTCGACGCGTCTAAGCCGGAAAGCCGGTACCTGATCACTGTCGAGACCACGACCGGAGGGCTGCTGCTCTTCCGGGTCAACACCCCCTGTCTGATGCCTCCCGCAACACCGGGCACCTTCAGCTGACACAGGTGGACGGGTCGGGGCTACCGTCCCGGGGCGGCGCTGTCGATCGCGGCGAGCAGCCGGCCGTGGACGGCGGCGGCGGCCTCCCGGGTCGCCGGGTCCTCGCTCTTCAGCTGGGGCGCGATCAGCTCGGCGGCCGCGGCGAGGACCGGCACCGGCACGGTGGCCTCGCGCAGGTGGAGGAGCTGGGAGGCGGCGCGCTCGCCGGGGGTGGCCTGGGCGCGGGCGTCGGGTATCAGGGAGGTGAGGCCCCGGGCAAGGGGCTGGCTGCTGGTCACCCGCCCCATTCTTCCGCGCCCCGGGCGCGGCTGATCACCACGGCCGGTCGTCGGGTTCCTGGTCCGGCAGGGGACCGTGGTGGTGGCGGGCGATGGCCTCCAGCAGTGCCTGGCGGGCCCGGCGCCGGCGGACGTCCTCGGTACGGCCGGCGCCGGCGGCCCAGTCGGGCAGCGGCCGGTCCTGCGCGGCTGCGGTGAGCGCGCGGCCCAGTTCGCCGATCGCGGCGGGGTGACCCGCCGCCCGCCCGGTGCCTCGTTGTCCGGGCCGGACCGTTCCCCGTACCCACGGAGCTCCGATGCCCGGCCAGCCGTCGACAGCCGACATCCGGACCGCCCGCCTCCTCGCCGCCGAGGCTCTGCGCAGCCTCGACCGCGGACAGGACGACGTCGCCCGCGCGCTCGCCGACATCGCCCTGGTGCACGCCCGCCTCGCGGCCGGCCCTGCCGACGACGCGGAACCGCGCTGGGTACCGGCCCGGGAACCCACCGCGGAGGACAAGATCCTACTGTCGCTGGCCGAGGCACCCGAGCCCGGCTTCCTCCACATCGACCGGATCGTCGAGGTGACCGGGGCACCCCGCAAGACGGTCGAGAACGCGCTCACCTGCCTGGTCAAATCGGGCCGCGTCATCCGCAACCCGACCGCGCCCGGGCAGTACAGCGTCCCGTCGGCCGAGCCGACCGGAGTACCGGCCCCGGCCGCGACCCCCTGAACGGCCATCGGCCCGCCGACTCCTCCGCCAGGTCACCGGCCGCCGCACCACTGCCTCCCCCGGTCCCGCGCCCGGGACCCGGTCTGCTGCACATGGGTCGTCATCTGGGACTCCCCCGTGCTGCGGCGTCATGGTGTCGTGACGCCACGCCGTCGCAGAGTCCCTCCCGGCCGGTACCGCCGCCGGGGGCCCGGTCGGCGGGTGGCGGTCACCATCGGGGTGCGGCCGCCACCCGCCGACCGGGTCTCCGTGGCCCGGTGCGGGGCCCGAGTCAGTCGGCCGACCGGCCCCGGGACCGTTGGCGGTAGGCCTTCTGCCGGCAGGCGTTCGAGCAGAAGCGCTGCGGCCGCCCGCCGGCCCTGGTCGGGGGCGGGACCACGGACTGCTCGCACTGCTCGCAGGGACGGAGCATGCTCCGGTCCGTCGCGCGGACGGCGGCCTTAATCTCCGGCGGCAGGCCGTCGACCAGGGCATGGAGCTCTGACGAGACGGCTGAGCTCGGGCGCCGCGCCTCGGATGTCCTCCTGGTGTACTCCTCGTACAGCTCGCGCCGCGACATGCCGGCCCACCTGTGGACCTGAAGGTCCGACATCTCCACGGTGGCGACCAGCTCGACCATGACCGTGGCGGTCAGCACCGTCGTGTCGCTGAGTTCCAGCGCGTTGGTGGTGGCGGTGCGGGCGGTGGGGTCGCCGGGGGTGCGTCGGCGGGTCACTGGGCACCGCCGGCGGGCGAAGCGGCGGTCGTGGTGGTGCCGGGTTCGACGATCTGGCCGGGGATGACCGGGGCCGCCTGCGGTGCGGGCGTCGGCGCGGTGGCGCTGCTCTGCTGGCCGAGCTGGAGGCCGCGCAGCGGGGCCGTGAGCTCGCGCATCCCCTGGTAGCGGGGCGTGAAGCGCTCCACGGCGCCGATCAGGCCGGTGAACTGACCCACCATGGTGGGCATGTCCTGGGACCGGGTCCGGGCGACGCACACCCGCACGATGTAGGCGATCAGGGCGGCGAGCACGACGAGGGAGCCCAGGGCGAACACCACCACCAGGGCTGCGACGACGAGAGCAGCGTCCATGATTTTCCTCCAGAAACGACGATAGGCCCCCGCCGGACGGCGGAGGCCTGGGACTGTGCGGTTGTTTTCGGGCATGCAAAAAGCCCCGTCGATTGACGAGGCTCAGATGCATCAGGACGCAGATGTCCCGTTCGGGAACAGTCTCCCAAACGTCGAACGCCCGGTCAAACCAGTCTCTGAGCTGGGCATTTGGGCTGCACCGCACCGAGTAGATAAGCCCTGGGTTTCGTAACGCGAGTACTTCGCCGGCCTCCACGCCCCCGATCCGCCCCGCCCGGCCCGGGGTGGATCATGGTCGGGTGGCCACACCTCCACCCGCCCGCCGCCTCGAACCGCTCCAGCACGGTGCGCAGCGCGGCATCGACGGCGGCCTGCGACCACGGTGGCGGGGTGCGGGGTGCGCGGACGGTGTCGGCGAGTACCCGGGCGGCGCCGGGGCCGAGCGCCCGCCGGGCGCGGCGGGTGGGCGCAGGCGGTGTCATGCCGGTCGCGGCTGCGTGGTGTCGGTGGTGCCGTTGCCGTTCGCGCCGCCCAGGTCCTCGACCACGCGCAGGTTGAGTTCGGTGGCGATGCGGTGCAGGTGTTCCCACTGGCCGTCTTCCAGACCGAGTGCGGGGTCGTCGGCCACCCGCAGCAGGGCAGCGGGCGCGATGCCCGGCCCGGCGGCGGCGAGCGCGTTGTGCAGGGCCTGCCCGCACGCTTCCTCGCCGAGGCCGCCCTGGTAGTGCAGGGCGATCTCGAAGGACTCGGACGCGCTCTCGGCGACGCGCCGGTAGGCGAGGCGGTCGAGCGGATCGCCGTGCTCGTGGCCGAGAGTCCGGGGCATGCGGACGGGCAGGACGCGGGCGTCACCGGCCGCGGTGGCGAGACGGCCGGCCTCGGTGACGCAGGCCAGCTCGCCGGCGAGCACGGTGAGCTCGCGCTCCAGGTCGCCGAGCACGCAGGACGGGAACGCCGCAGCGAGCGCGCACACCGCCACCAGGGCGAGCCGCTCCCCCCGGTGGAGCTCGGGCAGTGAGCCGATGGTGTGCGAGGCGCCGAGCACCACGTCCGCCGCCAGCGTGTAGCGCAGCTCCTCGGCCAGCAGACCGTCGCTGCCGGGGATGATCTCGCGGCCGCTCACCTGGACGACCGCGTCGGCCACCCGCTCCAACGCCCGGGCGTGCTCCTCCTCGCCCTGACGACCGGCCAGCTCGCGCACCCACCCGGCCGCCGCCTCACCCGCGCCGGCGGCCCGCTGCAGCACCGCCAGCTCGGCAGCGCCCTGCGCCTGGTCCTCGCCGCCGGGAACGTCGGTCTCGTCCGGGGTATCGGAGTGCTGCTGCGGCGCGGTCAGCGGAGAGGTCGTCATGCCGGTGCAACCGCCGTGGGGCCCGGTCGGTCACGGGCAGCAGCGGGTGCAGCAACGGCACCCTTGCAGCACGCGGGGCAGCCAGCACGCCTCGGTGCAGCAGGGGCGGCCTTGCTACACCGGTGCAGCGCTGAGCAGAAGCGCCCGCCCGTGCTGCGCGCCGCCCGCTGCGCGTGCGTGGTGCGGGACAACCTGCTGCGTAGCGGGGACAGCCTCGGTGTGCGTGTACGGCGGGGCGCTTCGCAGCAGCCTGCCGTCCGGCTGTTTCTCCCCGGGGGTTAACGCGGTGTCCGAGCCGATGCTGTTCGGCGGTCCGGCCTGCGCGGTGTGCGGGGCGGAGCTGGCATGGGCGGGCAAGGGCCGGCGGCCGAAGTACTGCTCGAAGAAGTGCTCGTCGAAAGCGGACCGCGCGCGGGAGAAAGAGAAGCAGACCCAAGCCCTCACGATGGCCGCCGAAACACCCCGGGGCGAAACGGGACTTCCCGCTGGCCTGGCTGACGACCCGGTGGCGGCCGAGCTGCTCGCCCTCGGCGCCGAGCTGCACGGGTACGATCGGCTGCTGCTGCTCCAGCTCGACCGCGCGGCCCGCGACGACGAACCGGCCCTTGCGTGCCAGGCGGTGAACGACTCCCTCCACGCCGCCCATCTGGTGATGCAGCGCCACCGCGACCTGGCCGAGCGGCTGCTCGCCGAGCACCCGACCCAAACCCAGGAAACGGGACAACCTGCCCCGAAGACCGCCGAAACACCCCGGGGCGAAACAGCACCCGCCACAGAACCGGCCGAACCCGCGCCCACTACGCCCCGGGGAGAAACCCCGGCCCCGGCCGACGGCGCGGGGCTGCGCGACCTGGTCGACCGGCACCTGTCCCAGCAGAGCGCCCACGCTCCCAAGCCCGCTGCCCCGGACCGGACGGTGACGGTGCCGCGCGACCCGCTGCTGCGCGGCCTGCCCCGCAGCATGGACGCCCACATCCCGCTCGATCCGGCGGTGTTCGGCCACGGCTGGGCGCTCGCCGGCTGGACGGTGAAGCCAGACGTTCTGCTGGTGCTCGGCCAGGGCCACCCAATCGGCTGGGTTGAGCGCGGCCTGTCCGGCATGGGCGACGGGTGGGTGGCGGTGTGCGAGAACTACTTCATCGGAGACCCGGCCACGCTGGAGGCGAGACTGCACGACACCCCGGAGCTCGCCGCCCACACCGTGCACCTGGCCTACTCGCAGAACCTGTAACACCACCGCCCGGTGCGGACGCTCTCTCGGGCCGCCCCCAGGCACGGACAGGATTGTCAGCCGCAAGTGGCCCGGGTTGTCGTGGTCCACCATCCGCCCGCCGTGAGCGTGGCATCGTCCGCCTGGCCGGCCCGGCGATGTCGTGCGGGCCCGTGCGGGCCGGTCAGGCGCCGCAGACGGTGTCGTTGATCTTCAGTGAGTGCGTGACGTCGTTGAGCTGGTACGAGCGCAGGTCGTTGATGGTGCCTCCGTCGCGTCCCACGCACACGTGCCGGCCGAAGTAGTTGTCCTTCTGGTAGACGCGCGCGGTGCGGCCGCTGTTGTTGATCACCGAGCTTCCCGCGCCCCGGATGTAGTCCGGCAGGTGTCGCTCGCTCCCGTCGACGGCCCGCTTGACGTAGGGCTGCCCGACGAAGTCGATGTCGGGGTAGATGCACACGAAGCCGCGGGGGCACGCGATCTTGTCCCGGTGCTGGGCGGGGGCCACTCCGGTGTCTGGGGCGGCCTGGGCGGGAGTACCGGCGAGCACCGCCGCCAGAGCCATGGTGGTGGCGGCGATCGTGGTGCGTGCACGCATGGTGTGCATGTGGGTCCCTTCGATGGTTCCTCGGGCGGCGGGGCGGTGGTGCACCCGGATCGGGCCGGGTGGGCCCTGGGCGCCTGTGGAGGGTGTTCTCCAGGCGAACCGATTCTGCATGCGGCCGACCACCGGGATTCACCCGAAGGAGCCAAGCCGCGGCCCGCCGACCACACCGCCGTGCCGCGGGCCTGCCCGCCCGCCGTCATCAACGCCTCCATCGGAGGCATGCACCCACTGACCGCCGCTCAGCCGCGACGGATGCCGGGCGGGCCCGCGGGCCGCCGCCGTCCCCGCTCGCAGCCCGCGCATCGCCACACCACCGACTACCAACCGGGGCCGGTAGCTCCCCGTGGCATCACCTACGGCGCCACTTCATGTCCCACCTCAGTGATTCGCGCCCGCACCCGAGCATCCGCATCGAGGCCGGCCGGCAACGTCGTTCTCTCGCAGGGCCTGGCCAGAACCAGTTGCCCAACGGTCAGGGAAAGGGCCCCCTCTAACCGAGTGCCGTCCAGATGGGCCCCGATAAGCCGAGCCCCTTCCAGGCGGGCCCCGTCCATGTGGGCCATTTCCAGGTGGGACCCGACCAGATGGGCCCCGTCCAGATTCGCCCTCTCCAAGTGGGCCGCTATCAGCATCGCCTCCTCCAGGTGCGCTCCGACCAGGTTCGCCTCCTCCAGGTGGATCACGACCATGTTCGCCTTCTCCAGATGGGCTTCCGCCAGAATTGCCCCCTCCAGGTGGGCATGGACCAGGTTCGCTCCTTCCAGGTGGGCCTTGGTCAGGTTCGCTCCCTGCAGATGGGCTCCGTACAGATCGACGTTGCCCAACCGGGCCCCGGACAGCTCCGCGCCGCGTAGGTCGGTCCTGGCGAGGTTGATCCAGAACGGCTCATCGTCGTTCTGCGGCCGTCGGCCGAGCACGGTCAGAGCCGCCTGCACCGGTTCCGGGGGCCGGCGCGCAGCGACCGGGGTCGCACCCTCGTGCAACCGCTTGTGCAGCCGCCACCGCCGCAGTGGCCCAGCCAGTCGCTGGGAGCCGCGGCGCAGGCGGTCCTGGGCGGACGGCTGTGTGGTGGGAGCGTGCGCGCGGACGAACGCCGCGAGGACCTCCACGACAGTGGCGTGGTCCCGCTTCGAGTCGCGCATGATCCGCTCCAGGGCATAGATGCCACCGAGCTGTTCCATGGGCTTGTCGGAGGCAATCTGGCTGATGGCCCTGAGGTACCGGTCGGTGACCTGCCCCTCCCGGACCTGGTGCAGGGTCCGGCGGGTGAACAGGAGGCCAACCGCCGCCACGCCGGCGGCGGCCGTCGCGAGCAGAGCGGTCCGCACTCCCGTCACCGTGGCAGCGTCGGCCGGAGACAAGGACCCGTTCAGGTGGTGATCGTCGATCCACCACGGCACCCGCCAGATGGCCACGCCGACCGCTGCGACTGCGGCGATCGGCGCCAGGATGTACCAGAAGGCAACCCAGACCCGGCGGTCGTACCACTTGGTGTTCGCGTTGTCCGCCACACGGCCGTGCCTACCCGGCCCCCCGGAACGCCCCAGCGCGCCGCACCGGAAGAGGCACCTGTACGGAGCTCAGGCACACCCGAATGCGAGCACGGCGGTGGACGGAGACCGCTGCTGTCGTGGTCGGACAGTGGAGACGCGGCGGCCGGGCGAGAACGTGATCTTCCGCCGACGACACCTGGTATTCACCGCCCACCTGCCCGACCACCTCCAACACACCGTCGCCCCCACCGGGCAGGACGACCCCGAACACACCGGTAGTGTGGCTGCCGCTCACCCACGCCGCCGGCCACCACCCCTACCCGGCCATCGGCCCCGCCCTCGACCAGGCCGCCCTTCCCAGCCCCGCCACCGGCGGCCCGCTGCCGCTCCCGGCGATGACCGGTGCCTCCTACCGGTGGCGCTGAATGGGCCCGCCCCCGGCCCGTTCGGCACCGGACCGAACCGCGCTGCCGGGTCGGTTTCGGCCGGGGTGAAATCGGCAGAAGACCCTGTCGGAGCCGGTGCCGGCAGGTAGAACGGCGATGTGACGGATATCGATGACCGGGAGATGACAGCCGCGATGTGGCAGGCCGCTGATCTGACGCGGGCCTACCTCACCCGCGACCCCGCCGCGGTGGAGGACTGCCTCGCGGGCCTGGGCGCCGACGCGCGGGACCGCTTGCTGGCCTGGCTGGTCCTGGACCACGACATGCACTTCGACGAGCTGGGGGAGCCGTCGATGCTGGTGCGCGGGATCGAGGCGGTGGCGGCCCTAGCGCCACCGGAGTCGGAGTTCGCCGTCACCACCGCGGTGCGCCGGGTCGCGGCGGGGGACACCGGGCTCGCCGCCGCGGTGATGGACCTCCGCCACCGCGTGGACCAGGTCCACGCCAATGGCGGTCTGCACCGTGGTCATGCTGGTGGACGCGTTCGGCCGCGCCCGCGCTCTGACGATGCTGGACGAGGACGCCGCGGAGTTCGTACGCAAGGGCCACCCCCGGCCGTCCACCACCCCCTGACGCCGGACGGTGGTGAACTTCGGCTGTGCCGATGCCTTGCTCGGCTCAGTGGTTTGCGAAACCGGAGCATGGCACCTTGCGAGGCGGGGACGTCCGAGTGCGGCAGCCGTCCCGCCGTTGGACTGCGCGGCCGGGTGCATCGTCAGCTTTCGGCTTGGTCCGGTTCTTCCGCTTCGGTGGGGATGGTCCAGCGCAGCAGGGTGGTGGTGCCGGCTTGTTCCAGGGTGACCGCGTAGACCTTGTCCCAGGCTCGTTCGCCTCGGTGGCGCATGGAATGGTCCCCGGGGTCCCAGCCCAGGCCCAGGACCTGGCATCCGTCGATCTCGATCTGCCCGGCCAGCAGGGGGTGGATCTGACCGGCCCGGTCGAGCAGGTGGAAGTGGCTGTGCGCGTCCACGGAGACCATCAGACCGGTGCGGGGCCCCCAGCTCCGGATCCGGTCGGCGAACGCGTGGGCTTCGCGGAACGGGAGGTCGAGCCGCCCGTAGGGACCCTGGCCGCCTTGCTGGGGTGTCCGTTCGCCGCCGAAACGAGCGTGGGCGTCGTCCGCGTACTTTCCCCAGTAGGTGACGTCGGCGAGTCCGTCGACGGATTCACCGTTCAGTCCGACGAACGAGTCCAGGGCGCGCGCGTCCCCGAGGACCATGCCACACCGGTCGATTGGCAGGTCGCCGAGCCGGATCGGCTCCCCGCTGCGGTTGCTCGGCCAGGGTAGGCCGAGGTCGACTTCCAGGACGGAGATCACCGGCCCGTCATAGGAAACCCACGGTTCGGCGCGCACCTTCAGTGGCCGGTCGGTGGCGGCCGGTACCGCGACCGCCTCGCACCACCACTCGCTACTGGGCCCGTCCGCAGGCTCGTGGAGGTGGCCGCCCCCGAACCCTGCCGCGGCCAGCGCCCGCACGGACAGCGGATCGCCGGTTTCGGGCCACTGGTCGATCGAGCCGGCCATCCCCAGTACCAGCACACCGGACAGCGCGGTGACGACTCCCAGGTCGACAGAGGTCTCACTCATCCGCCGATTCAACCAGGTGCGGATCAGCTGACTCACGGGGCCCTCGCGGTCGTACAGAGGTTCACCAGGCTCTTCGTGCGACCACGGAGTCGCAAACCAACTTGCTCCATTCGCAAACTGCGGTGCTCCACCACACCCGATCGAGTGAGTTACATTCAAAAGTGCGATCCAAGAGTTACTTTAAAGCTATACTGGAGTCGGAAAGGGGAGGTGCTGACCGATGAGCGAGGACCTGTTCGCGGCGATCGACGCGCTGCTGGAACGGCCGAAACCGGCTGACGACCTGCCGGTGCCCGCCGAGCGGGAGCGGCTACGCAAGGCCGCCGAGTGCACCCAGGAAGACCTGGCGAAGGCGCTCAAGACGCGCCGGGAGACGATCGTGCGGTGGGAGGCCGGGTCGACCGACCCCCGGCCGCCCAAGCGTGAGGTGTACATCCGGTTCCTCGCGACGCTGGCGCTGCGGCACGGCACGGTCGAGCCCACCGAGTGGCTGCGTCGGGCCAAGGCCGCAGGTCTCGCCCCCGCCACCGTCCAGGCCCAGGCCCCGGTGAGTGAGCCGACGGCGGCCGGCCCGGCAGAAGTGCCTAGCGCTCCCGTGCCGGCGGC
Organism: Streptomyces sp. BE20; assembly: GCF_036322525.1. Taxonomy (NCBI): domain Bacteria; kingdom Bacillati; phylum Actinomycetota; class Actinomycetes; order Kitasatosporales; family Streptomycetaceae; genus Streptomyces; species Streptomyces sp. BE20. The sequence goes on along the minus strand of NZ_JAQYWW010000457.1, from coordinate 31,625 downwards.
GTTCGGCGGCGATCAGGCGGACCAGGCTGTGGAGCTCGACCGCGACGAGGCCGGGGACCTGGTCGCAGGTCAGCCGCAGCCGTGTGTGCGGTGCGGGCGTCCGACGCCGTACCGCTCGGCCGGACGCCCGATGCACACGGGCGGCTGGTGCGCCCCCGCCATTGCGGCGGCGTCGGACGCCAGCCCCGTCCCGGTCGTGGAGCGGCGTGCCGGTGTGGAGCCGGCCGGTTCTTCGCAGGCCGCCTTGGAGGCCCTCGCCGACCACCCGAACATCGCCGCCCCGGCCGCGTCGGCCGTTCCCGGGGCCTCCCCCGCGGCCGCGCTCGCTGTCGCTCGGCGCAGGCCTTCGTCCCGTCCTGCCGCCGGTGCGCCGTCGCGGACCCGGAAGACGGCGGCGGCGAAGAAGCCAGCCGCCGAGGCTGGCTCGTCCGACTGGGAGCAGGCCGCGTCGGCCCGGTTCCCGGCCGGGCCGCTCGCGGTGTTGGACGTCGCTCCGTCCGGCCGGGCGCTGGTGGCCTACCTCGCCGACGGCACCCAGGCACCTACCGCGCCCTCCGGCCGCACCCTGGCGTCCGTCGTGGAGTGGGCGTTGGAGGTGAAGCTCGGCTCGCCGCGCCTGCACCGGCACGGCAAGGACGGCGACGCCCTGGTCGTCCTCACCGACGCAGCCCTCGCCGAGCTCGGCCTGCCCCCGATGGGCCGGGACGAGAAGACCGAGTTCGTCCAGCGCCTCGGTCAGCTGCCGAAGACCCACAAGGCCGTGAAGGCGATCGAGAAGGCCGGCTGGCAGCTCACCCAGCGGGGCCTGGGCCCGTGGGCGCGGATCTACCGCACCCCCGAGGACGGCAAGCGCCAGTGCGTCCAGCTGTGCATCCCGGCCTGGGGCGCGCTCGCCACCGGCGGCTGGCAGATCCCCGACGACCTGGCGGCCGCAGACCTGGCCCGGCTGCTCGGCACCTACGCGAAGCGGGTCCTGACCCCGCGCGGCTCCACCGCGGTCTCCGGCCTGGAGCTGGTGACCGCGCTGCGCCCGCCGACCCGCGCGGTGCGCACCGACACCGGCTGGACGTCCGGTCCGGTGGAGGGCTCCCGCCCGAAGGACGCCTTCGACCCGGCGCCTCCGGAGGTCCCGGACATCCACCCGCTCGCGCAGGACCGGGAGCCGGGCGGCGAGCTGGTGACCGAAGCCTGGGACTGGCACCGCGATCTGACCGACAGCGAGAGGACCGCCAGCTGGGCGGTGGGCCTGGACGTCAACGTCGCGTTCCTCGCCGCCGCCGGCCGCCTGGTCCTGCCGCTGTCCGGCCCGGTGCACGAGCTCAACCCGGTCTTCGACCCGAAGATCCCCGGCTCGTGGCTGGTGGACCTGTCCGGCGTCGACACGAACCCGCTGCTCCCCAGCCCGTTCACCGCGGACGGGACCAGGCCGACGGGGCCGGCCTGGTACTCCACGGTGAAGGTCGCGTACGCCATCGAGCTCGGCGCCCGCCCGCAGCCACTGGAGGGCTGGCTGCGCCACGAGAGCAGCCCCTACCTCGACCCGTGGCACAAGCGGCTCCGGGCGGCGTACGTCGACACCATGGCCGCCCTCGGCGTCCCGCTCACCCTCGCCGACCACGACCCGCTCGCGTTCCTGGACGCCATGGCCGCCGTCAAGCAGGGCGACCCAGCCGAGCTCGCGGTGCTCACCGCGATCAAGCAGACCGCCAAGGGCACCATCGGCAAGATGCGGGAGAGGCCCCGCGGGCACGGCTACAAGCCGGGCGAGCGCTGGGCGGCCCTGGAGCGGCCGACCTGGGACCCGCTGATGCGCGCCCTGGTCATCGACACCGCCACCGTCAACCTCCACCGCAAGCTCCGCAAGATGGCCGGCGACACCGGCCTCTACGCCTTCGCCGTGCTCTCCGACTGCGCCGTCTTCGCCTCACCCGGCCCCGGCGCCCTCGACATCCTCACCACACCGGACGGCACCCTCACCACCTCCCTGCGCCTCGGGGTGTCGCCAGGGCTGGTGAAGTTCGAGGGCAGCAGGCCCATGAAGGAGATCGCCGAGCTGCTCGCCGACGACGTCAACCCGGCCCGGCACATCAAGACCGGCGGGATCGTCTCCGCCGACGAGTAGCCCCACGCCCTCCCGGCCGGGCCCGCACCACGCGGGCCCGGCCCGCACGACCACCAGCAGCGGGCCGCCGACCGACGGCCCGGAACAACGGGAGGGACCCATGGAGCACGACCCGCGCGCCGAACAGCTCGCCGCCGCCTACTGGAACCACACCCGGACGGGTTCGGCCGCCTGGACCCGCTTGAAGCCGGAGGTCCGGGCCGAGCTGACCGGGCAGGCCGACGCCTGGCTGCGCGCCGCGCAGACCGCGGGCATCGTGGCGCCGGCCTGCGCGCCGAGCAAGGACCACGCCGCCCTGTGGCTGGACGACCAGGGCGGCGTGTGGAACGACGCCCCGACCGCCGATGGCGGCGACGACCTGGCGCTGCCGCTGGTGACCGCCCGCGAGGAAGCCGTCTCCCGCCGCGACCTCGAAGACCGCGGCCACCGCCTCACCCTCATCGGCTGGACCCGCTGAACCCGACCGCCCGGCGCCGGGCGGTCCCCACCACCACCACCACCGCCACCACCACGGAAGGAGACCCACGTTGGGCGAGATCGACGAGGGCCTGGAGCGCGCCGAGCGCACCCGCCCGATCCCGCAGTCCACCGCCGCCCGGATGCGGTTCCTGCTCAAGGGCGCCAAGGGCTCCACCAAGGCCCTGGCGGCCGAGCTCGGCGTCTCCCAGCGGACCGTGCAGCGCTGGCTCAAGGGCCAGGGCACCCCGAAGCCCGCCGCCGCGAAGAAGGTCGAGGAGCGGGTCCGCGCGAAGTGGCAGCCCAGGGTCAAGCAGCGCGTGCGCAGCGCCGCCGAGACCAACGGCTTCATGCTGCACATCAGCGGCACGTTCGGCTTCAGCTCGGCCGCCGGCTCCACCGACGACCCCCGCCCCCGCACCATCACCCAGAAGATGCCCGGCGACGTCGCCCGCCGCCTCTACGAGGCCCGGGACGCCGGAGCCGGCCAGGCCGAGCAGGAACGGATCCTCGCCGAAGGCCTGCGCGAGCACTACTTCAAGGACGGCGGCCACCGCGCCCGCAACCTCGACGTCGAGCTCAACGACATCTCCTGGATGGACCTGGAAGGGCTGTAGACACCCCGAACACCCCGCCACATCCCTCCATGCCACCGAAAACGAAGTCCCGGCCGCCCCGCCCGAACGGGCCCGGAGGAGTGCGGCACCCCAACATGGCGAGTGTTGTGCGACGTGGAGGGATTGCCAGGCCAACCCGACTCCCGCTCGGGTAAGGAGGAGTCCTCTGGGGCCGGGGTAAGCACCACCAGGACTACTTCCGCCCGGCCGTGTCGCGGCGGGCTCAGGCCGGGCGCTCGCCGAGCGATCGCCGGGACGGCGATCGGCTCTTCCTGGGCAGGGTTGCCTTGTGGAAACCGGGTTGGCAATCACTGTGGCCGCGCTCATGGGGAGCGCGGCCACAGTAGAGCGGCTGATCAAGTCGTGGTGATCAGCCGGCCAAGAATCCTAACAGAGGCTTCATGGCAACCCACATTCATTCGGTCGGTTTCCCAACCTGCGGCGGTGAGTACCTCTACGAGGGCGACAGTCATTGCCTCGAGCGCAGCACTGCCAAGTGGGATTGCCCTCTGAAGGGCAAGCTGCGGGGAGTCGATGAAGAGTTCCTTGAGCTCCGCGCTTGGCTCCCAGGTGGCGAAGACTCCGCCGGAGCTGTCGACACTTGTGTCGTAGTAGACGACGAATGTTGACGCCCCGGTCGTTGCTCCAGCCCAACTGTCGCCGCCTCGGATGACGGGCAGACCGACGAACCGGAGGTCCTTCTCGACCGCTACGGTTCGCTGGACGAGAGACTTCTCGCCGTCCTTGTCCACTCGCGCGGGAAATGTCATGGCTCTTCCTCTGCCCCTGACCAGGGGGGATACGGGCTCGTAACTGGAATGCTATGGTGCGCCGGCGGCGCGTCTCACCGATCAGCCCCCAAGTTGTCGAACAAGTCGGCCCGATCTCGGCGTTCTCGCCTATCGAGTGAATCGTGTGCGGAATTGCACCCGTCTGACGCACTCTGGACGTGCCGGAGGCCGCACCCTCGGACTCGGATGCGACCTCCGTTGCTATGAAGGCTTAGCCGGGAAGCCTCTGCTCGCGCTCATTCACTGGCGGGTTTTGGGGCTAGTTAGAGCCTGAGTTCGGCAAGCACCGGATTGGCCGCCAGCTGCGGGTGTTCCCGACCGAGGTCGGTCAATACGGCGTCGCGGAAGGCAACCCACGCGTCCCTGAGGTCGGTGAGTTCGCAGATTGCCGTCACCGTCGAGTAGGTGGACGAGATTCGGATCTTCCCCGCCTCGGGTGTGAACTTGATCAACTCGGCGTTCTCGTTGGAGCCGATCGTCGAGGCCTCACCACGTTCGAGATAGTGCAGCGCCCCGTGCATCGACCACAGATAGTCGAACACCGGCGTCCACGACCACGGGGGAGCCAGTTCGACCCCGTCCACTGTGAACGACAGGTCGGACATGAAGTAGTACCAGCGTAGGTCACTTCGGCTCACCTGGGCGAGGTTCACTTCCGCCTGGTGTTCACGGCCCCGGTCCACGTATGGACCGGTCCGGAGGTACTTGATATTGATCATCTGCTCTCTCCTATGGCCGATCGACCGGGAACGCGAATTATTTCCCGCTACGGCCGGGCCTTCAAAGGGCCAAAGAGATTATCGATATCGAAATCCGAAAGGCTCCCACCCCTTTCGAGGCCGACCCATTCTTCAAGATCCCGTACGTCAACCAGCGGGACTTCAAAAGCGCGAAAGAAGTACTGCATGAAAAGGAAATCGGTGAAGTTGGCTGAAATCTCTCCGAGGAGCCATTTTGTCACTTCCGAAGGGAGGGTGCCCTCCTCGGCCATTCCCTTGAGTCTGGCAAGGATTCGTTCATCCATCACGATCATTTATCCCTTCGGGCGCTTAAACAGAACCTGGACCTTTTTGTATTCACCGGGAGTGCCAGCTCGAATCTCGAACTCAAAGCCAGCATGCACCCCGGCCCGGCCAAGGCCCCGGAAGGCGGCGCTCCCACCAGCTGAGCACCCAGTGCAAGGGCGCGCAGTCGGTACGTGATCCGTACCCACTGCGCGCCCGATGACTGTCGACGGTCTCAGCGCATCAGGTGCTCGTAACCTGGGACGAGGAACTGCCCGTACTCGAATTGCCGTCCGAGTTCCACGTACCGCTCATACTGCTTCCGGGTGATTTGCGGGCCGTAAGTGAGCGCGCGTAGGAGGAAGCGGAACGCCAGGTCGGGGCAGGCGTGGACGGCGGCGTGGCTGAGTGCGGGCACCACACCAGGGATGGACTTCCATGACGAGTCCTGTGCCAGCTCCATGAGGCCTGGAGTGACGATCATGATCTCGTCCAGGACGGCCCCTGTCAGGTGCTGGTACGGGCTAACCGGTACCTCCTCTGGAGGAGTGAGGCCCTCCGCGCGGAGTCGCTCCCGGCACAGCCGGACGACTCCCAGGAGCCAGTCGTGGGGGTCGATCCCCGCGTTCCTGAGCTCCAAGCGGCGCTCGCTTCCCACCGCCCAGAGCGTTTCGAACACCCAGGCTGGCACAGCCGGAGCAGCGACCCGGAGAGTGTCGATGAGGAGTGCCTCGACCAGGTGCGGCGGCATGCCGTCGGTGTAGTACGTCAGTGCCTGTGCCTCGGTGGCCCATTCGTCCCGCCAACTGTGGTGGAACACCTGCCCCAGGTGGGGCAGCCCGAACTCGTCCCCGCCGTATCTCTCAGTCATCACGCATCACCCTCCGGCCAGCGGGAAGATGGAACCGATGATCCACTTCTTGCCATTGTGCTGGGGCGCCCTCAACAGCCGGACCTTGACCTTGGTTCCGGAATCAGTGGCGTTGAGACTGCCGCCCGGAGGATACACCTTGCCCAGCGAGGTCAGGCGTTGGCCATCCCTGATGACATCAACATCGACGATGATTTCCTTGAAGTCCGACGCGCCCGGCTGTCCCCAGGTGCGAAGTGCGTTCTGACTCTTGGCGAGGGCCGATCGCAGTGCTTCCTCAGCGATGCTGAGGTCGCTGAACACCCCGTTCGGGTCGGTGGCGGTAGTAAGCCCGGCCGCCTCCTCGGGTGTGACCCCTGCAGTCTCGCCGTTTGGACCGTAGGCGCCTTCGGCCACGTGCTTCTTGATGGTGTGGGCGCGGGCGTCCAGGTTTCGCCCCAGTTCGTCGCCCCACAGGTCGAAGCAGTTGTGGACGAGGATGCCGCTGCCTGTCTTCTGCGGACCATGCACGTAGAAGGTGTGCGTGCCGTCGACGGTGAGGTCGTACACCGCCTGGGTGGTGCCCGTCTGTTCGTGCAAACCGGTCACCGTGTTGTGCGACCCGTCGCGGCCTGCCAGGACGTCGCCGACCTGCAGGTCGGAGACCTCGCGCCAACCAGCCCCCTTGACATAGAAGCGGTGTCCGACCGTGCTGGTGATCCGACCCTCGTACTCGGTGTCGATGTCGATCAGACGGGTGGTGGAGTGCCTGAAGGTGCTGGTCACCGGCTGGGCTCTGGTGAAACCCGTGGCGGGATCGGTGGCCAGCACTTGGTCGCCTGTCCGGAGGGTTTCGATGGCCCGGTCGGTCCCGTCGGCCATGATCACGCTCGTGCCGGCCGGGAAGCTGTTGGTCGGGCACGCCGTGCGAACCCCCTCCGCGAGCTCGCCTTCAAACTTAAGCTGCTCGACCAGAGCTCGCTCGATGTTCCGGTCGGCGCTGAGGGCCGCGAGTGCCGCGTCGGTGCCGACGCCGTCCTTAAGGGTGTTGCGGAAGGCGGTGACTTTGTCGGCGGTGGCGAGGAGCTTGAGTTTGACCGCGTCGCTGTAGCCGTTGAGGGTCGCTTGGAGGGCGAGTTTTGCTTGTTCGAGTTCGACGCCGGCTTCGAGGGCGAAGCGGAAGGCGGTGATGCCTTTGGCGCCCTTGGCGAGGGTGCCGTAGGGGATGACGGTGGATGCGGCCCAGGCGCAGGGGCCGTTGAGGCCGGGGGTGTTCCAGCATTTGACGAAGTCGCCGGTGAGGGCGTCGAAGATGAGCTGGCTGGTGCTCTTGTATTCTTTTTTGGCTGTGGTGTCGTACTGCGAGGTGACGGGCTCGGTGCGGATGAGGACGGTGTCCAAGCTGCTGTACTTGCCCCGGCAGGCGGCGATGGAGAGGTTCGGTTCGGGGCAGGTCTTCAGGTAGTAGTCGACCGTGCCGGTGACCTTGACTGTGACCGGCAGGTCGCAGACCAGCTTTTTGCCTTCCTCACGCCATCCGCCGGGGAAGATGGCGATGATGATCGGGTTGAATTCGACGCATTTGCTGTGGTCCTCGCGGATGATCGCGGGGTTGACGTCGGACCGGGGGACGCCCTCGACGAAGGTGACGCGGCCGTTGCTGTCGACGGTGGCGGTTTCGTGCTGCATCTTGCCGTCGGTGGTGTCGGCCTGCTGCTTGGACATGATCAGCTGTGCGGCTTCGCGGGCGGATGCGAACGCGTCGTCCCTGCTCTTGCCGGCGGCGACGGCCGAGGCCTGGGCCTTGTCGGACTCGGTCTTGGCGTCGGACGCGTACTTCCCGGCCTGTTTGGTGTAGCCGGCCGCCGCGCTGGCCGAGATTCCCGCGGTGCGGGCGGATACCTGGGCCGTGGCTGCGGCGGTGCGGGCCTGTTTGGCGTGGGTGGCTGCCTGGTCGGCGGATGTCTTGGCCTGTGCGGCGGAGTTGGCGGCTTGGGTTGCCCAGCCGACGGCTTGTGCGGCGGAGGCCTGGGCCTGCCGGGCGTAGCCGGTGGCTTCGTCGGAGGCGTTGCGTGCGGTGGCGTAGGACTGGGCGGCCTGGGCGGCGTACTCGCGGGCGACGGCGGCGTTGCCGTCGATGGCGGCGAGGTAGGAGTTGACGGTGGCGATGTGGGCTGCGGTGAAGGCGTCGCGTTGGCGGGCCAGGGGCAGGCTGATCTGCAGGAACGGTACGAGGCCGGAGGCGGGTCCGGACATGGCGGCCTGGGCGGCGGCCTGGACCTCGGGGCTGCCGGTGGCGATGGCCTGGGAGATCAGGACCCGGTTGTCGTGTTCGCGCGCGATGTACTGGCCCTTGGTCAGGAACGCGCGGACGTCGGCGTGGGTGCCGCTCATGGCGGTGTTCGCGGCGTCCTGCACGCCGGGTCCGCCGACGGACATGATCTGTGAGAGCAGGACCCGGTCGTCGTGTTCCTGGCCGTTGTAGGCGCCGGTCGTCAGGAAGGCGCGGACCTGTGCGGGGGTGCCCACCGAGGCGGTCTCGGCGGCGAGCTTGTGCTCGAGGTTCGTGGAGCCTTCGGCGATGCCGATGACGCTGCTGCGGTCGTCCTGTTCCCGGGCCAGCGCGAGGTCGGTGCTGAGGAAGGCGAGGACGGCGCCGTCCGATCCCTCCAGTGCGCTCTGCGCCGCGGTCTGGACCCAGGGGCCGCCCGCGTCCAGAAGGCGGACCGCGGCCTGGCGGCCCTTGGCCACGGCGTCCTTCTGGTCGACCCCGGCGGCTGTGGCTTCGGTGATGAGCCGTTCGGTGTCGGTGGCGAGTTGGGTGGTCTTCCCGGCCTCCCAGGCTGCCTTTCGGTTCTTCAGGTCCTCGTCCCGGTAGGCCTGCTGGGCGATGGCCACCTCGGCGGCCTGCTGGGCGTCCAGGCGCTCCTGGTCGGAGGCGCGGGCGATGGCCGCGATGCTGTGGGCCTGCTTTGCGGTGTTCTCCGCGGACACGGCGGCTGTTTCGGCGGTGGCGGCCGCGGCCTGCGCGGTCGCGGCGGCCTTGGTCGAGTCGCCGGCGTGTGTGGCCGCGTCCTCCGCTGCGGCCGCTGCTGCCTCGGCGTGCGCGGCGGAGGAGTTCGCGGCCTGTTTCGATTCACGGGCGGCTGTGGCGGCGTCGTCGGCGATCTTGGTGGTGGCCTTCGCCGCGCGGCTGGCTTCCGCGGCGGCGCTGTTGGCTCGGGCGGCTGCCTTCCTGGCCCGGTCCGCGGCCTCCCCGGACACGCCGGAGAAGGTGGCCGCGTTGGCGGATGCCTGTGCGGCGGCGGCGGCGTTGGTGCCCGCGGATTCGGCGGACTGTGCTGCTGACTTGGCTTGGGTCACGGCCCGTTCGGCCCAGCCGCTGGCCTCGCCTGCGGTGCGGGCGTCGGCTGCGGCGGTGCGGGCGGCGGCGGCGGCCGCGCGGGACTGGTCGGCCTTGCCCGCGTCGCCGCCTGCCTCGGCCGCCGCTGACAGAGCCCGGGTGGCGGCCTTGCCCGCCTTCATGGCGGCCGCGGCCGCGTTGGCCGTGGCTGCCGCGGCCTGCCGTGCGGCCTCGTTCGCTGCCTTGGCCGCGGCCGTTGCCGTCTGGACGGAGCTGGCCGCCCGGACGGCGGCGTCCGCCGCCCGGTCGGCCGCGTTGGAGGCCTTCGCGGCGTCGGACTGGGAGGCCCGGGTCTCGTTCGCGGCGCGCTCTGCCGCCTCCTTGGCCAGCGCGGTTGCCTGGAGTGCCTTCGCGGACGCGTCCTTGGCGATGCGGGCCTGCTCGCCGGCCTGGGTGGCGGCGTTTCTTGTCAGGTCCGTGAGCTGTGCGATGGTCAGGGTTTCCTGGTCGTGGGCCGCGGCGGTCTGGTAGCCGTAGCGCAGGAAGTCCTGGACGTCCTCGGCGCCGCCGCCCATCGCGGCGTTGGCGGCCTGCTGCACCTGCGGGCCGCCCACGTGCATTAGCTGGGACAGCTTGACCCGGTCGTCGTGCTCCCTGACGTTGAACTGACCGACGTTCAGGAACTGGTTGACGTCCTCCAGCGTGCCGGACATCGCCTTGTTCGCGGCGTCCTGCACCGCCGGGCTGCCAGTCGACATGATCTGTGACAGCAGCACCCGCTGGTCGTGCTCGTACGGGTTCTGGATCCCCTTTTCGAGGAAGGTCTGCAGACCGGCCGCGTTGCCCGCGAGTGCGGTGGTGGCGGCTTCGCGGACCCCCGGGCCGGAGATCGCGATCAGTTCCTCGATGCGCGCCCGCAGGTCGTATTCCGCGGCGACGGCCCTGCCGGTCGTGACGAACGCCGTAACGTCGGCGTCGGAGCCCGCCAGCGCGGTCTCGGCGGCCCGGCGTACGTTTGGTCCGCCGTTCTGCCACGCCGCCACCGTTTTCACCCGGTCCGCGACCGGGCCCGTCGCCGGCGGGGCGTCGACCGCCGCGGCAGGAATCGTCAGCAGCCCCACCAACAGGCTGCCGGCCACGAGTCCGGAGGCGAATCTGTGCCGTCCGGCCCGTATCGAAGAGATGTCCATCGAAACGTGAAGTTCCTTCCTGTTTGGGCACCGGGGGGTCGCCAGCGGTCAGCACAGCGCGAGCGGCGCCCACACCCGGTACCAGGGGCGCGTGCTCAGCGCGCGTCACCCGTGCGTACGGCGAATGTCGACCCCCGCCCGGCGCGGGGTCGGATGCTCAGCCGGTGCTGGCCGCGGTGATGGCCTTGACGCCGGTGGCGTCGCCGGGAATCTCCTTCCAGGCGGTCCAGAGGCCGGTGTTGTAGTTGGCGTCGCGGGTGTAGACCTTCTTGTCCTCGTTGACGGCGTAGACGTGTACGACGTTGTCGGAGGTGGTGCTGGTGAGGACCGTGAGGTGGTTGTCACCCATCGGTGTCCACTGCTGGTCCCACAGGCCGGTGTCGAAGTGGCCGCTGGTGCTGTAGAAGGTGTCGGCGCCGGCGATCGACAGGTCGACGGTGGTGCCGTGCACGGCGGCGGAGATGGACGTCACGCCCGGCCGGCTGCCGGGAAGTTCGATCCAGTCGGTGCCCCAGCTGCCGGTGGTGTAGTTCCCGGTGCGGGTATAGACCTTGCCGTCCTCGTTGATGGCGAAGACGTGGGTGGCGTTGTTGAAGTACGCGCTGGTGACGGCCGTGAGCCGGTTGTCGCCGATCTTGCCCCAGGTGGGTCGCCAGGTGCCGGTGCCGTAGTCGGCGGTGGTGCCGTAGAGGGACCCGTCACTGCCGATGATCTCCACGTCGACCAGGCCCGTGTTGCCCCGTACGGCGGCGGTGATCTTCTGGGCGCCGTCCGCGGCGACCGCGCCTCCCGGTACCTCGCTCCAGGCGCCCCACCGGCCGCCGATCTTGCCGTCGCGGCTGTAGACGCGGTAGTCGGTCAGGACGGCGTACACGTGGACGGTGTCGCCGGTGGCGACGCTGTCGACCGCGAGCAGGCGGCTGTCGCCGGTCGAGGTCCAACCGCGCGTCCACAGTCCGCTGGTGTAGTCGGCGACCGAGTCGTACAGCTTGTCGTCGGAGCCGATGATCTGCACATGGGTACCCGCGTACACGTCCGACGTGCGGTACCTCAGATCCTGCACCCAGCCGGCGAGGTCATCGACGCGGGTGCTGGTGGCGCCTGTGCGGGTCTCGGTGCCGCCGAAGCAGCCGCCCTGCCAGGACCGGGAGGCGACACCGACGATCTGGACAGCGCCGTTGCCAGTGCGCAACAGCGGGGATCCGGCATCGCCCGCGCAGATCGCGGAAGAGCCGGGTGCGGGGGTGCTGTCGATACCGGTGGCGGTGATGGCACCGGTGGTGTGGGTGGCGGTGTGGGAGGTGTAGGGCCGCCACTGGGTGGCGGTGCGGCCGAAGCCGGGCACGCTCACGTTCTCGCCCGCGACGGGAGCGGTGGTTGCCAGAGCGGCCGGGGTGACGCTGTCGACCGGGACGGCGAGGCGGGCCATGACGAGGTCGCGGTCGGTGCGCGGCACGAGTTCGGCGATGTCGACGCTCCTGCCACCGATCGTCACGGTGCTCCTGCTCGCCGGCGCGCCGGCGGTGAGGGTGGCGGGGTTGTCGGTGAAGCAGCCGGCCGAGGTGAGAGCCCAGTGGCGGTCGACCAGGGTCGCGGTGCAGGCCCGCCCGCCCGCGCGGCCGGGCTGACCGATGACGACGCTGCCGACCGCGGGGTAGTCGCTGGTGATGGCCGGTGCGGCCGGTCCGTCGGTGGCGGACAGTTCCAGCAGGGTGATCCCCCCGACGGCGCTGCCCTCGCCTACGGGCGTGTGGTAGTTCTTGCGGAGGTCGAGGCTGCTGACCGAGCCGTCCGTGGTCAGCGTCGCTTTGACCGTGTGGTCGTCGCCCTTGAGGCTGTAGACCTTCGGAAGCTCCACCGCCAGGTAGCCGCCGGGCCCCGTGACCCGGAAACAGATCTTGGTAGGACCGAGGTCCAGAGTCCGGCTGTACACCTCGAGCATGTTGTCTGTCGACGTGCAGTCGGCCAGCTGGATGTTTCCGTCCCCCGACTTCAGGACGGCGTGCTGCTGCGCGAGGATCTGCGCGGCCCCCGGATAGGAGAAATTCTCCACAGCCAGCGGCGGCGTGGCCTCAGCGGCCGAGGCCGGCATCGAACCCGCCATCACAGGTATTGCCAGAAAAGCAGCAAGTGGCCATACCACTCTGCGAGCCATACGCACAAGCACTCCCAAGTAAACTTGCATGCCAGGGGGCCTCATGCCGCCCATCGCATGCGAATAGACAAGCGGACGGTATCGGCCCGCAATATGGAGCGTCAAAGCCCTTCCGACGTGCGATATCAAGGCCCCTGGCGGCAGGCGCGCGACCTTCGGCGACAGGCGCGGCCAACAGCCCCTCACAACAGAGAGACGTATCGGACATTCCTTCAGAAACAAGGAAGAATTGTGACCACGTGAGCGCTGCTCACCTGCCCGCAGCCCGCTCTCGACTCGGGAGCCTCCGCTCCTCTTCGGCCGATCCCACCAGGGCGTTTCTGACCAATAATCAGCTAGCCGGAATGTGATGGCCGGTTCAACCACCTCGCCGTTCCGACACCGCCAGATGCCCGGCGAGGTCGCCCGAAGTCTCTACGCCGCGCGACGCCGGAAAGAGCCAAGCCGAGCAGGAGAAGATCCTCGCCGAAGCCCTCGGCGAGCACTACTTCAAGGACGGCGGGCGCCGCGCCAGCGGCCTGGGCGTCGCGCTTAACAAGATCGCCTGGATGGACCTGGAGCCGTAGAACCCCCGCCACACCCCTCCGTGTCGCCAAAAAAAATCCCGCCCACCCCCAAGCGGCCGGGACTTCTCTATCTTCACGACCCCTACACGCGAATTCACCGACGAAATACGAAAGGCCACGAAATCACCAACGACATTCCAGCATCGACCCGCACGGCCTACCGCCCCTGCCGCTGCCCATCACCTACGACCTGATACGCGGCAAGCTGGCCATCCCGGCCGCCGCCGACACCACCCTGCTGCGCGCTATCGCTGCCAGCTGGAACTGCCCCTGCGGCGGCGCCGACTGCCGCCCCACCGCCGGGTTCTACGCCGCCTCCCTCACCGGCTACGCCGACCAGCTTGATGTCGGCTGCATCGCGGTCGGCGGCCAGGCCGGCGACCCCACCGGCTGGCCCTCCCCACCCGACCCGCCCACCGAGTGACCGCCTCCCCACACACCGGGAGACGAGCACCCTTCGCATGCCCTGGACCAAGGGAGAAGCCGATGCCGACGCTGCATTAGGCCCCCCGCCGCCCGCACCCTGCAGTGCCTGGAACGGGGCTGACGGGCCGATGCGGCGAGGCTGCGCCGGGTGCGCCGCGCCCTCGACCGCCTGGCCGCCGACCCGCGTCACCCGGGGCCTGCGCACCCACCCGTACCGGGCCCTGCCCGGACACGGCGGCTGCCGGGTGTCGACGTTGTACGTCGACCAGGGCGCCGGCGCCTGGCGACTGTTCTGGACCTGGGGCCCGGCCGACAACGACCGGGACCAGGACCACGCCGGCCGGGACGGCACGGTGCTCACCGTGCTGCTGATCCACCTGTAGCACCGGGGGAGCCCGTCGCCCCTACTGTTGGCAGGGCAGAGCGATCCGGTCGATCAGCTCCCGCCGGACCACCACGCTGCGACTGATGGTGTCGGCCCACGTCTGGCGTCGCACGTGGCGAACGCCGGCAGCGCGTCCAGGACGTGCAGGACGCCGCGCCAGATCGCCCGGGCCGCACCGATCGGCGCGCCGGTGTCCTCGTCCACCGTCACGATCCCCACCAGCCGCCCGCCCAGACCCTGCCCGCTGCGCCCGCGCTCTGCCCACTGCACCAGCAGCCATCCCCCGTCCACCACCCAGTACCCGCCCGCCAGAGCGCCCCGGATATCGGTGTCCGCGAGCAGCGCGAGCAACTGCAACGCCGCGAACGCCGGTGACAACCCGTTCAACGCGGCCAGGTACGCCGACATCAACCCACCCGCGATCCCCACCTCGACCCCCGCCGCCGTCGCCCGCTGCGCCCAGGAGGCCAGGCCGGGGATGCCGGTCCTCCTCGCGGGCGCGGCAGGAGGCGGGCCGGTCGGCGCGCCGGGGTGCCACCAGGGACCGGCCGGCGGCGGAGCGGGGAACAGCGTGTGATCGGTCAACGCGCCTGCGGCGGGCCGGGGTGCGCGGTACGGGGCGCGTCCCTCAGAGGCGGGCGCCCCGGGGCCGACGGCCCTGCCGGATGGCATGTTCGCGGCCGAAATGCTGCAGGTCACAGGCCTGTTCGCCAGGGGCGGGCGGGGTTAGCATTCCCGTCACAGCAGCCCCACTGCCCCCCTATAGCGGGCTGCTGAGCACCGGTCGCGTCGGGGACGCGACCGGTGCCTTCCCCAGGCCGGGACCCCGGGCTCCCCCCGTTCCCGCGGTCCCGGCCGACCACCCCCGTCGCTCACCCGGTGGGGGCCACGGGCGGGGCCGGTGACGGGTCAGGCCGCGGGGCCGGTGTCGCGGGCGGCCTGCTTCAGCTTCATCTGCGCCTTGTGGCGGTTCTCGGTACCGGCCCAGTACGGGTGGGCGTGCAGCTCGGCGCCGACCGCGGTGAACGCGGTGCGCGTCTGGTCGGTGGGGTCTGCGGCCAAGGCCGCCTCGGCGACGAACCAGCGGCGCTGGAGTTCGAGCAGGTCAGCGGGGAAATCAGTGTCGGACACCGCTACATCGTAGGTCGCACGTGCGTACGTTCAGGGAAACGTCCCCAGTGTCCGGCCCGAAGCCCGGGGCTGGTTCCGGAGCGGTTGTCGGCGGGGTCGCGTCGTCCCGGGTGAACGACCTGCCCGAGCAACTCCGCGAGCGGTACACCGCCCAGAGCGCCAACCTAGGCCAGCTCGCCCCCTCGGCCTGACCCCATCGGCCGCCGACGGCCCGCCGCCCACCCGGACGTCGCCGCCGACATCACCCGCCGGCTGTCCGAGGCCACCGCCGAGATCCTGGCCGACTACGGCGAGGACGAGGTCTACGACTGGGGCGCCGGCTGACCCGCCGCCCACAAGGAAGAGGGGCCCTCGCGCTCGAATCGCGAGGGGCCCGGCCGTCAGCGTACGGCGGTCTGCCGCCGCTCCGAACCCTCCCCTTCGCTCTTCCCCACCCCGGCCGGGTGCGCCTCCTGCCCTGCCGGGACGCCCGGGTACGGGCGGCAACCGGGCCACCGTCGCGGCCCGTCGGGTCCGCCTGGGCGGGCCGCGGAGTGCTCCGCCCCCGCACCCGTGGCCAGCGCCCGGATGCGCTGGACCATCCGGCTGCCGCCTGGACTGCGCCATCGACGCTGCGCGCCGACAGCGCACCGGCCGGGCCGCGAGGCGGCCCAGACCTGTCCAGTTGCCCTTCGCCTGGTGGCGGGCACCCGTGCCGGGCTGACCGTGCCGACCTGCCTGCTGCCGAGCACAGGCCCAGGTCACCACCCACCTGGACGAGATCGCCGCGGACCACCAGGGCGACCTGCGGCAGAACCGTGGCCCGCCAACGCGTACCGGTGGATCGCCGGAGTCCGCCACCACCGGCCCTGCCCGGCACGGGTGCCCGCCTGGTGACTGATGAGCGCGGAAAGGGCCGTTAAGGCCCGGTCGCGGCGGCAGCCGCGATTTCGTGATCGGCGCGGTCAGGCCAGCTGCCGCCCGGGCCCAGCAGGGCCGGACCGGGCCGACCCCGGGTGGCGGCAGCGGCACGGTCCGGCAGCCCGCCGGAGGCCCCCGCCAGCCCAGGAAGGGCCGTCGGCGAACCTGCCCAGTACCTCCCGCACCGTCCGTTTCGACGGCGGGTTCCTGTCACTGATGAGAAGCAAACCCGAGAAAACGGGTCCTGACCTGCACTGATATGGCAAGCAATGTTTCAGAGATCTGAAACGCCCGGGTCTGCTGGTGTTAGGCGCTTCTGAAACAAAGCCTTCCCATCCCCAGGCAGGTTCGGGCGCCTCGGAGCCGCGGATCACCCGGTAGCACCGACTTGACCGTGTCGTTCTGGAAATCTGAAACAACGTGGTTAAGCCTGTGCTACCGTCTTGATCGTTCAGTCCAAGATCAGAGACGGGTGCCGCGATGACCGACCGCCTGCTCCCCGCCAAGGGCCAGCGTGTGATCACCGAGCTCGACCGCAAGGGCAACGTGATCGTCCGCGTGCAGACGGTCAAGTCCCGCGAGTTCGAGGCCGGTTACGACTCCTTCGGCGACCCGGTCCTCGGGTACGTCACCGACGCCCGCATCATGCTGGAGGTCCTCGGGAGCCTGCGCGCTCCGGGCGGATGGTTCCAGACCTGGACCAAGGTGCTCTCCCTCCAGCGGATGGGCGCGGGCACCCCCAAGCGCCCGAACACCCCCGGATACGTCCGCACCACCCAACGCGACCTCCAGACCCGCTGCGGACTCTCCCCCGCCACGGTGTCGGAGGCCATGCAGTACTTCTCCTCCCTTCCCTGGATCCGTCCGGCCGGGCGGGGCCTGCTCCAGCTGAACCCCTTCCTCACGGTCGCCATCGGTTCGGGGGATCATGAGAGGGTGCAGCAGGAATGGCTGGACGCCGTCGGCGACACCTTCCTCCTGCCCGGCCCGGACCACCCGGCCCAGTGGCGCGAGATCCGCGCCGCTGCCAAGGGCGAGGCGAAGAAGGCGAAGCGGGAAGCTGCAGGAGAGAACGTGCTGCCGCTCAGGCGTACGCCCGGCCGAGCGGCCCAGCCCAAGCGCTCCGCCGCCGTCTGAGCTGCAGCCCGCACGGGCGGCCGGCCACGGCAGCCCCGAGACCAGGAAGGACCAGCACCATGGCGTACATCGCTCCGCTCCCGTCGGCGCCGGCCGTCATCGAACGGGAGGTGTTCGAGGTGCTCTCGCTGGTCGACCTGACCACCAGCGCCCACCGCCTGCTGAACCTGTTCCTCGCCCGGTTCGACCCCGAGTTCGGCACGGTCAACCTGAGCCAGCGCGACATGGGCAAGCTGCTCGCCCTGTCCCACCCCTCGGTGAACAACGCCGTTGCCGCCCTGAACCGCACGAAGCTCGCCTGGCAGATCGACGACGCGCTCTACCAACTCCACCCCGTCTTCACCGGCGGCAAGATGGCCGACCGCCTGGCCGTCGTGCCCGAGATCGTCGTTGGCGACCCGGACTCGCTGCGCGAGGTTCGGCGGCAGCGCTACAGCCGGCAGACGGAAAGCCTGCCCGCCTGAGCGGTAGCACACCCTTAACCGCAACGTTCTGCGTTCCTGAAACGTTAGGTACCCGCACCAACCGGCGCCAAGATACCCCTCCGGCCCGCTGATAGGCCCGCCTCGGCGGGCCTCAGTGCTGTCTGCGCAGGTCAGGAGGTCAGGGCGCCGAGCCCCGCCGGGGCTGCTGTTCCGCTGAGCCCGGAACCCGCGAAGTGGTAGCACTGGCTTGACCGCGTTGTTCTGAGGATCTGAAACGCCGCGCGACAGCCGCCCAGCATCGGCCGGCAGACGAGTCCCGCCGTCCGTCGGACCGTCTTCAGGGGGCCTCGGTGACCGGGGCGGGGTAGAGCAGGGCGGCAGTGTCGAAGGCCGCGCGGACCATGCTGATGGCCAGCGCCGGGGTGAGGGCGGTGCCGGTGAGGTTGCCGTGCGCGAGCTTGTTGCGCAGCAGGCGACCCGCGTCGAGGCGGTCGGCGAGCTCGGCGGTGATGAGGCCGTCATCGGCAGCCTGCTCGATCAGCTTCTGGAACGGCTTCTTGACGGCCAGCCGCTCGGCGAGCGCGCGCTCCAGGCCGAACAGGGAGTGGGTGAGGGCGACGGTGGTTAACTCGTACCGGTAGTAGGAGTGCCGGATCAGCTCGCGCGATGTCTCCAGCACGCTCGCCACGTAGGCGGGCGCTTGCTCCGGCACGACCAGGCCGGCGACCAGGTCGTGCATGTCGGAGTAGTGCGTCACGAAGTGGTGGGCGCGGGGATCGGGCACCGGCCAGGGGAGCAGGCCGGGAAGAGGTCGGCGACCGGGCCGGTCAGGTAAGCGCCGGCCGCGCTGTGCATGGCCCGGCGGAACGTCGAGGGGACGATCGCCGGGGCGATCGGCAGGTTCAGCGCCGCGACCGCGGTGGGCTTGCGCTCGGAGGGCCACAGCGGGGCCTTCGGGTGTTCGACATCGTCGCCGAACTCGGCGCGGATCTCCTCGATGTACCACCACAGGAGGGCCCGGCCCTCCTGGAACATGTATGCCTCGCGCGGCCGGGGCCCCGACCCGTGGGCGCCCTTGCCGAGGACGACGAAGCGGCCCCACTGGCCGTGCTCCCAGTGCAGATCGCCCATGCACACGCCGCACAGCTCGTTGGCCCGGACGCCGGAGAGGTACGCGACCTTCGTCATCACGTAGTCGCGGCAGGCGACGAGGTACTTGCGGGCGTTGGGCAGGTCCTCGCGCCAGCGCCCGAAGAAGTCCCGCATCGCCGTCTGCGAGGGCGGGATCCGCAGGCCGAAGTCGCCGCGGTGGCGGGGCCGGTTGAACGGGTCGATCGGGGACTCGACGTTGTGGCCGAAGTGGCGCATGATCTCGCCGGCGTAGCGCTGTTCGAGGAACGCGAAGTAGGCGTCGATCCTGTTGATCTTGCCGCGCAGGGTCGACTGGGCCCGCTTCCCGGGCCCGGCGAAGTACCGGTCGACCTCCCTCGAAGTGAGCTGCCACGGCACCGTGCCGTAGAACTCGCAGACCTCGATCACTGGCTTGATCAGCCCGTCCAGCGTCGTCGGCGCCAGGCCGGCCGCGTCCCTCGCCCACTGGTACTCCGACAGCGTGTCGAGGAAGAAGCTCTCTTCGTCGTGTGCCGAGATGCGCGCCTGGCGGCGTCGCTGGAGGGTGACGACGTCCGCGAGTCCGGTCTCGACCGATACCGCCGCCGGGTCCACCGGCACGGCCTGCTCCGGCCCGGGACGCACGAGCGTCAGCACGCGAGTTTCGGAATCTGCCACGAAGCGGCAGATTACGGGGATCACTCGCAGAATCTACGTGTTACTGCCGAGATCTCACACCATCGAGTGAAGCGTCAGCGCGGACGCTCGACCTGCTGAAGTGCGGATTCGAGGACTTCGGAGGGCATCGGGGAACCCGCGCGTACTCCACTAGTGAGCACCGTGCCGTCCGGCAGGACCACCAGCCGACACGCCCGGCTCCGGCCCAGGTACGCGAAGTCCTGCGCCGCGTAAACGTGCCCCACGTGCCCGGGCGTGACCACCTCCCTGCCCTGCGGGGTGACCCTGACCCGCGGGTTGAGAATTTCAGGAAGACATGGCACTTTTCAGTGAGAACTGTCATCGTCGGTGTGCGCTGGATTACGGTCTCCTTGATGGCGCCGCTTGGTACTCCAGGAGCACTAGATCGCATCGATGTCGTTGATGACGCTGAAGATCTCCCTCGCGAACTCCGGCGTGCCCGAGTAAGGCACCTTGGTTTCGAAGGACTTGAGGACAGACGTGACAAACTCTGTGAGCGCGTCGACTGCGCTCGCGGCGTGGTCCGCCCGATAGGCCCCGAGGGTGGCGACTTTGCGGATGGTTGAGGGGTGGGAGATCCCTAGCCCGAAGGCGAGGATGTGCGGGTGGTACGTCCAGTCCACGGCGGTGAGGGCGTCGTGCTCGGGCTCCCAGCTCATCATGTCCCTCGGCTCGCCGTCTGTGAGGAAGAAGACGACGGGCCTGTAGACCTGATGTCCCTCGGCCTTTAGAGCGGTGAGATCCTGCTGAATGGTTCTGCGAAGCAGTGCCAAGGCCGGGCCGTAAGCGCATCCGCCTTGGGGCTGGAGGGGCGTGATCGTCGCGGGGTCCGTGAAGTCGCTCAATGGAGTGACCACCTGCGCCTTGTCCCCGAAGGCAATGACGCAGACGCGTGTCATGGAGCTCAGCCGGCGACTGTCCCGCAGCGTGCAGGAGAGCCGCAGCAACGCCTCGTTGAGCGCTGGCACCTGGGGGGCGAGGGACAAGGAGACATCGCACACCACGTAAAGGGGCAGGATCGGAAGGGAGATGCCAAGCGGTTGGTAGTGAGTGGGCCGTTGCGCGCTCTCGTTGTCAGCGTCCGCCCGCATCCATACCTCGTGGAGTGGCTCCGTAGGCGCTCCACACGCCTCGGCTAGCGCCACCACCTGAGTCCAGCTCGGGAAGCGGTCGCCGTTGAGGATGTGCGTAACAGTTGAGGCAGAACAGTGCATCTGACGAGCGAGCTGGACGCGAGTGGGCTTGCCTGCGGCACGGTGAAGTTCACGTAGCCGCAGCGCAAACCTGTGTACCGGGTCATGCTCCGGATACAGCCTCGGTGGCTTCCGTGGCATCTTGCCCCCCATTGCGACCTGATGCCGGAGATACCCCCGGCGTTGTCCGTCATTGTCAGTCATGGCCCGCCAACGTCGCTGGGAAATGCGCGGAGAGAGCACGTAGACCCGCTGAAGCGCAGTCGTTGTCGCCAAGGTCGTGGGTGCTGGGGGCAGGCGGAACACTGCTTGTGGGGAGGCATTTTGCCCTCACGGACACCACGGCCACGGGAGGCCAAAATGACGACGTCGAAGTACATGCTGCTGATGATTGGACTGCTGGGTGCGGCCGTCGCTGGCCTGACGGCGGGCATCGTGATGTACGCCCTGGGCGCGGCCATCCTGACCGCCGTGGGGACGGGGGCTGGCGCTTGCGTGTCGGTGGCGGGGCTGTTCTTCGCCGGGGTAGCCGCGTTTCGGTGAAGCGTTCGAGCGTCGATGCGGAGCGCGGGATTGTCTGCGACCTTGGCCATTCACTGTGACCTACCACCGCCGAGCTTCCCGCGTTCGGCAAACCGGAAGCGGGGCACGCTCTCTCCTGGGTAGTGCGGCCGGCATGTGCTGACCGGTGCGTGGTTGCAGATCACGGTGAGGTGCGTGCGGCGCGGGTCGGCGCGAGGTCGCTGACCCGACGAGTCAGCGAACTGGAGCCGGGGGTGTGGTCGAGGGCGTCTCCGATGTAGTCGGCGCCCTCGACCGGACGGGCGGTCAGCCGGCGGCCAGAGCTGCGGCGCCGCGCAGGAACGCCGAGGCTCCGGCGGCGGTTCGGCCCGGGGTGCTGCCCCAGTTCCAGACCGTTGCCCGGTAGTAGTCCTCGGTGGAGGCGTTCCACCACGGCGGGACCACGATCGGGCAGCCGTGGACGCGGTCGGCCAGCCGCCCCAGAGCGGCGGCGCCGGCAGAGGCCCGGTGGTGGTACCCGAGCTGGCGAACGGCCAGGGTCACGGCGTGGGTGATCGTGGCCGGCCCCGTCCGCGCGTCGCGCGCCCAGTCCCACGGGCCCGGGTGCAGCCCGACGTGCTGCAGGTGGGCGGCGGCGAACTCCAGCACCGACGAGGCGGTCGGACGGACGTCCCGCCGCGGGCGCGGGCCGGGTTCGGCCAGCTCGGGCGGTGCGGGCTGCCCGCGGCGCCGGCCTCCCGTCGTCGGCTCGGCCCCGGCGGCCTGACCGCCTCCACGGCGCCGGACGACCTGAGCTGACCTCGCCGCGATCCGCCCACCGGCGCCCTGGCGGGCTGGTGAGAACGCCGCCCGCGCCGGTGAGTTCGACCGGTGAGTTCGCCCGCCGAAACTCCCCAGCGCAGGTCACAGCAATGGCCCGCCGCTCTGGAGAGGAAGCGGCGGGCCACCGGGTCGGACGGCTACTGCTGGAACTCGGCGCTCTTCACGCCGTAGAACGTGGCGTTCGCCGGCCGGTTCTTCTCCAGCTCGTCGGCCAGCTGCGTCCACCCCTCGCCGCGGCGCACCACGCCGAGGAACTTCCCCAGCGCCTCCTTGTCGTCCCACAGCTCCTGCGCCGCGCTGATGATCAGCGACTTGAGCCGCTCGTTCTCGCTCACTGCGTTCCCTCCCGATCGTTGGACACGGACAGCCCTACCCGCCGGTGACCGCCGCCGAACTCTCCGTGAGCGGACTGCGTGGGCGCGCGCAGTTGCCTTACGCACCCGCCCTTGGAGCCGGTGAGAACGGCTGCGGAGACCGGTGAGTTCGGTGCGGGGTGGCCGGTGAGTTCCGCAGTCCAAACTCCCCACCGCAGGTCAGGAGCAGTGCGCGACGGCACGCAGCCGGAGGTCGCGGAGCTCCTGGTCCTCCTGCCCTGGGCCGCTGCGTCTCATGGGCGACGTCCTTGGATCCGCCGCGACCTGGACGCCGACGCGCAGTGCGTACGCACCCACCTCGGCCGGCTCCGGCGGGTGCGTACGCTCCCGCACTTTCCGGGGCGGGTGACTGCGCAAGCGCACCGGCGCCTCTGCGCAGCACCGGCGCTTCTGCGCAAGCGCCGGTGCGCTGCGCAGAGGTGTGCGCAGGGTGTCGTTGCGCACCTGCGCAAGGCCGGGACGTGGGCGGCCGGGGCGGCCCTGTCCGGGGTGCCGGTTACGATCCGGATCATGGAACAGAGTTTCGACGCGCGAGGAATCCCGGCCGCCGATGGAAACGACGTGCGAGGAAACTCCGCCGTCGACGGAATCGACGCGCGACGAATCGACACGGAACTTGGAGCGCCGGCCTGCCCGGAGTGCGGCAAGCCGCTGCGCGCCGCCGGCCCCGGCCGCCGCCCGGTCTACTGCGGCCGGGCCTGCTCCTCGAAGGCGTACCGCCGGCGCCGCTCCGAGGGCCAGCAGGACGCCGTCGCGGACGCCCTCATTTCCTCGCGCGTCGATATCCCGGCCGCGCCGGACGCCGGCGCCCGGGAGCTGCTGGAGCTGGCCGCCGCCGTGCAGCGCGCCGCCACCCGCTACCTCCAGCGCCTCGACGAGGCCCGCCGGGGCGGCGAGGACCCGGCCGCAGGCCGCGCCCTGGAGCTGCTGGAGACCAGCGTCACCGGCGCGACGCAGCGCCTGCTGCGCAAGGCCCACGTGCTGCGCTACGAGATGCTCTCCGCCCGGGGCCGGGCCGAGCGCGCAGCAGCTGCTGCTGCCGCATCCGCCGGCCGCGGGCCCGGCGCTGCACCCGACGGGACCCCGGCCGTCGCGCCGTCTGAATCGTCGCGCGTCGAAACCACCCCGGGCGGCGATGCTGTCCTCGACCCGCAGCCGGGCGGCCCGACCCACCGCGAGACGCCAGACGCCGCCCGCCCGGTCGTCCCGCAACCCGCCCCCGAGCGGGCCCGGGTCGTGCCCGTTCCCCGGGCAGACGTTTCCTCGCGCGTCGAAACCGCCGGCCCCGCACTCGGCCTTGCGTAGACGCCGCGTCCCCTCGCCCCGCCCGTGCGCAGCGCGCCGGCCGCACTGCGCAGGGCAGCACCCGTCGGTGCTCTGGTGCGCAGTGCAGCGCCCGCTGCCGTCGATCCGCTGCACTCTGCAGTTCCCGCCGGGGCCGACTTCCTGCACCTTGCAGCGCCCCTTGATGTCCAGCCGGTGCAGCAGCCGGCCCCCACCGCTCCCTCTCCCGACCCGGAGGGTGCGCAGGAGGGGCTGGTGGTTCCCGAGCAGCTGCGCCTGGCGCTCGCCGCCGAGCGCTCTTCGGTGTCGCCGCTCGCCCGGGGCCTGGGTGCTCCGTCCGAGTCCTGGCGGCTGCCGGACGGCGACCTGGTGGTGGAGGGCTGGGCCGGGGATCCGTCCCTGTTCGCCGTCCGGCGCCCCGACCGCCGGCTGGTGGGCTGGGTCGCCGACACCGGGGACGGTTGGGGCAGCTACATCGACGGGCACCTGGTCATCGACGCGATCGACGGTGACCCCTGGTACTCCCGCGATGCGCAGTACGCGGTCTTCCTGCTCCGGGCCGCACTCGACCAGCAGATCGCCTGAGCCCCTGCCCGACGGTCGCGGCCGGCCATCAAGGTGGTGCCGGATCCCGGCCGCCGGCTCTGCCCTGATCGTGATTTCGTGACGCCGGACCGTGAGGCCGACCCGCATACGCCCTGGTGACAGGCCGTACCAAGGTTGGCGTCACGAAATGGCGACCAGTGGCGTCACGATGTCCGCCACCCACCCCTAGCCTTGGTCCCGTGATCCCCGACCAGCCAGGCCCGCCCGACGTCCCGCGCTGCCTGGCGTGCGACAGAGAACTCACCCCCGCCACCGGCCGGCGCGGCCGCCAGCCGCGGTACTGCAACACCAACTGCCGCAGCGCCGCCTACCGCCGCCGACAGGCCGCCCAGGCCCCGGCTGCCACCACCCCGGCCCCGGCCGCCACCGCGGTCGCCGCCACCCCGCCCGTCGCCACCGGTCCGACCCTGCTCCCGCTTCCGTCGTGGACCGCCCCGACCGGCACGCCGACCGAGCAGCTGCTGCGCCTGGCCGCCGACGTCGACGACGCCGTCCACGACTACCTCCACATCGTCGAGGCCGGCACCCCGGTCGAGGCCGACCAGGCCCTCGCGCTGCTCCACCAGCTGCTGCCCGACGTCCTCGCCCGGATCCTCCAGCAGGCCGAGCTCCACCACCGCCGCGGCGCCGTCGCCGCCGGCCCCGAAGCCGAGAGCGACGCCACCACCTCCGCGCCGGACGCGTCGGCTGACGCCGCTCCCCGGCCTGGCAGTCGTGACGGAGATCGTGATGCCGATCGTGACGCGCCGCCTGCGGTGAACCTTTCCGGACCAGGTCAAAGCATTGGTGAC
The DNA here is from genome assembly GCF_036322525.1 of Streptomyces sp. BE20. NCBI lineage: Bacteria > Bacillati > Actinomycetota > Actinomycetes > Kitasatosporales > Streptomycetaceae > Streptomyces > Streptomyces sp. BE20. The sequence continues at coordinate 6,726 of NZ_JAQYWW010000457.1, read as the reverse complement.
CGCGAACCCGAGCAGACGGCCGAGGAGCGCTGGCGCGACCTGATGGGCCGGCGACGCGAGGCCGAGGTGCCCACCCGACCCGTCGAGCGGTACGGACCGTGGGAGTGGGAGCGCCCGCTCTCGGACGGTTGGGCCCGCACCATGTGGCGCGACCACGCCGCCGCCCGGCCCCAAGCCCGCCCTGTCCACGTCCTGCTCCACCACGGCCGCCCGGTCGGCTGGGTCGAGGCCGGCATCCACGACGTCCCCCAGTGGGCCGCGGTCCTCCACGGCGGCCCCGACGGCCCGGACCGCTTTGTTCGCGAGCCGCGCCACGACCAGGTCGCCCTTCACCCCACCGCCCTGGCCGCCATCGCCGCCCTCCGGGCCGCCCACCGCGACCGCGACCCCAAGGCCCTGCCCGCCGGCGCCTGGCACACGCAGCAGCCCCCAGGCCCGCGCTGATGTGCCTTTGCACGCTAGTTGGCCAAACGGTGCACCGTGGTTGGCCAGGCCAGCGGTGCCGATTCTGAGCAGCTGTCAGCTGCTCAGCGGAGTTGGTCGACGGATGGCAGGGAGGTCGGCGCGTCGTCGGTGACCCAGGCGTACTCCAGGGCCGACAGGGTCGTGCCTCCCTCTGCCCAGAGCAATAGTTCGCCGGTGTACTCGCCGGAGCGGTCGTAGACGAAGGCGCCGGTCGGCAGGAGCGTGGACGGCGCGGAGGGGTGCTGTTCCAGTCCGCGCACCCGGAGGTCGACGCTCACCGACCCGGGGCCCCAGGTGGCGACCACCTCGGTGTGGTCCAGCTGGCCACGCAGCGCCGGAGCGCCGGCGAAGTCGGCTTCCAGGAGGTGTTCCAGCACGGCTCGCTCAGAGGCGTTGAGGGGTCGAGGCTCGATGGATACGGCAGACATGGATCCATTGTCGCGGTTCACCGCGGTTCGAGCTGCCCCGGCGCAGGCCAGCAGCACCTGGCCAACAACGCTGCAAAGCCTGGCCAACCAGCCTGCAAAGTTGGCCATCTACCGTGCAAAGGCACACAAAGGCACACGCACGGCTGGTTGCCCCGGACGTTGCGTCGGAGGTTGCCCCGGACGTTGCTCCGGAGGTTGCCTCACGGGTTGCTTCGGAGGTTGCATCGAGATAGCCCCCCGGACACCTTGATGCCGCAGGTCAGAGCCGGGGACAACCGCTCTCCGGAACGCCGACTACTTCTCTGCACGGGGTCTTCGGCACGAGAGCGAAGCAGTACTCAGGGTGTCCTGTACGCCCTGGCGTTGGAGGTGTGGAGGCTGCGCGCGGGCGGGCTGACCGCCTGCCCCCGCAGACCCGGCCGGCCCGGCTCGGCCGCGCTGTCGGTGGTCAGCAGAAAGGGGCGGGGCCGACAAGTCTCGACTCGTCGGCCCCGCCCCTTTGACCCCGCATTTCGGTTCGGGCCGTCCTCCCGTCGGCCCGCCGCCGCGCGCTGCGCCTCGGTCAGGTGCCTGCCGGCTTGTAGATGGCCGAGGTGGGGTGAGCCTTGGCGATGGCGCCCTCGGCGGCGAGCTTGCGCAGAAGGGCACGGGCGCCCTTCTGGTCGACGTCGTGTCCAGCCCCCCGCAGGGCCTCCGTGGCCCGCTGGGCGTTCCACGTGCCGCCCTCCTCCCGCACGGCCGCGCGCAGGTGAGCGGTCTGGCTCTGGTCGCCGCCCTGGTCGTCCTGGAGACGGCGCACCCACTCCCGAGAGCGCCGAGCCCCGTGAGCGATCATGACCTGCGGCATGTTGGCCTGGGCGCCACTGAGGGCGACGGCCTCCAGCCGGCTGCGGGCGTTGATGATGGCGGTCTGGGCGGCGGCCGCTGCCTCGTCGGCCTCCCGCTTCTCCTGCTCGAACCGGGCGAGGTCGTCGGCGATCTCCGAGAGCAGCTTCTGCAGGGAGTCCCACTGGGTGTCCGAGCCGGTGCTCGCGGTCGCCGCCGGCGGACCCTGCGGGTGCGGGCCCTCCCAGACGAAGGACCGCAGGAGGCCGATCGGCTCGGAGCCGTCCGCGTCGAGACGGGAGCGGTAGGCGGTGTCCAGCAGGTCCGACGCGAGACGGGCGGCCGTGTCCTCGGACTCCTTCGTGCCGTGGGGGTCCGCAGCGTGGTCCTTCCAGGTCTTTCCGGCGTCCAGGCTGGCCTGGATCGAGTAGGCGAACCTCATGGCACCTCTTTCTGAAGCAGTAGTAGTTAACTCATGCGGTCTACCGCCTACAATCTTAAACTCCGTGGCTTAACGCAAGCGAGTTTGTCGCAAGCCCTTACCGTCGTCATCCCCAGCACCCCCACCATCGGCCCCGCCCACCCCGCTGCGCCCTGCGTCGGCCCCGGCCTTGGCGCCGGACTCGACGATGGCAGGCACAGGCCGGCTGCTCGCCTGACGTCCCACCAGGCCGCGCAGCCGAGCGGAAACGGTCCGCCGGCCCTCACGCGGGTACGCTCACCCGGGAGCCCGACAGCAGTGATTTCGCCCCGCTGGTGCCCCTCGAAGGACCCTGGACTCCCCCTCCAGTTCCCCGACCATCTCCCCCTCCAACTCCCCGACCACCGGTCAACACCGCATCAGGGACGTTTGCACAGGTCAGACGCCAAATCCAGGGCCCGCCGAAACCCCGGCAACCCCTCTGTGCCCCTGTCTGTTGGTAGTTGAGGTTGGCGGTACTGGGGCATGCGGGGTTTTGCGCGCTCCAGGGCCGCTGAGTGGCCCTCCCGTCTCTTCGGCCTGTCGGCCTGCCCGCTCGGTGATCGGGCTGGGGGAATGGGGCGGCGGGGGCGAGGGCGGGCGCCGGGCCGGGCTGTCGGTGCCATGAGGTATCGAAGAAGCCGGAAGATCACCAACCCACGGGGGAGCACCGGCATGAGCCAGGACGAGAACGACCAGCAGCCAGCCGAGCAGCCGGCACCGAAGCATCGCGTCCACTTCGTCCGCGCCAAGGCATACCCCAACGGATCGACCAGCCCGCTGCGCCACAGCATCCTCCAGGTGCTGGGCGTGCTGAAGGTGGCCACCGTCAAGCAGACGTGGCTGCTGGCCCAGCCCGACCACGAGCACCCGAACACCGTCGCCGGCGGACTGCGCGACCTGATGAAGAACAAGCTGACCGAGCAACGCGGCACCACCTCCGGGCTGCCGTCCAAGCCGGACCCGGCCGCCACCGGCCCGGCGGCAGCACCAGAACCGAAGCCGGCCCGGCCGAAGGGCACGCCGAAGCGCAAGCCGATGCGCCCCGCCGGAGCCGGGGCGGTGATCTGGGGCCTGACCGACCTCGGCCTGGACGCCGCGAAGTCCACCCTGCCCACCTCACGGAAGATCGGCGACCGGGCCCGCTCGGTCGGCCGCGCCACCGGAGCACCGCACGCCATGGCCGTCAACGACACCATCGTCGCGTTCACCAGCCCCGCCACCCCCGGCGAGCCGGTCGGTACCATCGCCGACTGGGTCACCGAGGCACCGCACCCGCTGCCGGGCGAGCGCACCCAGTTCGCCGACGCCGTCCTCACCGCACCCGCCGACGGCATCCCGCTGCTCCTGGTCGAGGTCGACCTCCACAACGAGACACCCGAGTTCATCGCCGCCAAGTTCGACCGCTACGCCGAGTACTTCACCCTCACCTACAAGGACCCCACCCACGAAGGCCACCCCAGCAACGCAGACAGGCTCCCCACCTGGCGCCGCCGCTACCCGACGGCCGGCCCCGACTCCCTGCCGCCCATCGCCCTGGTCCTCACCGGCGCCGGACCCCGCGGCCTGAACAACCTCATCGACAAGGTCAAGGACCTCACCCGCAAGCACTGGCGGCCCACCAGCCTGGACCGCTGGAGCCACAGTGACCCCTTCGACTTCACCGGCAGCATCCCGATCCTCGCCTGCCACCTGGACAAGCTCACCGCCCAGGGCCCGCACGCCGAGATCTGGTGGCGCTTCGGCGGCCAGACATGGCAGACCCTCGACGACGCCCTGGCCCACACCGAGTACCGCGCCCGCGTCCAGGCCCGCCTCGACACCGAAGCCCAGGACGCCCACGAAGCCAAGGAACAGCGGCTGGAGGCCACCCGCTGCCCCGACTGCAACCGCCGCCAGGACGAATTCGACGACCAGCGATCCGCCAGCGACGGCACCAAGCCCTGCTGGCACTGCCGACAGAAGGCCGCCGCCGACGCAGCCGAGAAGAAGCAGCAGGCCGTCCGCGACGCCCACGCCAAGCGCTGGCCCTGCTGGACCTGCAAGGGCCCCCTCGGCGGCGCGTTCGACTCCGTCCTGGAGCTGACCGAGGAAGCCCCCGCCGAAGCCCTGGAGTGCCCCTCCTGCGAGATCGACCGCCGCAACAACGGACTCGGCCGGCTCCTCCTGCCCAAGCCCACCTTCAGTGAACGGCGTCAAGCCAGGAAGCAGACCCCGGACGATCCCTGGTGGGAAATGCGCCTGCTCCACGCCGAGCAATGGCCCGTCCGCAGCTCGAATTAGCCGGACAGCGCTCGCCGACGGGTACCGCGACCCTCACGTCACGGTACCCGTCACGCATTCCCGTCGGAAATTCTCCGGAGATGAAGTCGAAAGCAGAACGGCATCAGGGTGCCCCATGTCCAATGAGAAGCATTCCGAGAGAGCCCGGCGGAAGGCCGACGCGCCCTGGACCCTGGGGTGTTTCGCATCTGGTTTCGTCTCTGGTTTCGCCTCTGGTTTCCTACCGGGTTTCGTCTCTGGTTTCGACTAGAGGACCGTCCGTCCGGCCACCCGGAAGGAATTCGCACCTCAGAGCCGGTTAGTTCCGCCATCCCGACGCCGACTTACCTCTGTGCGCCCCCTGCCCTGCTGAACGAAGTGGTGGGAGGGATGGGGAGCGGGTGCGCACGTCGGCCCGCCGGACGCTGCGCTGTGCCTCTTTCCTCTACCTCGCGGCCGGGCGGGCGGGCCTACGGCCTCATCGGGTGTTGTGGGGTGCTCCGGCGCCTGAGCGGCCACCATGCCAGCCGGCCCCCGCAGCCTGGGACGCCATCCGGTATACCTGTGGGTATCCTGGCTGGTATGCCGATGACGACGATCAAGGTGCAGGCCGAGGTGCGGGACGAGCTCGCGCGCCTGGCGGCCGACGACCTCGGCGGAGTGACCCTGGGAACAGCCCTGGAGCACCTGCTGACCGAGCACCGCAAGGCGCAGATCCTCACCGCCTACACCCCGCCTGCAGGCCGACCCTGAAGCCTGGGCCGGCTACCAGAGCGAACTGGACGAGTGGGACGCAGTCGCCGGCGACGGCCTGGCCGGTGAGGCGTGAGCCGCAAGTCCGCCCCCTGGCAGGTCTGGATGGCCGACCTCTCCCCGGTCATCGGCTCCGAACAGGCAGGACGACGCCCCGTCGTGGTCGTCTCCTCCCCCCTGTTCGCCGCCTTCCCCACCGCCATGGCCATCGTCGTGCCCCTCACCACCCAGCACCGCGGCCTGCCCCACCACGTCCCCGTCACCTCCGCCCAGTCCGGCCTCGACCGCCCCAGCTGGGCCCGCACCGACGACGTGCGCACCATCTCCGAACAGCACCTCACCGGCAGCCGGCCCCTCGGCACCGTCACCGACAAGGAAGCCGCCGACATCCGCATCTACCTGCGGCTCATGCTCGACATCTGACCACCTCGCCAGCTGCCGTACGGTGTCCTGGGCACCCGAGATGGAGGTACCGATGAGCGCTCAGCCGATCCATGGTCCCGAGCTGATCCCCCAGCCCGCCCGAACACCCCTGGCCCTGTACGAAGCGGTCGCCGCCCTCATGCCGAGCCGGCTGACCGAGATGACCGCAGACCAGGCCCGAGCCATGACCGAAGCAGTCGAGCGCCAGAGCCTCAAGCCGCTACTGCGCTTCACCACGAAGTGGGCGGTCGACGTCGAGATCGCACGTCACCCGGAGACGCTCGCCGAGCTGCACCGCGCCGAATACCTCGCCAACCACGCCCAGAGCCCGGAAGAGCGCAGGCAACAGGCCGCCCTCGCCGGAGCCATCGTCAACGCCGCCGCCGAAGCGGTCCGCGGATGACCTGGGCCTGGGAGTACAACCCGGACGAGGACAACGTCGTCGCCGGCGCACCCCTCGCCTTCGTCGCCCAGGTCGAGAGGAAGGCCGACGAGATCGTCCGCGCCACCGCCGCCCTCTACCTGGACGGCACCACCTACCAAGGAGCCGGCGAGAAGATGAAAACCGCCGACGTCGAGGACGGCATCTTCTGGTACATGACCGTCCCGCGCGACGAACGCATCTACATTCTCCGAGTCCAGGCCCTGTAAAGCTACGGCGGGAATTACCGGCAACCGAATTCTGATACACCGAAACTCCCGTCCGATAAAGTCAACTGACCGATATCTAAATCCGGTGAATGCTCGAAAGGCAGGGGGTCCGGACCCCGTTTGCGGCGGGATCACCTAGCAGGCCAGAACTGATACACTCGATCTTGGGAGCCACCTCATCAGGGCAGTGGACGCGGGCCGACCGTGCAGCCGTTTCGGTGCTCTGGACCTGCGGTCTAGACCAATCTGGCGAAGTGAAGCCGACCCGCGCACCCCCCGACGTCCACCCCTCCGGCCAGTCGGCCCGTAGTGAGATCAACCAAAAACCCAGCTCAGAAATGTGATCAGGCATCAGCCATCCGGGAGGGAGTGGAGCGAAGCGGAGCGACCGACAGGCCCGAGCGAAGCCGGGCCGACCTGACCGAAGGTCAGGTCACGGACACGCGGAGCGGGTCCGCC
>NZ_JAQYWW010000456.1:0-596 GCF_036322525.1 Streptomyces sp. BE20 | reverse complement strand
GGGTGAGGGACGCCCGCGGGCCGGTCACCGTGGTGGTGGAGGGCGGCGAGGTGACCGGCGAACCGGTGGGCGGGGTGCCGGTGGCGGTGGCGGTGTTGGTGAGCGTCCCGGCGTCGGCGTCGGCCTGGGTCACCGTGTACGCGGCGAAACAGGTCATGGACTGGCCCGGGACGAGGGTGGTGTCCGGGCAGGTGATCGCGGGCGGTGTGCCCGTGCCGGAGAACGAGGTGTCGGTGACGCTGATGTCGGTCAGCGTGACGTCCCCCGAGTTCGTCACCACGAACCAGTAGATGATCGCGGAGCCCGCCACCAGGGTGGTGACGAGCGCCGAGCGCCGGTTGTTGCCGCCGCCCCCGCCGCCGGTCGTGGCTGTCTTGTCCAGCGTCAGCGCCGGTCCGGTCCGGGGGCCGGTCACCGTCGCGGTGGAGGGCGGGGAGGTGACCGGGGGACCGCTCGGCGGGGTGCCGGTGGCGGTGGCGGTGTTGGTGAGCGTCCCGGCGTCGGCGTCGGCCTGGGTCACCGTGTACGTGGCGGAGCAGATCATGGACTGGCCCGGGACGAGGGTGGTGTCCGGGCAGGTGATCGCGGGCGGTGTG
>NZ_JAQYWW010000455.1:0-334 GCF_036322525.1 Streptomyces sp. BE20 | reverse complement strand
GGGGGGGGCGCCCCCCCCCACCCCCCCACACACACAAAAAAAAAAAACCACCACCCCACCCCCACCCACCCACCAACAACAAACCCCCCCCCCCCCCCCCCCCCCACCCACACACCAAACACAAACCCAACCACAACCACCACCCCCCCCCACCCCCCCCCCCCCCGCCGCCCCCGCCCCCACAAACAACACAACCACAACCCAACCCAAACCCCCGCCCCCCCCCCCCCCCCCCCCCCCCCCCCCACACCACCCCCCCCCCCCCACACCCCCCGCCCCCCCCGAACAACCCAACCCCCCCCCCAGCAGACAAACCCACCACCCCACACACTCG
>NZ_JAQYWW010000454.1:0-640 GCF_036322525.1 Streptomyces sp. BE20 | reverse complement strand
GGGGTGTTACTTGGTGAGGCCGGCCTTGACGGAGCAGACGGGCCAGGCGCCGGGGCCCTGGGCGGCGAGGACCTTTTCGCCGATGGCGATCTGCTGGGCCTTGGTGGCCTGGTGGGCCTGGGGGGCGTAGGTGGTGCCGCCGAAGGCGGCCCAGGTGCTGGGGGTGAACTGGAGGCCGCCGTAGAAGCCGTTGCCGGAGTTGATGGCCCAGTTGCCGGTGGCTTCGCAGGCGGCGACCTTGTCCCAGACGCCGGCGGGGGCGGCGGAGGCGGTGGTGGCGGTGATGAGTCCGGCGACGGGGAGGGCGGTGAGGGCGCCGGCCATGAGGGTGGTGCGGATGCGGTTGCGGCGCTTGGTGGCGGTGGTGGTGGTGGCGGTGGTGGTCTGGTTGCGGTGGGTCATGTGGGTCCTTTCGGAGGGGGGTGTGGGCGTGCGGAACCAGGCCCTGGGGGCGGGTGGTTCTGTGGGGGGTGTGGTGCGTGTGGTTGCGGGGCGGTGGGGCCCTGGTGAGCGGTGTGCTCGGTGCAACGGGTTCGAAGTTACGGGGGTGGTGGTGGGGGTTTCAAGGATTCTGAGGTTTAGGCATGTCAGGGGGTGGTTACCGGTCGTAAGGATCAAGGAAATGGGGTGTTTTGAAGGC
>NZ_JAQYWW010000453.1:0-396 GCF_036322525.1 Streptomyces sp. BE20 | reverse complement strand
GACACCGGCGAAACCCTCCTCAGCGGCCGCATCTCCCTGCGCACCCACCCCTGGCTCGCCGACCACGCCGTCAACCACACCGTCCTCCTCCCCGGCACCGCCTTCCTCGACCTCGCCCTCCAAGCAGCCCACCACACCGACCCCCCCCACCGCGAAGTACTCGCCCGCCCCGCCCCCCGGGCGCGGGCGGGGGGGGGGCGCGGCCCCGCCCCGCCGGCGCGGGGGGTGGAGGGGGAGTGCTTCGAGGTGGGGGGTGTCGGTGTGGTGGGCTGCTTGGAGGGCGAGGTCGAGGAAGGCGGTGCCGGGGAGGAGGACGGTGTGGTTGACGGCGTGGTCGGCGAGCCAGGGGTGGGTGCGCAGGGAGATGCGGCCGCTGAGGAGGGTTTCGCCGGTGTC
>NZ_JAQYWW010000452.1:0-316 GCF_036322525.1 Streptomyces sp. BE20 | reverse complement strand
TGGGTGTTCGGGGGGGGGTTGTGTGTGGGGGGCGGGGGGGGGGGGGGGGGGGGGGGGGGGGTGGGGGTGCTGGGTGGGGGGGGGGGTTGGGGGGGTTGGTTGGGGGGGGGGGGGGTGGGGGGGGGGGGGGTGGGTTGGGGGGGGGGGGGGGGTGGTTGTTCTTGGGGTGGGTGGGGGGGGGGGGGGGGGGGGGGGGGGTGGGGGGTGTGGTGGTTGGTGTGGTGGGGGGGGGCGTGGTAGTGGGGGCCGCGGCGGTTGTGGGGGGGGCTGCTCTGGGGGTTCGGGGGGGGCCCCCCCCCCCGCCCCCCCCCCCCCC
>NZ_JAQYWW010000451.1:0-448 GCF_036322525.1 Streptomyces sp. BE20 | reverse complement strand
GTTCCGGGTGCTCTGCGGGATGGACAGGCCCTGCACGTAGAGCGGCGGGGTGCCCATCGCCGGGGAGGAGAGCATCTTCGGCGCGAGGGTCGGGTTGTCGGTGGCGAGGCTGCTGATGAAGGTGCCGCCGCCGGTGGTCCAGGCCGCCGGGATAGCGGGCCGGCGGCGGGGGGGCCAACCCGGCGCGCGGCCGACGCGATCTCGCGCCGCGCCGGCGCAAGCAGACGGGGGGGGGGGGGGTCGGGGGGGGTGGGGGGGGGGGGGCCGGGGGGGCGGCGCGGCCGCCGCCGGCCGTGCGCCCGCGCCCGCCCCCCCCGCCGCCCCCCCCCCCCCCCCCCCCCCCCTCCCCCCCCCCCCGGCCGTCCCGTGCCCCCGGGCCGCGCACCGCCGCGGCGCGCGCCGGCGGGGGCGGGGGGGGCCGCGGCGGCGCCCCCCCCCCCCCCCCCCC
>NZ_JAQYWW010000450.1:0-254 GCF_036322525.1 Streptomyces sp. BE20 | reverse complement strand
GTGACCTGCGAGCCGACGGCACAGCAGATGTCAGAAGTTGACGGGTGTTCTGTCGTGTTCACCCACGTTGTAGAGGACGACGACGCGGACGGTCGACGACCCCGTGGCGGTGCGGACCTGCACGGTGGAGCCGAGGGCGGGCGGCACCGTCTGCTCCCCGCGCCTGCGAAAAGGGGGGGGGGGGGGGGGGGGGGGGGGGGGGGGGGGGGGGGGGGGGGGGGGGGGGGGGGGGGGGGGGGGGGGGGGGGGGGGGG
>NZ_JAQYWW010000449.1:0-315 GCF_036322525.1 Streptomyces sp. BE20 | reverse complement strand
GGGGTCGGGGGGGGGGGGGGTGGGGGGGGGGGCGGGGGCGAGCTGGTCGAGGAGCGGGGGGCCGGCGTGGTTGGGGGGGCCGTGCCGCGCGGCGGCCGGGGGGGTGCTGCCGGTGGGGGGGGGGGGTTCGGGGAGGCGGTGGGGGGTGAGCGGGCGGGCGTGGGGGTGGTGGCGGCTGGCGGTGGCGTGTTCGGTCGCGGCCGCGGGTTCGGTGCGGGGGCGGTCGTCGCCGTTGACGCGGGGCTGGAGGGCGAGGGCGGCGGGGGCGGGCATCAGGCCGCGGGCGAGGGGCCGGGCGCCGTCGCGGGCGGTGAG
>NZ_JAQYWW010000448.1:0-108702 GCF_036322525.1 Streptomyces sp. BE20 | reverse complement strand
CCTCACGAGAGATGACAGACTGGGCACCCAACGGAGCTCCTACCGAACAGTGATCTTGGTCGACACGGTTCTAGCAGGAGCTCCGTCCCATTTCAGGCGACTTGACGCGGCCACCCACGGCTCTATCTACACGGCATTGGGTCTAGATCAACAGCTGGGTGAGGGGGCGCTCATGGACCTGAGCATCGGTGAGGTGGCGCAGCGCAGTGGGCTGAGCGTGCACGCGTTGCGGTTCTACGAGCGGGAGGGCCTGTTCGCCAACCCGGTACGCCGTCTGTCCAACGGCCGCCGGATCTATCACGAGGAGGATCTGGGATGGCTGGCGATCTGCACGAAGCTGCGTTCCTCCGGCATGTCGCTGGCGATGATCCGGCAGTACATCGAGCTGGTCCGCCAGGGCACGGGCAACGAGCACGAACGGCTCGAACTGCTGCGCCGGCACCAGGACCACGTGGAGGCCCAGGTCCGGGAGCTGCAGGAGACCCTGGACGTGATGCGGCACAAGGTGCGGATCTACGAGGAGCATGTCGCCCGGGGCGAAGCCGACCGGCTCTGGAACCCGTCCCACCCGGATGCCGGGGCCTGCTCGGAACCGGTGGATCGGCTCTGTGAGGTCGCACCCTCCTGAGCGATCTGGAACGTGATCGCCGGTGCCCTGGGAGGAATGGTTCGCCGGGATCATCCGGGCAGGCCGTTGAGTGGCCTCCTGCGTGGTCAGGACACTAGGTTCGACGTTGATCAAGGGGGTGGGACCGGGCATGACGGTCGACGGCAGATGGTTCGTGTTGGTCGAGGAGAGCTACGAGGGCAGGACCGACGACGGCGGTACCTCCTGGCGGCTCGGCCGCCAGGAGGAGGCGGGTACCTTCGAGCAGGCCCGGGAGGCGGCCGTGGAGACCGCCCGGACCTTCCGGCCCGGGGGCTGACTGGGAGACCACTGGAACCCGCACCACGGGCGGCGTATCTACCAGTTGACGGACCGGTCCTGGCTGGTGGAGGTCACGCAGGGCCACCAGAGGAGAACGTTCCGGGTCACCCTGGGCAACCTCGTCGAGGTGGTGGCCGAGACCGAGCCCGCGCCCGTGGCCGCTCCGAGGAAGAAGGGCCTCTTCGGCCGCGCTCAGGACTCCTGACGGAGGTGGTGGGCCTGAGCCGGTCAGCGGTCGGTGTCGTGCGCGAGGCCGCCGGGTAGCAGGACCTGGTCGGCCGCGTCGTCGCACGCGACAAACCTGGCGACGTCGGCGATTGTCCCCGGGATACTGGTCGCCCATGGATGAGGTCAAAGTCGTTGTCGCCCATCCCGAGCGCGCCACCCTGCGCGTCGGCGACGTGTTCCTGAAGGTGGACGCCGATCAGGCGCGCGTCGACGTCGAGGTCGAGGCGATGTCCCTCGCGCCGGTTCCGACCCCCGAGGTCCTGTGGCGCAACCCGCCCGTACTCGCGATCGCCGCGCTCCCGGGGACGACACTCGGGCGCCTCGGTGGGCCGTCGACCGGGTCGTCGGCGGCGTGGGCCGCGGCGGGCGCCGCCATCCGGAAGCTGCACGACGCACCGCTGCCGCCCTGGCCCGGCCGGGCCGGCCGCGGCACCGCCGCGCTGGCGGCCGAACTCGACGACGAGTGCGAGCTGCTCGTGACGAAGGGTCTCCTGTCCGCTGACCTGGTCACCCGCAACCGCCAGGTCGCCGAGGCCGCGCTCCGGCCGTGGACTGCGGCGTTCACGCACGGCGACCTGCAGATCGCGCACGTCTTCGTCGACGGCGACGAGGTCACGGGCATCATCGACTGGTCCGAGGCGGGCCAGGGTGATGCCCTGTACGACCTCGCCACCTTCACGCTCGGACACGAGGAGCACCTCGACGACGTCGTCGCCGGCTACGGCACCGACGTCGACCTCGACGTGATCCACGCGTGGTGGTCGTTGCGAAGCCTGCTGGTGGTTCGCTGGCTGATCGAGCACGGCTTCGACCCGTTCGCGCCGGGATGTGAGGTCGACGTCCTGAGATCCCGGATGTGAGGCGGCGCGGACCCGACTACTGCGCAGGCGTTCCGACGCATGCGCAGGCCGTCCCCCCGGGGGCGCATCGCCTGCCCGTACTGACGGCTCCGGGCGCCGACGTCGAGCGGGGCGCCGTCGCACCGGGGCCCGTCCGGCCGCCGACCAGGTCCGGAGGCGGCGGGGTACGGCGTACCTCCCGCGGTGTCAGTCCTACCGGTCGACCGTCACTGGTGCGGGATTTCGATGCCGGCGACGCGCAGGTGCGCCTCGACCAGGGTGTTCAGCCGGGCGATGGCCGGCTCCTGATCCTCCCGGTGGTGGTTGATCAGTCCGTACCGGGCAGAGGCGTCGGACCGGCGCCGGGAGCCCGCCGGCACCTCCAGCAGCGCGCGGCCGGCCAGCAGCTTGTCGGCCAGCGAGGTCGCCAGCTCCTCGATCCGCGGGTCGTCGGGCTGCCAGGACGCCGCCTCCAGGCCGCGCTTGGTCAGTTCGACGAGCTCGGGATCGCCCAGTCCGTGTTCGAGCCTGGTCAGGAAGGTGTCGAAGACCTCCGGGGCCAGCGCCCGGGCCAGCACCAGGGCCTCCCGTTGCGTGGCGACGTAGTCGGGGCCGAAACCGAGGCCGGCGAGCCGGTCCAGGACCGCGCAGGCCCGGTCGGGCAGGAGGGCGCGGTCGCCGTGGGCGAGCCGGTGCAGCGTGTCGCGTCGCGCGATCAGGTCCTCGACCTGTGCGGTGAGCCGACGGTGGACATCGTCCAGGGCGGCGGCGAACCGCTCGGGATCGGCATCGAGCAGCTCGCCGATCTCGGCCAGCGGGACGCCCGCTCCGGCCAGGGTCCGGGCCTGGACCAGCCGGAGGAGGTCGGCCGACCCGTAACGCCGGTAGCCGGAACCGTCACGTTCCGGCTCGGCGACCAGGCCGAGCCGGTGGTAGTGCCGCACGGTCTTGATCGTGACGCCGACGAACGCCGCGGCCTGACCGATCGTGAGCCCCCCTGCCATCGGCTCAACGCACCCGCAGATCGTGGGCGTCCGCGTCCCCGCGAGCCGCGTCGGCCCGGACGTCCTCGGGCACGGTCGAGCGGTGGCCGCAGGCGGCCTTCGCGCTCACTGTGAGCTGCGGGTTGCGGATGATCACAGAGGTGAGGGTAGCGCGCGTCCGCTCCCGTCCGTCTCCCGCCCGCCCCCTCGGTGTCGCGTTGACCTTGACCTTGGGTCAAGGTGCACGCTCCTTCCGAGGCCGCCACGAAGGGGCCGGGCAGCCACCGGGGCCGCCGTGGAATCGAACACCGTGGACAAGGGGATTCATGATGGCAAGGAACGACAGCGGCTTCTCCGAGGCAGGGCTGCGCCGGCTGCACGACGTGCTGGCACGGCACGTCGAGTCCGGGAGGATTCCCGGGCTCGTCGCCCTGGTCAGCCGCGACGGCCGGACGCACGTCGAAGCGCTCGGGACCATGCGGCACGACGGGGGCGCGCCGATGCGCCGGGACACGATCTTCCGGATGGCGTCCACCTCCAAGCCGGTCACGACGGCGGCAGCGATGATCCTGCTCGACGAGTGCCGGCTTCGGCTGGACGAGCCGGTGGACCCGTGGCTCCCCGAGCTCGCCGACCGCCGGGTCCTGAAGCGGCCCGACGGCCCGCTGGAGGACACCGTGCCCGCGCGGCGGCCGATCACCGTACGGGATCTGCTGACCTCCACGTTCGGGCTCGGACTGGACTTCGATCTGCTGGAGTCCCCGATCCGGGCCGCCACCTTCGAACGCCTCGACTACAGCGTGGCGTCCGGCCCGGCACCGGACCCGGACGAGTGGATGCGCCGCCTCGGGGAACTGCCGCTGTCGTACCAGCCCGGAGAGCGGTGGCAGTACGACCTCAGCAACGAGGTACTCGGCGTGCTGGTCTCCAGGGTCACGGGTCGGCCGTTGGAGACGTTCCTGCGCGAACGCGTCCTCGAACCGCTCGGGATGAAGGACACCGCCTTCCACGTACCCGCCGAGAAGATCGACCGGCTGCCGCCCCTGTACGGGCCCGACCCGCAGACCGGGGAGTTCCACGTCTGGGACGAGGCGGAGGGCGGAAGGTCCAGCCGGCCCCCGGTCTTCCAAGGTGCCGGCGGCGGGCTGGTCTCCACCGTCGACGACTACCACGCCTACTTCCGGATGCTGCTCGATCACGGGGTGCACGGCAGCGAACGGGTCCTGTCCCGGTCCGCCGTCGAACTGATGACCACCAACCGCCTCGCACCCGGGCAGCAGACCTCCCGGGACGCCATGTACCGGAGCATCGCCCACATGACGGTCGGCCAGGGGCAGCAGGGCGGCTGGGGCTTCGGGATGGCGGTGCGCACCCATCGCAGCGACTACGCACCCGTCGGTCAGTTCGGCTGGGACGGCGGTACGGGCACCACCGTCCACGCCGACCCGGACGACCGGCTCACCGGAATCCTGCTCACCCAGGTCGGGATGTCCACCCCGGACTCGGCGCGGCTCATCCACGACTTCTGGACCACCCTCTACCAGGCCACCGATTCCTCCTGAGGATCCCGAGCGGCCTGCGGGACGGCCTGCGGGACGGGCGACGGGACGGCTTCGTCGCACCGCCCGTCCCGCAGATCGCACTCGTGCCCGGAGAACGGCACCTGGGCCGACGCCGTACTGAGCGTCCACCCCGGCCGGAGCCGAACCCGTCGCTCCGCTCCCCGCAGCGGCCACGGGCTCGGCGGATCAGCTGCGGGAGCCCGGCCCGGGGTCCTACGGTGTTTCGCATCGGCGTGACCGTGCGTCAGGTACACAGGACGGGTTCGGTCGGGGTGGAAGAGGAACGGGTGGCCGCCGTGACCGGGCCGAGGGGGACCGGTCCCGGATCGGGGTCGGGATACGCGGTCGGTGGCCGGCTCGTCCTGACCTCCGCCCACGTCACCGGACCTGTCGGCACGAGGGTGGAGGTGTTCCACCCGGGCGGTACCGGCAGCGCGGGCGGGCGCGTGGTGTGGGCCGGCACACCGAAGGAGCGTGACGACGCCGCACTGGTCCTGGTCGACGACTCCGAGCACTGGCAGCCGCCGACCGCGCCCGTCCGGTGGGGGCGCACGGTCACCAGACGCCCTGGCGCGCGGTGCGAGACCTGGGGCGTACCGGACGAGGCCCAGCGCCACGGCCGTCCGATCGAGGCCTCCCAGCTACGCGGGGAGGTGAACCCGGGAAGTGGCTTCGTCGGTAACCAGTACGTCATGGACCTGCGCACGCCCGTGTCCGGGTGGCGCGGCGGCGGGACGTCGCCGTGGGGCGGTCTGTCCGGCGCCGCGATGTTCTGCGACCGCTACCTGACCGGCGTCGTGGCCGCCGATCGGGACCACTCCGCCCACGGCCGGCTGAACGTCGTCCCGGCCTACGTCCTCCACCACGACCCGGCGTTCCGCGCCGCCCTGGCCGAGCACGGTGCCGGCCCGGTCGGGGGTCTGGAGCCGGTGGAGTTCCAGGACCTCACCGACCGCGCCGACGCTCCTGCCGGCCGGCCCGTTCCTGCAACACCGGCGGCGCTGCTGGAGGCCGGGCGGCAGACCGTTCCCTTCCACGGCCGCGAGGACCTGCTCGCCGAGATGACCGCGTGGTGCGCGCTGGGCGGGTTCGGGGTGTGGCTGCTGCACGGTCCGGGCGGTCAGGGCAAGACCCGCCTCGCCCACCACCTCGCCCATCTGCTGACTGGCGACGGCTGGGCGGTGCTGTGGCCGCGGGCCGCCGCCACGACAGCCCAGCTGCTGGACGTGCGGCGGGCGGCGAAGCCGGTGCTGGTCGTCCTCGACTACGCCGAGACCCGCCCCGAGCAGCTCGGGGCCCTGATCGAAGCCGCCGCCGAACACCCGGGGACCAGCCCCCTCAGGCTGCTCCTGCTCGCCCGGACCGCCGGCGACTGGTGGCACCAGGCCACCACCGCCACCCGCCAGGCCGAGGACCACCTCGCCGCGGCCCGCACCCACCGCCTCACCCCCCTCGAAGACGACCCCGGCCGGCGGACCGGCCACTACCGCGAAGCCGTCCACGCCCTCGCCGCGGCCCTCCCCCTCGTCCACGGCCTCGCCGGACACGACTGGACCGCGGCCGCCGACTCCCTGCCCGTGCCCCGGCACCTCGGCCGCGATGCCTACGGCAACGCCCTCACCCTCCACATGACCGCCCTCGCCGACCTCCTCGACGCCACCGGGCCCGAACCCCGAACCGGCGGACCCGGACCGGCGGGAAACGGCGGGACACACGGGCGTGCACAGGACGTCGAGGACCGGCTGCTCGGCCACGAGAGCCGGTACTGGCGCGACAGCGCCACCGCCCGTGGCCTCAGCCCCGCCTTGAGCACGGCAACCCTGAAGACCGCACTCGCCGCCGCCCACCTCGTCGGCGCCGCCGACCACGAACACGCCGACCGGCTCTGGCGACGACTCCCGGCACTCGCCGACCAGCCCCGCGACCGCCGCGACCAGGTCACCGCCTGGCTCGCCACCCTCTACCCCTCCGACGCCGCCCCCGGCGGGCCGCCCTGGGGATCACTGCAGCCCGACCGTCTCGCCGAGCGCCACATCGGCCGCACCCTCGACACCGACCCCCGTCTCGCCGACCACCTCCTCACCGGCGCCGACGAAGGCCGGGCCGTACAGCTCCTCACCGTCTACAGCCGCGCCGCCGCCCACCCCGTCTTCCACCAGCGCCTTGAGAACCACCTCACCGACCTCTGTCTGCGCCACGCCCGGCAGATGGCCCGACACATCGTCACCACCGCCATCCGCACCGACCACCCGGGGCCCCTGATCGCCGCCCTCGACGCCATCACCGGTGATTCCAGCACCCCACCCCACCGTCTCGCCGGGCTCTACGGCCTACTCCCCCACGCCAGCCAGCGTCTTGCCTCCACCGCAGCCCGCCTCTGCCACCAACTCGTCGAACACCACCGCACCCTGGCGGCAACGGACCCCGGCGTCCACCTCCCCGACCTCGCCATGACCCTCAACAACCTCTCCGTCCGGCTGGCAGAGGTGGGCCGGCGGGACGAGGGCCTCACCGCGATCGAGGAAGCCACCGACCACTACCGCACCCTCGCGACGGCCGACCCCGGTGCCCACCTGACCAACCTCGCCATGGCCCTCAACAACCTCTCCGTCGAACTGGGTGGTGCGGGCCGGCTGGACGCTGGGCTGGCCGCGATCGAGGAAGCCACCGACCACTACCGCACCCTCGTGGCGGCCGACCCCGGTGCCCACCTACCCGACCTGGCGATGGCCCTCACCAATCTCTCCGTCCGGCTGGCGGACGTGGGCCGGCTGGACGAAGGGCTGGCAGCCGCCGCTGAGGCCACCGCCCACTACCGCACCCTGGAAGCGGCCGACCCCGGTGCCCACCTGCCCGACCTCGCCAAGGCGCTCAACAACCTCTCCGCCCGGCTGGGAGCCGTGGGCCGACGGAACGAAGGGCTGGCCGCGGCCGCGGAGGCCACCGCCATCCGTCGCACGCTGGTCGCGACGAATCCCGACGCCCACCTGCCCGACCTCGCCAAATCCCTCACCAACCTCTCGGTCGGGCTGGGCGACGTCGGGCGCGGAAGCGAGGGACTGACCGTCGCTGCGGAGGCCGTCGGCCACTACCGTTCCCTCACGAGCAGCAACCCGGGCGCTCACCTGCCCGACCTCGCCATGGCCCTCACCAACCTCTCCGTCCGGTTGGGCGGGCCAGGTCGGTGGAACGAGGGGCTGGCCGCGATCGAGGAAGCCACCGACCACTACCGCACCCTCGCAACCGCCAACCCCGACGCCTACCGACCCGACCTGGCGATGGCGCTCAACAACCTCTCCATCCAGTTGGGCGAGGTGGGTCGGTGGGACGAAGGGCTGGCCGCGATCGAGGAAGCCACCGGCCACTACCGCACCCTCGCAACCGCCAACCCCGACGCCTACCGACCCAACTTGGCCCTGACCCTCGTCAACCTCTCCGCCAGGCTGGGCGACGTCGGCCGACAGGACGAAGGCCTGGCCGCCGCCGCTGAGGCCACCGGCCACTTCCGCACCCTCGCAACGGCCAACCCCGACGCCCACCGACCCAACCTCGCCAAGGCCCTCAACAACCTCTCCACCCAGCTGGGTGGTGCGGGCCGGCGGGACGAAGCGCTGGCCGCGATCGAGGAAGCCACCGACCACTACCGCACCCTCGTGGCGGCCGACCCGAGCGCCTACCTACCCGACCTGGCGATGGCCCTCAACAACCTCTCCGTCGAACTGGGTGGTGCGGGCCGGCGGGACGACGGCCTGGCCGCGATCGAGGAAGCCACCGGCCACTACCGCACCCTCGTGGCGGCCGACCCGAGCGCCCACCGACCCAACCTCGCCCTGACCCTCAACAACCTCTCCGTCGAACTGGGGGGTGCGGGCCGCCGCGAAGAAGGCCTGGCCGCCGTCCGAGAAGCCGTCGCCATCCGCCGAAGCCTCGCTCAGGTCTACCCCGCCCGCTTCGAAATCGCTCTGCAACAGTCCCTGAACGTGGCCGAGTGGCTCGAAGGGCTCGAACCGTAGCGCAGAGGAACAGCACACGCTCGGGGCAGCACTCCCCGCCGGTCGGAGCCACCTGTCGGCCGTCGCCCGCTGATGCCACCGTCACCACTCGGTCAGCGACGAGACCGGCGGCGTTGCGACGATCACGCGAATCCGCCGCCGTCGTCATCACCTCGACCGCGTGACCGGGGCTACCGGGCCACGGGTGGGGCCCGGGGGCCGGCTGTACGAGCCGGGCCCCCGGGCGGTGTGGGGGGTCGTCACCCCGCAAGGTGCTCCAGGGTGAAGAGGGTTGCCCGGTAGGAGTACTGGGCCACGGGCGAACCTGCGGAGCCGGCCGGGTCGGCGACGGTGGCGAAGCTCCCGCTGTGCGCGATCCGGAGAAGTACCTCGCTGGAGCCGGGCGAGGTGTGGACCAGTGTGAAGAGCTGGTTGAGGTAGATCCACCCCGAGCAGTCGAACACGTTGAAGTTGGCGCCGTCGGCCAGTCCCTCGGTCGTGTCGTTCGGGTTCTGCTTCCAGAGGCCCAGGCAGGTGTTCTCGTTCTGCCGGCTGCGGAAGATGAAGATCTGGTTGTCGGCGTTGTAGTGGCACATCTTCCACTGCTGGTGGTAGCCACCGCTGTCGGGGCTCTGAATGGCCTGCCCCCAGGGGCTGGCCTGGTTCCTCTCCACGAGCTGTCCGAAGGGCGTCTTGATCCGGTAGTAGCCGTCGTCGCAGACGTAGCCGTGCCACTCGCTCGACGCCAGACCCCGGGGCGCGGCCGACGCGGGGCCGGCGAGCAGGGTGAGGCCGGCCAGTGAGGCGAGGGCGGCGGCGCCGAGGGCCCGCAGCGACGTGCCCCGGCGGGTGGTGGGGTGGCGCAGTGGGTTCGTCACGAGGTCCTCCGTCGTCAGGTCGGTGGGCACGGTCAGCAGCTGCTGATGAGGAGTTGGGCCGCCCGGCGCACGGTGCCGGCCGGTTGGGCGGGGGCGCAGCCGACCGAGCCGATCTCCGGGGACTCGTAGGTGGTGAAGGTCCCGGGGCTCGACGACGTGGTGACCCAGATGCCGGTGGTGGGGCCGGTCTGGGCGCAGATGCGGTTGACGTACTGGCCGGTGACGACGCGGGTCCCACGGTAGAGGCCGTACCGTCCGGGCGAAACGAGGTTCCAGGTGTCGCTGACGGTCTGGGTGGTGGTGCTGGAGGTGGTCTTCTGGACCGAGAAGCCGATCTTGACCTCGACCTTGGCGAACAGCGCGCTCGCGCCGGCGGTGATCTCGGTCCTGTTGTCGACGGTGGTGGTCACCGAGCTGACCCGGCTCAGGGTGTCGCTGTGCTGTCCGGTGGTGCCCGCGGTGACGTTGTAGATGAGGAAGTCGGTGACGAGGGGGGTGACTTGCAGGTTCAAGGGCTCCGTGGTGGCGTGGTCCACGGCGGGGTTGCAAAGGGTCGGGAGGGGGTCGGCATGGGCGGCGGGAGCGGTGCCCAGGCCCAGCAGGCCCACCGCGACGGCGGTGGTGGCCGAGGCGGCGACGGTGCGCAGGCGCGCCTTGCGGGTGGTGGTCATCTGTGTTTCTCCAGCGGTCGCGGAAACAGGGATGAGACGTGCGCTCGACGACGAGTGCGCACACACGCCTCGTACAGGGGCAGGAAGGTCATGCGCGTGCGTATGCGTCCTTGGCGATGCTTCAGGCCTCGCAGCAGTGCCGCTGCCGTGGTGAGGCACACGACGGCAGCGGCGCTCTGCGTGAGGCGGACCTCTGTGTCCAGAAGCTTGAGGACCCTTGCCCGGATCGGTTCCTCGGAGATCGCATGCGCGGGACAGGAGCCGGGGTCGGGGTCCGTACCGGCCGGCGGTCGGTACGCGCCCGGACCGTGGACCTCCGCGGTCCGGGTGAGGAAAAGTCTCGTCGTGGCGCACCGGGCGCCGGTAGTGTCCGATGCCATGAGCCGGGCGGGCCGTGTCATGGTCGGCCGGTGACAACTGTCATAACGTTTGGCTGGTTCGGCCACAGACAGACGGCGACGGCGGACTCTAGGCTGACCGGAAATGATCATCTCACCTGCGGGGCCCAGGACGGCCGAGCCGGGGCGGCTGGGCCGCCTGACCGGCTGGCCGCTGCTCGCCCTGGGCCCCCTCTGGCTGCTGCTGGCCGCGAACGACCTCGCGTTCAACCTGGGCACCAGGACCCAGGTCATGGCTGCTCCGGTGCTGATCGCCGTCGCGGTCCAGCACACGCGTCTCATCCGCCGGGCGGTCCCCGTCGGCCGCGCGGGCCGGGCCCCCCTCCACGGCTCCGCGACCGCCGGAGGGCGGTGGAGCTTCCTGCTGCTGGCCGCGGCGATCGCGCTGTGGGGCGAGATGGCGGACCGCCCGTACACCGCACTCGACTGGGCCATGCTGCCCGGGGCCATGGCGGCGGCGCTGGCCCTGTCCCTGCCCGCCCGGGCGCGCCGCCGGATGCTGACGGCGGTCGCGGTGGGCTGCGCGGTGCTGGGCGAGGCAGTGGCGCAGTGGCGTCACGACCACCCCGAACTACTGCCCGGGGTGCCGGCGGCGACCGGCGCGGGGATGGTGCTGTTCATCGCCGGGGTGGAGTTGATGCTGGTCCGGCTGTGGCGGGCGGTACTGGAGGCCGAACACCTCCGCGAGACCACGGCCACCCTCGCCGTGGCCGAGGAGAGGCTGCGGTTCGCCGCCGATCTGCACGACCTCCAGGGCCACCGGCTCCAGGTCATCACGCTCAAGGGCGAGCTGGCCGAGCGGCTGATCGGCCGCAGCGACCACGAGGCACGCACACAGGTCCGGGAGATCTCCGAACTGGCCCGCAGCGCACTCGAGGAGTCCCGGGCCGTCGTCCACGGCTACCGGCGAGCCAGCCTGAGTACCGAACTGGCCAACGCCGCAGGAATCCTGGAGGCCGCCGGGATCGCCACCACCATCGACGGCGACGCCGCACGCATCCCCCACCAGCTCCAGCCGGCCTTCGCCGCCCTGGTCCGCGAGGGCGTCACCAACATCCTCCGCCACAGCCGCGCCCGCCACTGCCGCATCACCATCACCGCCGACCCGGGCCGGGCCCGCGTCCTGCTGCGCAACGACGGAGCACCCTCACGCCCGGCGGAGCCCGGCAGCGGCCTGGCCGGACTGCAGGAACGCTTCCACGCCATCGGCGGGTACGTACGCATCGCCACCCAGCCCGACGGCCACTTCGAACTGACCGGCCACAGCCACCGGGAGACCCCCGCGTGATCCGCATCCTGCTCGCCGACGACGAGGACCTCACCCGCGGCGCCCTCGCCGCGCTCCTCGGCCTCGAACCCGACCTCACCGTCGTCGCCCAGGCCCCTGACGGCCCCACAGCGGTCGAAGCCGCCACCCGCCACCCGATCGACATCGCTCTCCTGGACCTGGAGATGCCCCACCTCGACGGCATCTCCGCCGCCCAGGCCATCCATCGCCACCGCCCCGTCCCCACCGTCCTCGTCACCCGCCACGCCCGGCCCGGGGTACTGCGCCGCGCTCTGGCCGCGGGCATCCACGGCTTCGTCCCCAAGACCACCCCCGCCACCCGCCTGGCCGCGATCCTGCGCGACGTCCACGACGGCGGCCGCTACATCGACCACCAGCTCGCCACCCACGCCCTCACCGAAACCCCCTGCCCCCTCACCCCCCGCGAACTGGACGTGCTGCGCGCCGTCCACCACGGCCAGGCCATCAGTGCCCTCGCCACGGAGCACCATCTCGCTCCCGGCACCGTCCGCA
This sequence comes from Streptomyces sp. BE20, assembly GCF_036322525.1. Taxonomy (NCBI): domain Bacteria; kingdom Bacillati; phylum Actinomycetota; class Actinomycetes; order Kitasatosporales; family Streptomycetaceae; genus Streptomyces; species Streptomyces sp. BE20. The sequence goes on along the minus strand of NZ_JAQYWW010000448.1, from coordinate 96,422 downwards.
ACTACCTCTCCGGTGCGATCACCAAACTCGCCGTCCGCACCCGCCACGAAGCGGCCCGCCGCGCCTGGGAGGAGGGGTGGATCTGAGCGCGTGCCGGGTGCCTCCGTCCGATGCGACGTGCTGTCGGTGCGGGTGACTACGGTGGCACCGGGAGCGCGGCCCGCACTCCCGGCCTGCACGTGTCCCCACCCCCCGGGCGAGGCCGCGCGCGCCGTCGACCGCCGACCCCCGAGAGACCCCGTGCGCCTGATCTTCGCCCACCCCGATGACTTCCCCCACTACGAGCACGTCGAGGAACTCCTCAACGACGGGTTCGAGACCACCCTGCTCCGTACGGACGTGTCCGACGACCTGTGGATCGAGCTGATCAGCTACGACGCCGGACAGGGCGTCATCGTCTACGGCGCCGCCCGGTTCGGGCCGTACTCCCGCTACGTCGAGGAGGCCGACACCCGCGAGGAGGCCGAAGCGCGGTACGAGGAGATGGTCCGCGAGGCCGCCGAGGAGGAGGCTGCCGCGCAGCCGGGCTGAGCCGCGTTCCGCTGCCTGGTGCGCGGGCGTGTTGGACATACGGTTCGTAGGCGACTGTCCACTAGTCTGCGTCGACGAAGTGACTGGTGACGTCACAGCGACGAGAGGACCGACCATGGTGAAGCACTACGCGGATCTGCCGACGCCGGAGTCCGTGCGCATCATCGACTTCGACGAGGCGAAGGCCGTCCCGGGGATCGTTCCGGGCACCTTCATCCTGGTCGTCAACGGCGTCATGCCCTACGTGAACATGACGGTTCGTCTCTCGCCGCTGGTCTACATCGAGCGTCCGGAGTACTGGGGCATCGAGGTCATCGGCTCGCTGCCCGGCATCGGGCTCCCCGCCACCACCCCGTACACGGTCTCCCTGCCGCTGGACGGCATCCTGGGGACCAGGGGAATCGAGGTGATCGGGGCGAACAGGACCGAGCAGATCGCCGTCCCGTAGCAGGCCGGGCACCGAAGGCGTTCTCCGCCGGGCTCGCCTCCGCGCCCTCGGCCGTGCGTTCGTGACCGCTCCCGGGCCTGGTGCCGGGGCGGCGCGCCGTACCGGTCCCCCGCCCCGCCGCCGGGACCGGTGCCCCGTTCGACCGCTCCGCACCCGACAACGATCCGCACACGTCCGGCGGTTCGGAAGCGCCCGATCAGTCGATGACGGCCGTGGCCTCGATCTCGACCAGATGCTCGGGGACGTCCAGCGCCGCGACACCCAGCAGCGTGCCCGGCGGCACGGGCGTGACGCCCAGCTTCGCGGCCGCCCGGGCGATCCCTTCCAGGAGCAGGGGCATCTTGTCGGGGGTCCAGTCGACGACGTAGACCGTCAGCTTCGCCACGTCGTCGAAGGAAGCACCGACCCCGGCCAGGGCCGTGCCGATGTTGAGGTAGCACCGCTCGACCTGAACGGCGAGGTCGCCGTCGCCGACCGTGACCCCGTCGGCGTCCCACGCGACCTGTCCGGCGACGAAGACGAGCTTCGAGCCGGTCGCGATCGACACCTGCCGGTAGACGTCGATCTCCGGCAGTCCACCGGGGTTCACCAGGGTGATGGCCATGCTGCTGTCTCCCTCGCCAGGGTCGCCCGCGGTCCGAGGCCGTCGAGCCACGATGCGTCCGCTCTCTTGTGGTTACTTGGGAACCGTAGGAGAGTGTGCGCTGACATGGAAGAACGCACTTTTCGGTGACTGAGGAACCTCATGGTGACCAAGCAGTTCACGGGCTCGACCGACAACGCAGACCTGCGGCGGGCCGACTCCCTGGCGCGGGAGATCTTCTCGGACGTCGCCAACAAATGGGCGCTCCTGATCATCGAGTCCCTCGGGGAGCGCACCCTGCGCTTCGGTGAGCTGCGGGACACGGTCGAGGGGATCAGTCACAAGATGCTCACCCAGAACCTGCGCATGCTGGAGCGCAACGGCCTGGTCGAGCGGACGGTTCACCCCGTCGTGCCGCCACGGGTCGAGTACACCCTCACCGAGCCGGGCCAGGCCCTGCGAGTGACGATCGACGGGCTGTGCGACTGGACCCACCGCTACCTCGGACACATCGAAGCCGCCCGGCACCGCTCCGACGGCTGACGCGCGACCTGCCGGTCGCCGTCGCGCGGCCTGCGGCCGCTCGGCCGGTACGACTCGGCCGGGCGGGTCACGGCAGGGGCCCGACCGTTTCTCCGGCCCGCGAACGGGTGATCCCTCTCCGGCCAGAGCGGCGGGCGTTCCCGTCGCCGCGACGCCCTCCGGAGGCCCCGCCGTGCCACTGCGCTCCCGCCGTTCGCCGCTCACCGCCCGACCGCGGCCCACCCGCCGTCCAGGGCACGCGGTCACCGCACTGCTCGCCGCCTCGATGGCCCTGGCACCGGCCGCTCCCGCCGCGGCGGAGCCCCGCGGCGACGACCGCGAGCTTCGGGCCCGCCTGCAAGAGCTGGTCGACCGTCCGGACGGCCCGCCCGGCGCCATCGCCGTACTGCGCGAGGACGGGCACGTGCGGGTGCTCCGGGCCGGAGTCGCCGAGGTCGGCACCGGCCGCCCGCCCCGCTCCACCGACCACATGCGGCTGGCCAGCGCGGCGAAGGCGTTCAGCGGCGCGGCCGCGCTGCGCCTGGTCGACTGCGGGCTCCTCGGACTGGACGACACGATCGCCGACCGGCTGCCCTCGCTGCCGGGCGACTGGGGCGCGGTGACGCTGCGTCAGCTGCTCCGCCACACCAGCGGGCTGCCGGACTACAGCATGGCGCAGGGCTTCGTCGACCTGATCATCGCCGACCCGCACCACGTGTTCGACTCCCAGCACCTGCTGGACTTCGTCGCCGACGAGGACCTGGAGTTCACCCCCGGCTCCCGCTACCAGTACTCCAACTCCGACAACATCGCCGTCGCCCTGATGGCCGAGGCCGCGACCGGGCAGCGCTACGAGGACCTGCTGGCCTCCCAGGTCTACCGGCCGCTGGGGCTCACGCAGACCAGCCTCCCCTCCGGGTACGAGCTGCCCGAGCCCTACCTGCACGGCTACGCCGTCCAGCCGCCCGACCCGCCGGAGGACGTCAGCACGCAGTTCGGCGCCTCGGGCGCCTGGGCCTCGGGCGGCCTGGTGTCCACTCCGAGGGACTTCAACACGTTCGCGGCCGGGTACGCGGGCGGCCCGCTGATCAGCGACGAGACCCGGCAGCAGCAGCGGGCCTTCATCGAGGGCGCCTCCGAGCCGGCCGGCCCGGGCGCCAACCGTGCCGGGCTGGCGATCTTCGAGTACACCACCCGCTGCGGCGTCGTGCTCGGGCACACGGGCAACACCGCGGGCTACACGCAGTTCGGCGCGGGCACCCCGGACGGGCGCCGCAGCCTCACCGTCTCCGTCACCAGCCAGGTGAACCAGCGGGTCAACCCGGACCTGCTGGCCCACCTGCGCGCCGTAGAGGAGGACTTCGTGTGCGCGCTGCTGGCCGACTAGGAACTGCCCCGTGGCTCATGTGACCGGCTACTCATCCACCCATCGTTCCGATCACGGGTGGGGACCTGCGCGTGAGCTGCTGGTGCTGTTCCTTCTGTGCCCGGTCGGGCTCTCGATCGCGGCGGGCGACCAGGGCGGGGTCGTCCAGGTGGTCCTGGGGTGGTTCTGCGGCTGGCTGATCGCGGGGTTCGGTGCTGTCGTGCTGTTCGCGGCGCGGTCGGCGTGGCGGGAACGTCGGCTGCACCTGCGGGGCATCTCGGTGGTGGCCGAGCTGACCGAGCAGGAGCCGCCGCATCACCAACGGATGTGCTGGGCCTGCGAGTTCACTCGCCTCACCGGCCACGGCGGCCGGGGTCGGCCTGATCGGGCTCGCGGTGGCCGCTCCGTTCGCCGTCCTGTTCTGATCGGACGCCTCGATGCCTCCTCCTCGTCGGCCCGCGCGGCTCGACGAGGACGCCTCGACCATGTCGCCCCCGCGCGCGGGCCGGCCGGGGAACCCCGGCGCTGCCCGTCTGGGCAGTGGGCGCTTCGCGGGCGGCCGAACCGGCCTGGTTGGGCACGGGTACTGCGGAGCTGGGGCCGGCGGGGCTCCGACCGTGGGTCGCCGCAGGCGCGGGCAGTCCCGGTTGTACGCCGGGGCAGCCGAACGGGGCTGCGCGGCCGTTACTCGCCGGTGTTCGGAGACGGCGCGTCAATTCGACTGTGAGTCTTCCGGGGAGGGGCTCCTGCCCGTGGAGGTCGGAGAGCAGCCGTCCGCCGACTGTCGGCGGTGGGGCCCACGCGCAGCCTGCCGTCCGGCAGGTACGTCGGCGGCCCCGATAACTCTGGCATCGCCGGGCCCCGCCGTCCGCGGCACCCTGTGGCCCGCTCCGAACGAGGTCACGGCCCTCCCGACGGGGGTGCGCCCCAGCGCGGGAGTGCCCTGCGAGGCGGCGGCCGAGACCGTCAGCGGACCGGCACCGGGTCCCGCCAGATGTCCATAGGAACGGCGCGGACCGCGCGTCCGTCCGCGTCGAGGATCCGGCCCATCCGTTTCACGGTACGCAGCGACACCCGGCGATCTGCCACCCGCAGGTCGGGGAACCGGCGGGTGAGTGCGGCCTCCAGCCGCTGGACGTCGGCGAGGGAGCGCTGCCAGACGGAGAGGACGAGGTTGTGCGCGCCGGCGACGGACACGCACAACCGGACCTCGGGGAGTCTGGCGAGCTGGGGGCCGACCTCGTCGAGCCGGTCCGGGGGAAGGTCCGCCCGGAAGGTCGTCATGACCGGTCGGCCGGCGTCGCGGGCGGCGATCTCACAGCGGAAGCGGATCGCGTCGGAGGCGGCCAGCCGGTCGAGGCGGCGGCGCAGCGTGGACGGGCTGAGCCCGGTGGCGGCGGCCAGCTCGGCTTGGTCGAGGCGGCCGTCGACGCCCAGTCTGATGAGCAACTCTCGGTCCTCCTGACGGACTTCGGCTCGGACGGCGGGTGGTGGCCCGTTGGCCGTCGAGTGATCGTCATGCATTTCCACCCGCTGGGCGGGGTCCAACGAGTCCAGCCTCCAGCGGATCCCCTCGGCGTAGAAGCCGGTCGCCAGGTGGGTGCGGACGGCGTTGACCCCGGGGAGGCGGCCGAGCCGTTCGGCGGTGTACCGGGAGACCGCCGCCAGGTCGGTGAAGGCCGCGGTGACGACGAGGTCGCAGCCCTGGGAGAGATGGTCGATGCTCATCACGTGCGGATCCTCGGCCAGGTCGTCGGCGATCTGGCCGAGCCGGTCGGGAGCGCAGTCGAGGTCGAGGTAGGCGACGCACCCGGGGTCCTCGGGGTGCGGCAGTCCGTAGGCGGTGACCCAGGCGATCCCGGCCTCCGAGAGTCGGCGCCAGCGGCGGGCGGCGGTGACCGGACTGATCCCGAGGGTCTGGCCGAGCAGCGACCAGGGGGCCCGGGGCCGCAGCTGCATCGCGTTCACCAGGGCGAGGTCGAGCTCATCCGCGGTCACGTCGGAGCGGGTCACCGTCGACTGCCGGTGGATCCGTGCATTGAAGGGCCTCTCGTGGCGTGATCCTGCGAAATGACGGGAAACTCCCGCCGAAAGAACCAGAATCACGGAGCAGATCGCTCTGCACAAGTTCCCGCCACGCGCGGGCTCGATGGAGGTACCTGTGTCCCTGCACGACGATGCTCTCGGTCTGGCCCCGGACCTGGTCCGGCTCCGCCACGACCTCCACCGGTTCCCCGAGTTGGGCCTCGCCCTCCCCCGCACCCAGGAGCGGGTGCTGAGGGCCCTGGACGGACTGCCGCTGGAGGTGAGCCTGGGCACCTCACTGAGTTCGGTCACTGCGGTGCTGCGCGGCGGACGGCCGGGGCCGGCGGTGCTGTTGCGCGCCGACATGGACGGTCTGCCGGTCACCGAGAAGGCCCCGCTGCCGTTCGCCGCCGACAACGGCGCCATGCACGCCTGCGGGCACGACCTGCACACCACCATGCTCGCGGGCGCCGCACACCTTCTGGCGGCACGGCGGGAGCAGCTCCACGGCGACGTGGTCTTCATGTTCCAACCCGGTGAGGAGGGCTGGGACGGCGCCGGAGCCATGCTGGCCGAGGGCGTGCTGGACGCGGCGGGCAGGCTCCCGGTCGCCGCGTACGCCCTGCACGTGGCATCGGCCCTGCCGCACGGGGAGTTCAGCTCCCGGCGCGGTCCGATCCTGGCCGCCTCCGACGCGCTGAACGTCACCGTCCACGGTGCGGGCGGCCACGGCTCGGCGCCGCATCGGGCCAAGGACCCCATCCCGGCGGCCTGCGAGATGGTCACCGCCCTGCAGACCATGGTGACCCGCCGTTTCGACGTGTTCGATCCGGTGGTGATCACCGTCGGGCTCCTCCGGGCCGGCACCCAGCGCAACATCATCCCCGAGACCGCCCGCTTCGAGGCGACCGTGCGGACCTTCTCCGCCGAAACGCGGTCGAAGGTGGCCGACGTCGTGGTGGAGCTGGTGGAGTCCATCGCGGCCGCCCACGGTCTGCGGGCGGAGGTCGAGCACCGCTTCGAGTACCCGGTGACCGTGACCGACGGAGCCGAGACCGACTTCCTGGCGGACACCGTCCGGGAGGTCTTCGGCGAGGAGCGCTTCCAGACGATGGCGAACCCGATGACCGGGGCGGAGGACTTCTCCCGGATACTTGCCGCCGTTCCGGGATCGTTCGCGTGGCTCGGCGCCGCCCCGAAGGGGATCGACGACCCCGCCGACCTGCCGCTCAACCACTCGCCCTACGCGGAGTTCGACGACGCGGTGCTCCCCGACGGAGCCGCGCTCTACGCCGAACTCGCCACCCGCCGTCTCGCGGCCTGAACCCGTTCGCCCAGGAAGGAACAATCACGCACATGTCCGACCCGCGCGACGTGGTCGAGCAGCAGCTCGCCGCCTACAACAACCACGACATCGACGCCTTCGTCGCCACCTACGCCGAGGACGTCACGGTCCACCGGGCCGACGGAAGCCGGCTGCGGGGCCGGCAGGCCCTGCGGGACAAGTACGCCGGACAGTTCGCCGAGGGCCGCTGCCGGGCGGAGATCGTGGGGCGGCTCGTCGAAGGCGACCGGGTGGTGGACCACGAGATCGCCCACGGGCTGGCCGACGGGCCGGTCCGCGTCCTGGTGGCCTACCGGGTGCGCGGAGGCCTGATCGACCGCGTCGACTTCCTCAACTGAGCAGCATCGACCCCCACCGGTGGCCCGGCGCAGCACCCCCGCCGGCCACCCCACCCACGAACCCGACCTGATCCGACCGGCCAGAAGGTCACCGGCTCCGCGCAATCGAGCCGGCGGCCGGACGTACGCCCGGTCGGCAGAACCGCCGGTCGGTAGATCACGGAGGTGCCACCCGTCGCGGAGATTGCGCGGCGGCGAGACGTCCTGTCACCGCTGCCCGGGAGGTGGAGGTCAACGAGTGGGGAATCCACGGCCTGACCGGTCGGGCGCGGCCCACCGTCCCCAGCCCCCGTGGCGGCGGTTACGCCGTACCGGCCCGCCGGCCCATCCGGATTCCGGGCGGCCTCACGCACTGCGGCGGCGGGCACACGGATGCCCGGTGTGCGGCGGTCAGGAGACGGGGGCGGGCGAGGGCGAGCGTGCTGGAGCGAGGGTTGGAGGCCGGGTCGGCCGCGCTGGAGCGCTCCCGGCCTCCGGCGCCCCTCGCCCATCGGCAACGGTCTCGGCGTCAGTCGCGGTACTCGCAGAGGTAGGCGGTCGCGACTGCGGCCTTGACCTGGAACCTGCTGTCGGCCGGAACGTTGAACCGGTCACCGGCCTTGAAGGTCTCCCACTGCTCGGAGCCGGGCAGCTTCACGGTGAGGGCGCCGGAGACCACGTGCATGATCTCCCGCTTCGCGGTGCCGAACTCGTACTCACCCGGTGCCATGACGCCGACGGTCGCCGGTCCTTCCTCCGCGGTGAAGGCGATCGACTTGACCGTGCCGTCGAAGTATTCGTTGACCTTGAACATGGGCGTCCTCTCGGAAAAAAGGGCAGGCAAGGGCAGCCCGCGCGTCGCGGGCCGGATCTTGGTGAGGGAAGGCTAAGGGTAGCGGCCGCCCTTCCCCACGCAGAACGCGGCTGCCGCCTTCCGCCGACCACGAAGCCCGAGGACACCATGGGCGGCTGCGGACTCCGGGACCGCTCGCGCGGGATCGCCGTCTCGGCTGTCCCGTCGTGGTCAATGCGTTCCAGCAGGAGGCGCCCCGGAGGGCCGGCCACCTCTCCGGCCGGGCGCAGTGGTGGGCCTCCGCACAGATGTGAACACCGTCAAGGCATGCCGGCATCGCACTCCGCACCTGCCAATGAGCCGACACGGAATGGCCGCTGGAAATACCGGCAGACGACGAACGACACCTGCTAGCCTGCGTACGACCTGAAATCCGAGTGATCGAGGAGTGGCAGACGTGGCGGGTGACGACGACATCTCCGGGTGAGATCCGGATCTGACGGCCACCGGCCGGTGCTTCAGGAGCGCCGCAGCCGAGGTGGTCTTCTTCGTCGTGCCCCTTTCCCGTATCTGCCCGGGGCAGAGCTCCCAGTCCTGCCCTCAGTCTCTTTCGAGGTCACTTCCATGTCCGACGCCGCCGTCATCTGCTCGAACGTCTCCTTCGCCTGGCCGGACGACACCCCGGTCTTCCACGACCTGTCCTTCACCCTGCCCACCGGGCGGACCGGCCTGGTCGCCCCCAACGGCTCCGGAAAGAGCACCCTGCTCAAGCTGATCGCCGGAGAACTCCAGCCCGCGACCGGCGTGTTGACCGTCAGTGGCAAGCTCGGCCACCTCCGTCAGAGTCTCCCCCTGACCGCCGACCTCACGGTCGCCGAGGTACTCGGCATCGCCGACATCGTCCAGGCCATCGACGCGGTGGAGTCCGGCGACGTCGACGAGCAGCACTTCGCCGTCATCGGCGACGACTGGGACATCGAGGAGCGCACCCGCGCCCAGCTCGACCGGCTCGACCTGGCTCACCTCGCCCTGGACCGCAGCCTGAGCACGCTCAGCGGCGGCCAGATCGTCTCCCTCGGCCTCGCCGCCCAACTCCTCAGGCGCCCGGACGTGTTGCTGCTCGACGAGCCGACCAACAACCTCGACACGGAGGCCCGGCACAAGCTCTACGACGTGCTGGCGGACTTCAACGGCTGCCTGCTGCTGGTCAGCCACGACCGCGCGCTGCTCGATCGCATGAACCACATCGCCGAGCTCAGCAGCGGCGAACTGCGTTTCTACGGCGGAAACTTCACCGCGTACGAGGACGCGGTGCGGGCCGAACACGAGGTCGCCGAGAAGAACGTCCGCAACGCCGAGCAGGAACTGAAGCGGGAGAAGCGGGAGTTGCAGCAGGCCCGCGAACGCGCCGACCGCCGTGCGAGCAACGCCGCCCGCAACCTCAACAACGCCGGCCTGCCCCGTATCTTCGCCGGCACCATGAAGCGCGGCGCACAGGAGTCCGCGGGCCGGGCGGGGCAGATGCACGCCTCCCGGGTCAACGAGGCCAAGGCCCGGCTCGACGAGGCCGGGCGTGCCCTGCGCGAGGAGCAACGTCTCTCCCTGGACCTGCCTGACACCCAGGTACCCGCCGGGCGCAACCTCTTCCTCGGCGAGGGGTTGCAGGTGCGCCACGCCGGCCGGCCCGTGTTCGCCGACGGCGGTGTCCACCTGAACGTCCGCGGCCCCGAGCGCATCGCGCTGACCGGCCCCAACGGCGCGGGGAAGTCCACCCTGCTGCGGCTGGTCATCGGTGACCTCGCCCCGGACGACGGCCGGATCACGCGCAACGACGGCCGGATCGCCTACCTCTCGCAGCGCCTTGACCTGCTGGACCTGGACCGCACGGTGGCGGAGAACTTCGCCGCGTTCGCCCCCGAGCGGCCCGAGGCGGACCGGATGAACCTGCTCGCCCGCTTCCTGTTCCGCGGCGCCCGGGCCCACCTGCCGGTCGGCGTACTCTCGGGCGGCGAGCGGCTGCGCGCCACCCTGGCCTGCGTGTTGTGCGCCGAGCCGGCCCCGCACCTGCTGCTCCTCGACGAGCCGACCAACAACCTCGACCTGGTCAGCGCGGGCCAGCTCAAGAGCGCGCTCAACTCGTACCGGGGCGCCTTCCTGGTGGTCAGCCACGACGAACGGTTCCTCGCCGAGATCGGGGTCAACCGCTGGCTGCGGCTCGCCGACGGAGCACTCCGGGAAACGGGAGCCCCTGCGGTGTGAGCCGCCGACGTATCGGGCCGGTCGGGGCCGGCCAGGGCGGTTGCGCCGGTGCGGTACGGCGACCCGGTGGCGGCGGCCGGCGGGCGGCCGAGGAGGATCCTCGGCCGCCCTCCGGGGATGCCGACGGTGCAACTGGTCGAAGGGCTGACCGGTCAGGTGTGACTCAGCACGCGTCTCGCCACGTCACTCCGGTGAGCCTTGTGGCGCCCGGAAGCAGGCGGGTACACGCCGTGGTCGAGGCCGTCTCAGGTGGTGCTGTCACGAGCCGCGCGGAAGGAGTTCTCCTGCGTGGGCGTGGAGACGGGCAGGTACAGCCGGCCCCGCCTGCGCGGGGAGGACAGGAGTGGACCTCGACCCGGAACCCCTCACAGACGTCGGGGTCCGACACCGTCCTCGGCGAGTGCGTCGCCGGGGTTCAGCAGGGCGCAGGCCTTCATCGAGAGGCAGCCGCAGCCAATGCACCCCGTGAGTTCGGCCTCCAGCCGTTCGATGGTCTGCCGGCGCTCCTCCAAGCGGCGCTTCCAGCCGCGCGAGGCGCGCTGCCACTCGTGATGGCTCGGCGGCCGGTCGAGCGGCACGTCTGCGAACGCCTCCTGAAGGTCCTGCAGCGGGATGCCGATCCGTTTCGCCACGGAGATCAGCGCGACGCGGCGCAGCATGTGCCGGGGGTAGCGGCGCTGGTTGCGCTCGTCGCGCTCGGAGGCGATCAGGCCGAGTTCCTCGTAGAACCGCAGGGCGGAAACTGCCGCCCCGGTCCGCGCGCTGACCTCGCCGATGCCCAACCAGTCGTCGGGGGTGGCCCTGGCGTCGCCGGGCTGGTGGGTCGCCATGCATCGCCTCCTCTTGACCTCAAGCTTACTTGAGGCCCTACGGTCGGCCGTGCCAGAGCGGCGAGCAGCACCGACCCGGAGAGGACGGCAGCCCCGATGACCTATGTGATCGCCCTGCCCTGCGTGGACGTCAAGGACAAGGCATGCCTGGACGAGTGCCCCGTCGACTGCATCTACGAGGGGGAGCGGATGCTCTACGTCCAACCCGACGAGTGCATCGACTGTGGTGCCTGCGAGCCGGTCTGCCCGGTCGAGGCGATCTACTTCGAGGACGACACCCCGGATCCGTGGCAGCCCTTCAACACGGCGAACGCCGAGTTCTTCACCGACCTCGGCTCCCCCGGTGGCAGCGCGAAGCTCGGCCTGATCAAGAAGGACCACCCGATGGTGGCGGCGCTGCCGGTCCAGGACACCGCCTGACCGACCGGGAGAGGTCACCGTGTGCGGTCCGGCGCCCTTCCGTCCGAGCTGGGGAAGCCCGGGGAGGCGGCTTGAGAAGTCGCGCAGACAGGCCTGTTGCGCACACAAAGGGGCGGGGGTTCGCTCAGATCGCTGAAGCAGTCACCGAGGCTCGGGGGGGGGTGGCGGAGATGAGAGCTTCGCGAGGTACTCGCGCTGCCGCGGCCAGGGCGCGACCCGGCGGCAGTCACCGTCACCGTGGTCGATCGCTTCGGCCGGGCCGGGACACATGCGGCCCGCGCGACGGGCAGGTCGTTCGCGAAGTCCGCGATCGGACGATCCTGGTAGTCACTTGCGGTGGTCAGGCCGGATCCCGCCGCAGGCCGTCGCAGATGCGCGGGCGACGGGATTGCCGCCGACCAACGGGAAGCGGGCGACGGGAAGCGGGCGGCGGGGCACGGGCGGTGGGCTCCGCAGGCGGCCCGAGGGCAAAGGAGTCGATTCGGGACAGTCAGTCCTGACGCATCATCAGAGCCTTTTCCCCCGAAGGCGTTCAGGCGTCTCAGGATAAATCTGACGGTGTCTCACTGGGCAGGTCCACGGCCTGAGACGTTCCGCGAAGTCTCAAAGATCCGGACGCCCCTCGACCCGTGGATCACGCCGGGTCAGAGTTGGCGCCGTCGGGCGGGAAACGGCCGGACGAACGCCACCGGCACCCGTCCGTACGGACGACCAGTACGGACGAACCCGCGTGGCGAACCGAAAGGCACTGCACGCGCCCGTTCCGCGCCCCGTACGGCGCGGCCCTCGGGCCGTACGGCCGGACCACCGGCGGCCGAGAGCGCCTCAGCGGCCCGGCCGCCGGTGGCCCCTCGGCGCCGGCCCCGAACCGCCCCAGGACGTGACGCCGCCGACCGGTGGACCCGTCACGTCCTCGCCCACCCGTCCCGGGCTTCCCGGGCGAACGAGAACGAGAACGAGAGGCAAGTCCATGTCCGCAACGAACCTCCGCCCACCCACCCGGGCTCCCGGCGCCCGGCTCACCTCGACGGCGCTGGCCCTGGCAATGATCCTCTTCGGCCTCCTGCTCGGCCCCACCGCGGGGCAGGCCCACGCGGTGGACGTCCGGCTGCTCCAGCGCGACCTCGCTGGGCTCAGCTACGCCCCGCTCAGCGGCGTCGACGGCGTCTACGGCTCCCAGACCACCGACTCGGTGCGGCACTTCCAGCGCGACAACGGCCTGTCCGTGGACGGCGTCGCCGGGACGAACACGATGACCGCGCTGCTCGCCAAGGTGAGGCAGGTCCAGGCCAAGGCCGGCGTCTCGGCCGACGGCGACTACGGCCCCGCCACCATCAACGCGGTGCGCAGCTACCAGAGCTCCCGCCACCTGGAGGCCGACGGCATCGCCGGCCCGCAGACCATGGGCGCGATGAACATCGACCGCATCACCTCCAGCGGCACCGGCAGCAGCAACGACACCCGGCTGCTCCAGCGCAACCTGACCGGTCTCGGCTACCTGGGCGAGGGCGGTGTGGACGGGGTCTACGGCCCCGCCACCAAGAACGCGGTGCTCTCGTTCCAGAGCGACAACGACCTCTCGGTCGACGGCATCGCCGGGCCGCTGACCAACGCGGCTCTGACCGCAAAGGTGAAGCAGGTGCAGGGCAAGGCGAACACGCCCGCCGACGGCGACTACGGCCCCGCCACCATCAACGCGGTGCGCAGCTACCAGAGCGCCCACGGCCTGGAGGCCGACGGCATCGCCGGGCCGCAGACCATGGCGTCGATGGGGATCCCCCGCGAGCTCGGCGGCGGCACCCCGGGCGGCGAGAGCGGCGGAACCCCCACCGTTCCCCCGCTGGACGGCAGTGTCCGCGACAAGATCGTCCAGGCGGCCCGCTCCCAGCTCGGCGTCCACGAGTGGGGCAACAACTGCAACCCGTACGGCCCCTGCGTGGCCTGGTGCGCCCTGTTCACCAGCTGGGCCTGGCGCCAGGCCGGCGTCAACTTCAGCACCGCGTTCAGCGGGGACTTCTACTACTACGGCCGCAACCACGGCACCCTGCACAGCGGTCTGAGCAACCCGCAGCCCGGTGACGCCATCGTCTTCGGCACCGGTCCGCAGAACACCAGCACGAGCGTCCACGTCGGCATCATCGAGAAGGCCAACGCCGACGGCACCGTCGACACCATCGAGGGCAACTCCAGCGACCAGGTGATCCGCCGCCACTTCTCCCCGGCGGCCCGCGGCGCCTACGCCATCATCTCCCCCGCGGGAGGCTGACCGGCGCGCTTCGCCGCCCTGCCTCCGGACGCGACCCGCGCCCGGAGGCAGGGCGCCGCTCGCGGTGCGGAGACCGGCCACGGGCACCGCGGTCCCGCTGTGCCGACGGGCCGGCGGCGGATCACCCCGTGGGCGCGGCTCCCGGTGGAGGCACCGGACCGGACCGGTGTCACTCTCGAATTGGCCTGATGATGCATCAACAACTCTGCACTCATACCGAGTTCGTCCCGTAGCGTTTGCCTTCCACTGCGGGGACCCGCGGTGTCCGAAGGGGAGGGTTGAATGAACTCGCTTGCCTCGAAGGCTCGTTGGCTGGGTTCCCTGGCCGCCGTGGGGGCGCTGCTGCTCACCGGATCCGGCTCCGCCGGCGCCGACACGGGCCCGTCCGACGGGCCGGTCCCGGGTGTCCCGCGGACCGTCGAACTGGACTCGTCGCCCGCCTCGGTGGCGGTCGGCCCGGACGGGCACAAGGCCTACGTCGCGGTGAAGGACAGCATCGACGGCGCCAAGGTGAAGGTCGTCGACACCCAGAGCGGGGCGATCACCGCCGTGGTGACGCTCTCCACCGGACTCGGGGCCGGTCCCGGCCCGGTCGCGGTCAGCCCCGACGGTTCGCGCGTCTACGTCCTGTTCTCGACCGCCCGCAGGGCACCGCTGTCCACCCTGGCCGCCATCGACACGGCCACCGACGCCGTGGTCTCCAGCACGGCGGTACCGGACCAGCCCCGGCCCGAGGGAACCCTCCCCGGGGCCCTCACCTCACTGGCGGTCAGCCCCGACGGCGCCAGGGTCTACGTCGGCCAGAACGGGCCGGCCCGCTTCCACCGCCCGGCCGAACCGAGCGCCCGGATCCTGTCCTTCTCCCCGCAGCAGCAGGACTTCACCACCGCCGTGCCGGTGCCCGGCCGCTACCTGGGCTCGATCGTCACCCTGCCGGGCGGCGCCGCCGCGTACGCCGCCACCGACGAGAACCTGGTCCACCTGGACACGAGCACCGCGACCCCCGCCGTGGCCGGGGCCGTCGCCGCCCCGATCGGCGCCGTACCGAGCCTGGCCCTCTCCCCCGACGGCACGCGGCTCCACGGCGTGGGGAGCAGCGGCACCGGATACGCCGTCGACCTCGCCACCGGCACCCTCACCACCCTCGACATCGCCCCGGGCCAGTGGTTGCAGAACCCGTCGGTGGGCGCGGGCGGCATCCGGCTGTACCTCGTCCAGCAGGACCTCACCGGCACCGACGGCGCGGCCTCGGTCCTCGCCCTGGACACCGCGACCAACACCCTCGTCCCGGGCGAGGGCATCACCGGCCTCACCTGGGTGACGGGCCTGGCCCTCGGCCCCGACGGCCACACCTTCTACCTCACCGCCGGCTCCGGCCTGCAGATCATCAGCCTCTGACCGGACCCCGGCCCGTGGCCGGGGCGCCGGCGGCTCAGGCCGCGCCCGGAGCGTCCGCGAGGCGGGCTTCGATCTCGTCGAGGATCGGCCGGTAGGCCGCCTCGGCCGCCCGCATCAGGGTCCCGCACTCGGCGAACAGCCGTCGGGAGCGGGCCCCGCGCCCGGGCACCAGATCGTAGCGGCGCAGGCGCACCGTGCGCCGGTCCACCATGAAGCCGGCCTTGCTGCGCACGCCGTGGGCGTGGCGCACGGTGTCCTCGGCGTGGCGCAGCAGGTCCTGGTAGGCGTCGTGGGCCACCTTCCAGCGGGTGGCGTCCTGCTCCGTTCCGGGCACCTCGACGCCGCGCGCCGTCGGGTCGACGACGTCGTACAGGGTGAACCCGAACCCCTCGGGCACCCGGGCCCAGGACATGGCGTTCCACGGCCACGCGATCAGGGTGTAGGTGCGCTGCTGAACTCGGATCACGCGGTCCCCCCGGGTCTGTGCGCGCCGGGGCCGGCGCCCGCCGCCAGCGTAGAGGCACGGTCCGTGCCCGGCGAGCAGCGGGTACGCGGTCCGGCAGGGGTCCGGTGCCCGTCCCCGTGGCCGCGGCCCCGTGCGGGTACGCCGGAACGGTCGCGGGAGGCGGTGGACGTTCGCCGGGCGGGCCAACGGAGCCGGTTCAGGAGGGACGGCGGTGCCGTCGGCCGGTCGAGGCGTCAGTCGACGGCATGCCCGGCCCCACGTCCCACTGGTCCGATCGGAGCCGGCCGGGCGACGCGCCCGGCGTCGTAGTCCGCGCGGCTGCGCCGGATGCCGCCGCCGTGCCGGTCGGCCCACCGGGCCACTGCGGCCAGAACCTCGCACAACTCCTCTCCTGCCGAGCTGAGTTCGTAGTCGACACGCGGCGGGATGGTCGGTGTCACCCGGCGAAGCACCAACCCGTCCCGCTCCAGACGCCGCAGCGTCAGGGTCAGCATGCGCGCCGACACCCCCTCCAGGAGGCGGTTCAACTCGCCGTACCGGCGCGGACGGTCCGCCAGTAGCGCGACGACGAGCGGGGTCCACTTGTCCCCAGGCGGTCCAGCGCCTCGCGGGCCGGACACTCCTCCAGCACGTCCCGGGCGCGGGCAGGAACAGGAGTGTGAGCAACGGACAGCAAAGTGCGTTCTTCCCTCATCCGCGCCGTTCTAGCAGCATCGGATCGAGGCAGACAAGGCCGGTCCGCGATCCGGCCGATCACTGCCGGGCTGCCCCGTCGCGGGCATGGCCCCGTCCCCCCTGTCGTCAGCAGATCAGGAGATCAGCATGCGCGCCGTCGTCTTCCACCGTCACGGTCCGGCCCACGTACTGGAGGTGGACCGCGCCTTCCCCGACCCGTCCCCCGGACCGGACGATGCCCTGGTCAGGGTCGCCGCCGCGGGCGTGAGCTTCGCCGACACCTGGCTGCGCTCCGGCAGGCTGCACAGCATCGGCCACGCCCCGCCTGCCCGCTTCCCCGTCGTGCCCGGCGGCGAGGTCGCGGGCACCGTGGTCGGGGTCGGCGCGCACGCCGACCCCGCGTTGGTCGGCCGCCGGGTCGTCGCCGTCCTGGCGGCGGGGTGCGGCGGATACGCCGAGTACGCCGGCGTCCCCGCCGGCCACCTGATCGCTCTCCCCGAAGGGCTGGGGCCCGCCGACGCGGTCGCCCTGGCGGTGGCGGGCAGCACCGCCGTCGGCGTGGTCGCCGCCGCACGCCTCACGGGAACGGAGACCGTCCTGGTGGAGGGAGCGGGCGGCGGAGTCGGCCATCTGCTGCTCCAACTGCTGCGCGGCGCCGGAGCCTTCAGGATCCTTGCCCTCGCCCACGGCGACGCCAGGCAGTCCCTCGCCCGCGAATGCGGCGCCGACCACGTCATCGACTCCAGGGATCCCGACTGGCCGGGCCTCGTCGCCGACGCGGCAGGGCCCGCCGGCGTCGACGTCGTCCTCGACACCGTCGGGGGTTCCCATTCCCGCACCGCCCTCGGCCTGCTCAACCCCGGAACCGGCCGCCTGGTCGCCTACGGCACCGTCGGCGGCGACTGGCCCGAGATCACTCCGGCCGATCTGATGTACCGAGGGGTGGCCCTGGTCGGCTACGGCGGCCAGGCCGCCGATCCCCTGGCCCGCCGTGCCCTGACCGTCGCCGCGCTCGCCGCCGGTCTGCGCCCCCACCTCGGGCTCGTCCGCCCCCTCGACGGGGCCGCCGAGGCCCACCACGCGATCCAGACCGGCACCCTCACCGGCAAGGCCGTCCTCCTGCCCTGACCGGCACCGGCCCGTCCGGAGGCGGCGGAGCGGAATCAGACCCTTTCGTCCGGGTCGAGGTTCGCGAGCACCTCGCAGTCGCAGCCGGCACCGTTGGCCAGGAGGCCCGCTTCCGGCGCGGACCACGGCACCGACCAGGCGTCGGCCCAGGCCCGGGAGTGCCTCAGGGTGTGATCACAGTCGGTGTCCGCGAGGCGCTCCTCGACGTGGTCGAGGAGATCGTCGAGTTGTTCGCGGTCGAGGCCGAGCAGGTCCCGCTCCGCGCGCTTGTGCTCCGCCTTGTGGGCGTCGCGCAGCATCCGCCGGCGATCCCGTTCCGAGGACATCCGCACACCCTGCTTCTCGTCGACGAGGCGATGCCCCGTCCTACGGGCGTCGGCGCGCCCGGGCGTCGCGGCACGTCCGTGTCAGGGTCGGCGTCGGGACCGGCGTCGGGGCGAGCGGGGACGTCACGGGAACGCGGTGGTCAACCCTTCTCCGTGTCAGGTGCCACCGGGCGGGGTATGGGGCGGGCCGGGGGTGCGCCGTGCCGTGGTGGGTCCTGCTTGTCGTCGCCTACGGGTCGACCGCGCTCTGCGCCCTCCGCTACCGCCGGGCGCTCCGCGTCTTCCTGGACGCTCCGGTGCGTCCGCGCCCGCCCGACGACGAGTTCACGCTCTACGAGGTCGCCTTCCTGTCCCTCTACGAGAAGCGGGTCGCCCAGGTGGCGATCGCGGCGATGATCCTGGGCGGCCGGATGAAGGTCCGGGACAAGGTCCTCACCGTCACCGACCCCGTACCGCGCGATGCGGTCGAAGCCGACGTGCTCAAGGTGATCGGTCTCTCGCCGAGCCGCAGGACCTGGCGGCGGATGGGCCGGTTCGGGCGCAGCCGCGCCATCCTCGCGATCGGGAACAGGCTGGGGGACCAGGGGCTGGTGCGTCACCCCGGGCGGTCCCGGGCGGCGGCGCGCGGCCACGACCGGCTGGTGTGGATCCAGGTGCCGTGCATCGCCATGGGACTGACCGCCGTCGGACTGGCCGGTGCCGAGGGCGGTCGGACGTTCCTGATCCCGCTCGCCGCCACGGCCGTCCTCCTCGCGGCCGGCTGGAGGGCCGCCAGCCCGAAGGTGAGGGGTCACTACTGGTTCTGCAGCACGACGGAGGAGGGGCGGGCCGCACTGAAGGCCCACTACGCCCGCCACCAGCCGTGGATCCCCCGTACCAACGACCGCCTGTCCCCGCAGGACGCCGAGCTGCTTGCCGCCGGCGTGCAGGGGGGCAGCTTCGGCGGCAGGCTCGGACCCCTGTCCGGGGCCCTCAACTGGCCCGACCGTCCGCGCAGTACCGAAACGCCCGTCAACGACCCCCCGGGGCTCGGCGGCCTCTGACACCGCATCGGCCCCGTCCGTCCGGCGCGACCGACGCTTCGCGGTCCCGACGCGGCCGGGCCGGGCCGCGCGCGAGGTCAGGTGCCGGCCCGGGCGGCCCCGCGGTCCGCGGAGAGGGGGCCGTACCAGTCCAGACACAGGACGGTGGCGTCGTCCCTGACACGGCCGTCGCAGGCGTCGGCGACCGCGGCGACCAGGGTGCGCACGACTTCGCGCAGGTGCTCGGCGGCGGTCTTGCGGATGAGGCCGGGAAGGTCGACCTGGTGCGCTTGGCGTTCCTGCATGCCGTCGGTGTAGAGGACGAGGCGGTCCCCGGGGTGCAGGTCGATGTCCTGCACCCGGTACGGGCCCTGTCCGAGGACGCCGAAGGGCAGGTTCACGGCCAGGCGCAGTTCGTCGACCGTGCCGTCGCGCAGCCGCAGCGGCCAGGGGTGGCCGGCGTTGACGAGCCGGGCGCCGCTCCCGTCCAGGGCGATGCGCAGCAGCTGACCGGTGGCGTAGGTCTGTCGGCCGTGGTCGAGGAGGGCCCGGTGGATCCGCTGGGCCTGTTCGGCGAGGTCGGTGCCGGCGCGGCGGGCGCCTCGGGAGGCGTTGACCAGGAGGGTGGCCATGAGCGAGGCGTCGACGTCGTGGCCCATGGCGTCGGTGATGGACAGGTGCAGGGTGTCGTGGTCGAGGGTGTAGTCGTAGGTGTCGCCGGCGATGTCGGCGGCCGGGACCAGGGCGCCGGCGAGGGCGAACTCGGCGGCTTCGCAGGAGGGGGCGGAGGGCAGGAGCTGGCGCTGGATCTCGGCGGCCAGGCTGACCGGGGTGGTGCGGTTGCCCCAGTGGTAGAGGTCGGTGAAGCGGCGGTCCGCGATGATGATGTACGCCAGCGCGTGCGCGGCCTCCTCGACCTGCTCCAGCACGTCCGGGGTGACCCGGTCGAGGAACAGTTCCAGGACGCCGATGGTGTCGCCGCGGTTGGTGACGGGGGCGAGCACCCGCTCCCCCTGCCCGTCCTGCGGTGCCCGCACCGGCTTCTGGGTGCGCAGGACCTCGTCGTAGACGGTGCTGCCCGCGAGGGGGACCTGTTCGGCGGGGCGTTCTCCGTGCGTGGCCGCCGTGTCGTTGACCCGCAGCAGGCGCCGGCCGACGACGTCGACGAACAGCAGTGACACGTACCGCGCGTCGAAGCGGTCGCGCAGGTTGCGTGCCACGACGTCGAGGGAGTCCATCGGCGCGGCGTCCTCCGCCGCGGCCAGTACCTCGGCCGGTCCGATCCGATCGCGTGCCATGTCGGCCTCCTCGGGTCTCGGACTCTTCGTCCGGCAGGCGCGGCGAGCAGCCCGGCTGCGGGACCATTCTCACTGGTGGGGGTGCCGGATGCAGCCGTCCTTCCCGGCGCGCGCACGTCTGGCGGAGAACGTTCCGGGCAATGCGGACAAAAAGACTCGCGGGCGGGCAGGCGGGAGCGGCGTGGGGCGGGCGACCGACGGGGAACGCGGACAGGCGCCTCGGCATCGCCCAGCCCGTCGCCCGCTCCGGGCGGCGCGCGCGGACCCGGCTGCCCCTCCGTGGACCTCGACGTACGGCGGGTGCGGGCCGGAGGCGGGAAGGCCGTACCCGGGAACGGGGGCGGGACCCGGCGCATGTGCGCGGGTCCCGCCCCCGTTCCCGGGTGCGGACGGACCTGTGGTCACCAGCGGTACCAGCGGTGGCGGCGACCGGAGGAGTGGGTCCCGCGGGCGACGAATCCGACCAGCCAGAGCACCAGGACGATGATGGCCACCCACCAGAGGATCTTCACCGCGAAACCTGCCCCGAACAGGAGCAGGGCCAGCAGCAGGACGAGAAGAAGGGGAACCATGAGTCGACCTCCGTAGTCAGTGTCGGAGGACCGTCTGCCCGGCTGATCAGCCCGTATTCATGGGAATCTTCCCGTCCGATGAGGGCAGAGGACGGGGTCGGGGCCAGGGCGTCAGCCCTCCCCGGGAAGGGTGACGGTGAAGTGGGCGCCGCCTTCGGGACCGTGGCCGCGAAGGGCGAGAGTGGCGCCGAGACGCTCGGCGAGGCGTTGGGCGATGGCGAGACCGAGGCCGGTACCGGTGGGGCGGGTGGCGGCGTAGCGGTCGCGCAGGGCGCCCGGTCGGAAGGCGATGCGGACGTCGTCCTCGGTGAGGCCGGGTCCGCCGTCGCGGACCTGTAGTTCCGCCTGGCCCTCGGCGGTGCGCCGGAGGGCGAGGACGACGGGTGCGCCGGGCGGGGTGTGACGGACGGCGTTGGCGAGGAGGCCGTCGAGGAGCTGGCGGACGCGGAAGGCGTCGGTGGCCGCGGTCACCGGTTCGTCGGGGTGTTCCAGGCGCAGGTCCAGCCCTTGCCGCCGGGCCTGCTGGGTCCAGGCCCGCGCGGTCTCCCGGACGAGGGCGTCGAGATCGGCGGGTTCCCGGGTGATGTGGAAGTCGTCGGCGTCGAGGCGGGCGAGTTCGAGGAGATCGGTGACGAACCGGTCCAGGCGCTCGGTCTCGGACAGGAGGATCCGTCCGACCTCCTCCTGCTGCCCGGGTTCGACCACGCCGTCGGCGAGGGCCTCGGCGAAGCCGCGCAGCGCGGTGAGGGGGGTGCGGATCTCGTGGGACACCGAGGTCAGGAACGCGCGCTGGCGACCTTCGCTCTGTTCGAGGGCGGCGCCGAGGGTGTTGAGGGCGCGGGCCACCTCGCGGGCCTCCGCGGGACCGTGGACCGCGCAGTGCAGGTCGCGCTCGCCCCCGGCGAGCCGGTGGGCGACGGCGGCGGCGTCCACCAGGGGGCGGGCGATCCGCCGGGCGAGGAGGGCACCGGCCAGCGCCGCCCCGACCAGCCCGGCGACCAGGGGAAGGGTCAGGCCCGCGCGGATCCGGTCGGCGGCGGCGTCGACTTCGGTGAAGGGCTGGGTGAGGACCACCGCGCCGTCGCGTGCCGGGCGGCCCTCCAGCAGGACGCGCGCGCCACCGAGCACGGCCGTGGTGGAGATGTCCTCGCCGGCCAGCAGGGCGTCCCGGTCGGCCGGGGTGACGGCACCGGCCGACGGGCCGGCCACCTGGCCGTCGGGGGCGATCACGGCGACCTGGACACCGGTGGCCCCGGTCAGCCGCTGCGCCTGGTCGAGCAGCAGCACCGACAGGTTGGGGGCGACGGACAGCACGGCTGCCTGGCGGACCAGCCGTTCCCGGTACTGGGCCTCGGCGTTGGACCGGGCCGTCCGCCAGCCCGCGAACCCGGCCAGCAGCACCGCCACGGTCGCCACCACGGTGGCGAGCAGGACCAGGTTTCCGGTCAGCGAACCGCCCGGCGTACGGCCGCGCGTACGGGCACCCGGTCCTGTACGGGCACCCGCTCGCGCAAGGGCCGGCGGGCGCAGCCTCACCGCCCGTCGTCCTGGGCGCTGTAGCCGACGCCGCGAACGGTCCGGATCGGGCTGGCGCCGCCGAGCTTGGCCCGCAGCTGGGACACGTAGACGTCGACGACCCTGCTGTCCCGGTAGTCGGCGTGCCCCCAGACCTGTGAGAGCAGCTGGTCGCGGCCGAACACCCGGCCCGGCCGGGCCAGCAGATGGGCCAGCAGGTTGAACTCGGTGGTGGTCAGTTCCACCGGCTCCCCGTCGCGGTGCACGGTGCGGCGCTCCGGGTCCAGTCGCAGCCGTCCGACGCTGTAGGCGCCGACGGCCTGCGGTCCGGCGGTCCGGCGCAGCACCGCCTTCACCCGGGCGACCAGCTCGCGCGGGGAGAACGGCTTGGTGACGTAGTCGTCGGCGCCCAGTTCGAGGCCGAGGATCCGATCGGCCTCCTCGTCGCGCGCCGTCACCAGGACGACCGGCGTCCAGTCGTCGGCGGCACGCAGGCGGCGGCAGATCTCGGTGCCGTCCAGGCCCGGGAGCCCGATGTCCAGGACGACCGCCACCGGCCGCAGCCGCCGGACCGCGTCCAGACCGGCCACCCCGTCGCTCTCGGTGTGCACCCCGAAGCCCTCGCGGGCGAGGTAGAGGCGTTGGAGGTCGGCGATGTGGCGCTCGTCCTCCACGACCAGGACCAGGCCCTTGCTCGGTGTCATCGCCGTCCTCTTCCGACCTCCGCCGCCGCGCACGCTCCGGTCGCGGGTCTCGAACTGCTCCGATGCTAACGCGCCGAACGGGTCGCTCCGGGGCGCCGCCGGTGATCCTTACACGCCCCGAACACTCGCCGAACCCACCGCTTGCAGCCCCGGTCCAGCCTGTTCCCGGGCCCCCCGACCGGCGGGCCCGGACGCGAAGGAGGGCACCGGTGGTCACGGATCCGAGGGCGCTGGTACTGGCCGGCGTGGCGGCCACGGCCGTCCTGCTCGCCGCCGGCGCGGGGTTGCTCGCCCGGACCCGCAGCCGTCCGCGCACCCGCGGCCTCCGCCGCCGGACCTGAGCCCGCGTGCCGAGCCCCGAGCCGACCCACGTCATCCCGAGCCGCCCCGAGCCGTCCCGAGCCGTCCCGAGTCATCCCGAGGAGAAGCATGACCCGCCGTCCCGCCCCACCCCGTTCCCCGGCACCCTCACCCGGCCGGCTGCGCCGGATGCTGCGCCCCGCCACCCGGCGCGGCCGGATCGCGCGCGCTGTCGCGGTGCCCGTGGCCACCGTCCTGGTCCTCGCCGCCGGTGCGGAGGTCGCCGCCGGGCACGTACTGGAGAGCCGGATCGCCGAGAGTACCGCGAAGGCCCTCGGTGCCCCGGTGGAGGTGGACACCGGCAGCGGTCCGGCCCTCGTCAAGATCCTCGACCGGCGGCTGGAGCACGTCACCCTGAGCGCCGACAACGCCCGGCTCGGCGGCTTGAGCGGCGCCTCGGCCCGGATCACGCTGACCGACGTGCGGTTCGCCGCGTCCGTACCCAGTGCGGCCGGGGTGTCGGCGCAGATCACGGTCCCCGCCGACGCCCTGGCCGCCACCGTGCGCGACTCCGGCCAGAGCCTTCCGGTCGGTGCCGCCCGCACCGATCCGGCCGCCGGCACGATCGAACTCGGCCTGGGCTCCGGCGGCACCGGCCGGCTCACGCTCAAGCCCGCCCTCACCGACGGCAGGGTGACGATCACCGCCACCGCGCTCGAATTCCTCGGCCGCACGATCACCGGGCCCCAGCTCGACCGGATCAACGAGCGCCTCACCGCCAGGAAGCAGGGCGGCGGCTACCCACTGGGCCTCTCGCCCACCGCCCTCGCCGTCACTCCGACCGGCCTCGCCCTCACCCTCTCCGCAGGCCCGACCACCCTGAAGCACTCGTGAACCGGGAGCCCTCGCCGACCATGCCGCAGAACCCCTCACCCCAGCCCCGACCGGCCGCGCCCACCACGCCCGCCACGCCCGTTCGCCGGACTCGCCGCGCCAAGCTGCGCCGCCGCCTGCTCACGGTCGTCGCAGGCATTCTCGTCCTGGCGCTCGGCGCCGCCGCCGGTCTGCTCTGGCTGGCCGCGGGCCAAATCGTCAGCCCCATCGACGACACCCCACTCAACACCCGCGTCCTCGCCTCCGGCCCCGGCACGGTGACCCTCCCCGCCACCACCGACAGCCGCTACGCCGGCACCTACGGCCTGGTCTGGCAGGACACCGCCGACCGCCGCCACCACGGCATCCTCGGGTCCGTCCTCACCACCGACGGCGACACCGTCACCAGGGAGCTCACCGCCGACACGGTGCCCACCCCCGGCGCCAACGCGAAGATCATCGTCACCGTCTGGAACTCCGACCCCCGGCAGGCCGCCGGGCTCGACTTCCAGGACGTCACCTACCCCGGCGAACTCGGCCCGATGCCCGCCTGGTTCGTCCCCGGCACCGGCACCACCTGGGCCATCCAGGTCCACGGGCTCGGCGCCGGCCGCGCCGCCGGACTGCGCACCATGCCCCAACTGCACGAACTCGGCCACCCCGTCCTCGACATCACCTACCGCAACGACCCCGGCGCCCCCAGGGACAGCAGCGGCAAGCGCCACTTCGGCGACACCGAGTGGCGCGACCTCGACGCCGCCGTCCGGTACGCCCGCAGCCAGGGGGCCACCGATGTCGTCCTGATCGGCTACTCCATGGGCGGGGCCGTCGTGGAGGCCTACCTCCAGCGCGCCGCCGACACCGACGCCGTCAGCGCCGTCGTCCTCGACTCGCCCGCCCTGGACTACCGCGCGGCCCTCGACTCCATCGTGACCGGCCTCGGTCTGCCCGCACCCGTCGCCGCCCTCGAGACCGGGATCATCGGCCTGCGCGCGGACGTGGACTTCGACGACATCGACGCCCTGGCCGTCAACCGGCGCACCGGCGGCCCCGAGCAGCCCGTCCTGCTCTTCCACGGCACCGGCGACAGCGTCGTGCCCTACGCCACCAGCGCCGAGTTCGCCCGCGACTGGCCCGGCAAGGTCACCCTCGTCACCGTCGAAGGAGCGAGCCACACCGGCGCGTGGAACGCCGATCCCGCCGCCTACGACAAGGAGCTCGCCGCCTTCCTCACGCAGCACAGGCAGACACCTGACGTCGTCCGGCCCGCAGGACCGTGACCAGCGGGCCGCACGGCAAGGCGGACGGACTCCGCAGTCCACGGCGCGGGACGAAGGCAGGATCCGCAAGGAAGACCCGGGTTCCGTGTCAAGGCGCCACCACCCGGAGGAAGATGATCCGATGAACCACGTACCGGAGGACGCCGGCAGGCGACACCGCATCTTCGTGTGGGCCGCCTGGAACCGCGACGAGGCGACCTGCCACATACGGCGCATCATCAACGTGAGGAAGCCGGACGGTACCTTCGCCGGACGGAAGGACAGCCCGGGCAACAAGAAGGTCTTCGGGTTCCGGACCGGCCCCCTCGCCCGCAACACCGACGAAGCCGCCGTGCTGGGCGTGCTGGCGGGCCTCGTGGCCGCCGAACACTCGGACGACGTGACGATCGTCCTGGCGTCCCGAACCGCGGACGACCTGCTCCAGCACGTCCGTGACACGGGCGAGTTCCCGCAGCCGCACCCCCTCGCCGAGACCCTGCTCGGATGGACCGGCCGACGGCTCTCCCGCGCGGTCCGGAGCGTCGAGCCTCCGACCCACCCCACGTTCGCCGGTCTCCACCGCGCGGCCGAGTCGTCGCACCTCGGGCCCGGCGTCCTCAAGACCCTTCCGGAGGTGTGTCAGTACCTCGCCACGGGCCGCCTCGGCCCGCTGGAGGATCCCCGGAGGACCGACGCCGACGGGTGTCGGTGCGGGAAGGTCCGCTACGACTCCTGGGATCTCGCCCTGGAGGCGCTCCTGGCCATCACGAGTCGGCGTGATCTCGGCTACTACCCGAAGCGGGTGTACGCGTGCCCGACGAGTCGTCAGTGGCACCTCACGAGCCGGGCAACCGAGGGGCAGGTCGGACGGTCCGGCCCCTCGGCCCGGTGATTCCCCCGGCGCCGCCCGGGCGGCGCCGCGGACGGCCGCGGACGCACGGCGGTCCCCATGACGTCGCCGCTCCCGCTGCCTGCCGAGGAGAGACAGTCGGTCGATTAGACGACATGCATCTGTTCATCTTTTGCGCAGGGATGAGCTCCCAGGAATACAGGCCGGCGACGAGCGTGTCAACGAACCCGACCGATCCCTGCCCGCAGGACACTTGATCCCCCGCCCAAGTCCGTTCGCATCAAGTGGACGGCACCCTGCCGGACATCCCCGTGGAGGCGAGGGAGGGGACGGTCAGTCCTGGGCGAATGAGAATCGATGTCTTGCAGTCCTGTGTCACATCTTTGCTCTTTCCTATGGACTTCATGCGATGACCGACCGTAGTCTCTCGCCTCGGCGGCAACCCCCGCGCCGCTCCCCAACTCCCGGTGCGCTCCGCTCCGTTCACCGGGCGCCCCGCCCGTGGCGACGGCCGACCTCGCGGGCTCGCACCCCACCGCCACCACCCCGCCATCACCACCCCGTCACCACCACCCCGCCATCACCCCCACGACCGGCAAGGATGTGCTGACTCCATGCAACGACAACGCCGCCCGCAGCCACGGATCCGGTTCCGGAACGGCCTCGCCGCGTTCACCGCCGTCGCGGTGGGCGCGGCCGGCCTGTTCACCGCGGCCGCCGTCACGACGGCCGCCCCCGCCCACGCCGCCGCGGTGCCGACGCTCTCCCCGCTGGACGTCCCCGCCCGGGGCGCCACCGTGCCGTTCAAGGAGCAGGAGGCCGAGTACGCGGCGACCAACGGCACCGTGATCGGCCCCGAGCGGGCGTACGGCACGCTCCCCTCCGAGGCCTCCGGGCGCCAGGCCGTCACCCTCGACGCCCCCGGCGAGTACGTCGAGTTCACCCTCACCGCACCGGCCAACGCGATGAGCTTCCGGTACTCCCTCCCGGACAGCGCGGACGGCCGGGGCCGGGACGCCTCGCTCGGTCTCCTGGTCGACGGGGTGAAGCTGAAGGACCTGCCGGTCACCTCCAAGTACGGCTGGTACTACGGGGGGTACCCGTTCAACAACAACCCCGGGGACACCAACCCGCACCACTTCTACGACGAGACCCGGACCATGTTCGGCTCCTCGCTGCCGACCGGCACCAGGATCCGGCTGCAGGTCACCTCGACC
Source organism: Streptomyces sp. BE20 (assembly GCF_036322525.1). Classification (NCBI taxonomy): domain Bacteria; kingdom Bacillati; phylum Actinomycetota; class Actinomycetes; order Kitasatosporales; family Streptomycetaceae; genus Streptomyces; species Streptomyces sp. BE20. The sequence goes on along the minus strand of NZ_JAQYWW010000448.1, from coordinate 69,114 downwards.
GCGCAGTCGCCGACCTTCACCGTCGACCTGGCCGACTTCGAGCAGGTCGCCGCGCCGATCGCCGCACCCGCCGGCGCCATCGACGTCGTGGCCGACTTCGGCGCCGACCCCACCGGAGCCGCCGACAGCACCGCGAGGTTCCAGGCCGCGGTCGACGCCGGCCAGGCGCAGGGCCGGACGGTCTTCGTCCCGCCGGGCAGCTTCACCCTCTACGACCACGTCGTGGTGGACGGCGTCACGCTGGCCGGCGCCGGGCCCTGGTACAGCGTGCTCGGCGGACGCGACCCGGTGAACCGGAACCGGGCCGCCGGCATCTACGGCAAGTACGCCCCCGGCGGCGGGTACGGCGGGGCGGTCCGCCCGCACGAGTCGAACGGCCCGAGCCGCAACGTCATCCTCAAGGACTTCGCCGTCATCGGCGACATCAGGGAGCGCGTCGACGACGACCAGGTGAACGCCATCGGCGGCGCGATGAGCAACTCCACCGTCGACAACCTCTGGATCCAGCACACCAAGGTGGCCGCCTGGATGGACGGTCCGATGGACCGCTTCACCCTCAGGAACAGCCGCATCCTGGACCAGACCGCCGACGGCGTGAACTTCCACACCGGCGTCACCGGCTCGACGGTCACCAACACCTTCGTCCGCAATACCGGCGACGACGGCCTCGCCTCCTGGCCGGAGCGGGTGCCCAACGTCGGCGACAGCTTCACCCGCAACACCGTGGTCCTGCCGATCCTGGCGAACAACATCGTCACCTACGGCGGCAAGGACTTCACCATCTCCGACAACGTGATGGCCGACACCGTCACCAACGGCGGCGGCCTGCACATCGCCAACCGCTACCCGGGGGTCGGCTCCGGCAACGGCACCGCCGTGGCCGGGACCATCACCGCTGCCAGGAACACCCTGATCCGGACCGGCAACAGCGACTACAACTGGAACTTCGGCGTCGGCGCCATCTGGTTCAGCGGCCTCAACGAGCCGATCAGGGGCGCGCACATCACCGTGACCGACACCGACGTCCTCGACAGCTCCTACGCGGCGATCCACACCATCGAGGGCTCGTCCGAGGGCATCGAGTTCACCAACACCACCATCGACGGGGCCGGCACCTACGCGATCCAGGCCCAGGCCGCCGCCGACATGCGGTTCACCCACGTGACCGCGAAGAACATCGCCCAGAGCGCCACCCCGACCCACAACTGCGTCGGCGCCGGATTCAAGGTCACCGACGGCGGGGGGAACTCCGGCTGGTCCGGCTCCACCTGCTCCGGCCTGTGGCCCGCCCCGCGGTTCACCTACGGCGGCCGCCCGACCGGCGGAACCCCGACGCCGTCCCCCACACCGAGTGTGCCCACCACCCCGACGACCCCCTCCCCCAGCGCACCCTCGCCGACGACCACCGCCCCGACCACACCGCCGGCCTGCGATCCCGGCACGGGCAACCTGGCCCGGGGCAAGAACACCACGGCCACCAGCCGCAACCAGACCTACACCGCCGCCAACGCCGTGGACGGCGACGCCGCCACCTACTGGGAGAGCGCCAACGACGCGTTCCCCCAGGCGCTGACCGTCGACCTCTGCGCCGTGACCGGCGTGGACAGCGTCACCGCCAGGCTCCCCGCCTCGTGGGGTGCACGCACCCAGACCCTCTCCGTCGAGGGCTCCGCCGACGGCACCGCCTTCACCACCCTGGCCCCCGCCGCCGGGCGCACCTTCGATCCGGCCGGTGGCAACGCCGTCACCATCGGACTCCCCCGCAGCAACGCCCGCTTCGTCCGGGTGACCGTCACCGGGAACACCGGCTGGCCGGCCGCCCAGCTCGGCGAGCTGGAGATCCGGGCCACCGGCGCGACCGCCACCCCGACGCCCACCACGCCGACCACCACACCCCCGGCCGGAACCAACCTCCTCGCGGGCAAGCCCCTCACCGCCACCGGCTCGGTCGGCGGCTACGGCCCCGGCCAGGCCGCCGACGGCGACACCGGAAGCTACTGGGAGAGCACCGGCCACGCCTTCCCGCAGTCGCTGACCGCCGACCTCGGCGCCCCCACCGCCGTCGGCCGGCTGGTGCTGAAACTGCCGCCGGCCCCCGCCTGGACCGCCCGGACCCAGACCCTCGCGGTGCTCGCGAGCACCGACGGCACGACGTGGACCACGGCCAGGGCCGAAGCCGCCCACCGCTTCGACCCGGCCACCGGCAACACGGTCACCCTCGCCGTACCGGGCACCACCGCACGTCACCTGCGGCTCTCGTTCACCGGCAACACCGGCTGGCCGGCCGCCCAGCTCGCCGAGTTCGAGGCCTACACCTCCTGACCCCGCGTCCCCCGGGCAGAACCCGAAGCGCCGCAGGCCCCGCCGTTCCGATGGACCGGAACGGCGGGGCCTGCGGCCGCGTGGGGCTGTGTAGGGCCGCGTGCGGTCAGCCGGCGGCGGGGGCCGGCCCGGTGGAGCTGCGCACGACCAGCTCCGGCTCGAACAGCAGCTCGTCGTGGGTGATCCTCGCGCCCGCGATCTCCCCCGCCAGGAGGTCCACGGCCGCCCGGCCCATCGCCTCGATCGGCTGGCGCACCGTGGTCAGCGGCGGATCGGTGCAGGTCATGAACGAGGAGTCGTCGTAGCCGATCACCGACACGTCGCCGGGCACCGACAGCCCCGCCCGGCGCACCGCCCGCACCGCGCCCAACGCCAGCGGGTCACTGGCACAGACGATCCCGGTCACCCCCTCGCCCAGCAGCCGCGTGGTGGCCGCCTGGCCCCCCTCCAGGGTGAACAGCGCGCGCTTGACGTGGCTGTCCGGCAGCTCCAGGCCCGCCGAGGCCGCGGCCCGCCGCGCCGCGTCCAACTTCCGCTGGGACGGCACGTGGTCCGCCGGCCCCAGTACCAGGCCGATCCTGCGGTGACCGAGCTGCCGCAGGTGCCCCATCGCCTGCTCCACGGCCACCGCGTCGTCACAGGAGACCCGCGCGAAGTCCAGGCCCTCGATCGCCGCGTTCAGCAGCACCGTCGGCAGACTGCGCTCCGCCAACCGCTCGTAGTGGTCGTGGGCGGCGTCGGCCTGCGCGTACAGACCACCGAAGAACACCACCCCCGACACCTGCTGGGCCAGCAGCAGGTCCACGTAGTCCGCCTCCGAGATCCCGCCCGCGGACTGCGTGCACAGCACCGGGGTGAACCCCTGCCCGGCCAGCGCGCCGCCCACCGCCTCGGCGAAGGCCGGGAAGATCGGGTTCTGCAGCTCCGGCATCACCATGCCCACCAACCGCGCCCGCTCACCGCGCAGTTGGGTGGGGCGCTCGTATCCCAGCACGTCCAGCGCCGTCAGCACCGCCGCCCTGGTCGTCTCCGAGACGCCGGGCTTCTCGTTCAGCACCCGGCTGACCGTGGCCTCGCTGACCCCGACCTTCTTCGCCACCTGGGCCAGTCGTCGTGTCATGCGGCCATTCTAGCTCCGCCACGCAAGGAAATTGCATGGTCTTGCGACGAAGACGCAAATTCCAACGGTCGATCGGACAGGAACCGCACGCCGCTTGCCGATCCCCGCAAGCCCTGAGCCCGGTATGCCAGGTGGGGCGCCGCGCCGGAACGCAAGGACCGCCGGGAGGTCGGAGACCTCCCGGCGGCACGGAACCGCCCGTCACCGGGAGGTTCCCCTCCCTACGGGTTGACCTTGATGGTGAACGTCGAGGTGGTGTTGCGGATGTTCTGGTGGTTGTCGCTGAACCGCAGGTGGTCGAAGGTCACCGAACCGACCGCCGGGCCCTGCCCCGGTTCGGGCAGCTCGTTGGCCCAGACGCCGATACCGGACCTGGCGTCGGAGGCGTCACCGCTGCGCCGCGCACCGGAGATCGAGATGTTGCTGAACACCGTGTCGGCGACCGGGAACTGCGGCTGACCGCCCACGTAGTTGGTCTGGAACATGATGCCGCTGTACGTCGGGTCCACGATGTCCACGTCGGTGACCCTGATGCCCTGGAACACCTTCGAGGCCGAGAACACCCAGATCGCCGGGAAGACCTGCGCCCCCCAGAAGCGGCCGCCGGCCCGGACGACGGAGATGTTCTTCAGATCGGTCGTCGGCGAGGCGCCGAAGCCGTTCATCGGGTACCCGAAGTCCAGCGAGGAGATGGTGATCCCCGAGTAGACCAGGGTGTCCGCGATGTAGATGTTGCGGAAGGTGTTGGCGTACCCGCCGTAGACCGCGACGCCGGCGGCCCGCCAGGTCAGGATCGAGGTCAGGTTCTCGAAGACGTTGTTCTTCTCGTCCGCCCCGCCCGCGTCGATCGCCGAGAACAGCGCGAAGGAGTCGTCCCCGGTGGCCCGGGCCTCGTTGTTGGAGACCAGGTTGTCGGTCGAGCCGTTGGTCATGTTGACGCCGTCGGCGAAGGTGTTGCGGATCCGGGAGTTGGTGATCTTCATCCGGTCCGTGTTGGCGCCCCAGTACAGGCAGACCACGTGCTCGGTCCAGATGTCGTCGATGGTGATGTCGGCGACGTTGGCGAAGTCGAAGACCTTGCCGGGGCCGTCGATGCGGGAGGTGTAGTTGCCGAAGTAGGCGAAGCCGGTGAAGGTCGAGCCGTTGGCCGAGGCGTCGGCCCGGAAGCCGAAGTCGGTGTTGGACTGCGAGGACGGGGCGTGGAACCGAGTGAACCAGGGGCCCGCGCCGACCACCCTCACCGCCTTGCCGTAGACCTGGAACTTGCTGGCGGTCTGGTAGTCCCCCCTCGGGAGGTAGACGCCCACCAGGGCGCCGGTGGTGTCCATCCGGACCCGGTCCAGAGCCGCCTGCACATCGCCGTGGGTGAAGCCGGTCGGCACCGCGTACCGGGCCGGGTCGGGGTTGGGGAGCTGGGTCGCCTGCTCCAGGCTGACGAAGTCGATGGCGTACGTGGTGCTGTTGCCGGCGTCCTTCTGCAGCTTGATCCTGCTGCCGGCCGGGAGGGTGGTGCCGAGCAGCAGGTTCGCCTCGTCGTAGACGTGCCGGGGGCCGCCGGCGCCGGGCGAGTTGCCCGGACCGGTCTCGCTGCCGTACAGCCAGGAGTACTTGGAGGTGAGGTCGAGGGCCTTGAGGAAGACCCCGTCGACGTAGACGTCGAGTTTCGCGTCGATGCCGTCGCCGCCCGGCGCGTCCGGGATTGAGAAGCGGGTCACCAGGGTGTTGGTCGGCGCCTTGGTGGTGAACTCGACCGAGGCGCCGGTCGTGTTCAGGGTGACGGCCTTGCGGCCGGAGGCCTCGCCCGCGAGGTCGCCGACGGTCCGGTTGGGCCCGACCACCGCGGCGCCGCCGGCCAGCACGCCGTCCTCGGCCTCGTAGGTGTCGAACGGCAGGTTGGCGCCGCGGCCGACGAACAGCGACTGGGTGGAGGTGTTGTTCGCCTGCTTGACCGGCAGTTCGTTGGCGTCGGTGGCGATGACCGTCCTCACGGTGTACCGGCCGTTGCCCGCCGTCCAACTGCCCAGGTTCACCGGGGAGCCGGTGGCACCGGGCGCGATGACGCCGGTGTGGCTGCCGGTCAGGGTCCTGACGACCGCACCGGTGGCGTCGGTCACCGTCAGACCGATGCCGTGGGCGCCGCCCGCCGAGGCGGTCGTGCCCTGGTTCTTGACCGCCACCGAGAACGTGACCTCGTTGCCGCTCGCCGGGTTGCCCGGGGTCCAGCTGACGGGCGCGGCGACCAGGTCGGAACCGGCGACCTGACTCACCACCAGCGGGGCCGGCGCGGTGTGGGCGTTGTTGGTCTCGTCCCGTTCGACGACGGCGCCGGCCGGGTCGGCCTCGGCTCGCAGCTGGTAGCTGCCCGCGTTCTGCGGGCCCGTCGGGACCGAGACGGTCGCGGAGGCACCGGCGGCCAGCGGGCCGAGCTGCGCGGTGCCGGCCTTGGCACCGCCCAGGTAGAGGTCGACGGCGGTGGCGGCGGAGGCGGCCGTGCCGGCGTTCCTGACCGTCGCCGAGAGCGTGAGCGGGTCGGTCTCCACCGGAGCGGCCGGAGAGGCCGAGACCGCGGTGACCGTGAGGTCGGGGTTGGGCGCCGGGGTGCCGATCACCTGGAACTCCGCGATCTGCCCGGCTCCGGCACCGGAGTTGGCGGTGATCCGCAGCCGGACGTCGGCCGCGGTGGCCGTCAGCGGGATCGTCACCGTGTTGCCCGAGGCCGGGGAGAACGTGTAGGGCTTCGCGGCCACCAGGCTGGTGAATCCGGTCGCGTTCTGCTCCCGGCCGAGTACCTCCACGGTCTGGGTGCGGGTGGCCCAGGCCGCGGCCGGGTCGAGCTTCAGCACCACCGAACCGACGGTCGCGTTGGAACCCAGCCGCGTGGTCAGCTCATTGGGGTAGCTGCCGCCCGCGCCCTCCCAGTAGGTGGTCACGTCGTCGTCGTTGGCGTTCGCCGCGACGAAGGTGTAGATGCTGGAGTCGGCCGTGATCGGCTTGCCCCCGGCCAGGTTGGTGCCACCGCCACCGTCGTTGCCGGTCCGGACGACGGTGTTGCTCGCCTCGGAGCGGTTGCCGGCCGCGTCCCTGGCCTTCACGTAGTACGACACCGTGGCGCCGTCGGCCCGGCTGTCGGTGTACGTCAGCACGTTGCCGGCCACCTCGGCCTGCAACGCGCCGTCGGCGAAGACCTCGTACCCGGTGACCGCGACGTTGTCGGCGCCCGCGCCCCAGGCCAGTCGGACCTGCCCGGAGGTCGGCCGGGTGTACGTCAGGTTCGTCGGCGCGGACGGCGCCTGGGTGTCCCCGGGGGCGCCCGTGCGGGTCACGGTGTTGCTGGCGGCCGACTGGTTGCCGGCCGCGTCCCTGGCCTTCACGTAGTACGAGACGGTGGCGCCGTCGGCCCGGCTGTCGGTGTACGTCAGCACGTTTCCCGCGACACTGCTGACCAGGGCGTTGTCGGCGTAGACGTCGTAGCCGGTGACCCCGGTGTTGTCGCTCGCCGCGCTCCAGGCCAGCCGGACCTGCCCGGAGGACGGCTGGGTGTACGTCAGGTTCGCGGGCGCGGTCGGCGCCCGGGTGTCCCCGGTCACCGGGCCGTACACCTCGAACTCCGCGAGCTGGGCGGCCGGCCAGCCGGTGTTGGCGGTGACCTTCAGCCGGACGTACCGGGCCGTGGTGGTGCCGGTGTCCACCGTCACCGTGTTGCCGGTGGCCGGGTCGAAGACGTAGTCGGCGGAGGCGACCCGGTCGGTGAAGGTGCTGCCGTCGGTACTGGTCTGCACGACGAGGGTCTGGGTCCGCCGCTCCCAGCCCGTCGGCAGCTTCAGGACCAGCCGGCTGACGGCGACCGCCGTCCCGAGGTCGACCTGGATCCACTGCGGGAGCGCGTTGCTCGCGCTCTCCCAGTAGCTTCCCTGGTTGCCGTCGTCGACGTTGCCCGCGCCGTAGCCGCCCGAACTGCTGCCGGCCGTGAAGGCCCGGCCGCGGGCCAGGTTGGCGCTGGAGCCGGTGGTGCCGTGCACCTCCAGCTCGGAGATCTGCGCGGCCGGCCAGCCGGTGTTGGCGGAGATGTCCACCCGGACGAAGCGGGTACCGGTCGACGGGAAGCCGATCCTCACCGTGTTGCCGGCGCCCGGTTCGAAGGAGTACGGGGCCGAGGCGGTGAGGGTGGAGAAGGCGGTGCCGTCGGTGCTGCCCTGAACGGCGAGCGTCTCGGTGCGGGCACCCCAGCTCGCGGGGAGCTTGAGCACCACCTCGTCGACGGCGGTGGTGCTGCCGAGGTCGACCTGGACCCACTGCGGGAGGGCGGTGCCGGCGCTCTCCCAGTAGGTGTTCTGGTCGCCGTCGTTGACGAAGGCGGCGCCTCGGCCGGCGGTGGCGCTGCCGGCGGCGGCCGGCTTGCCGGCGGCCAGGTCGGGGCCGCCGGCGGCCCGGGCGGGCAGTAACGGGCCGGCGACGAGCAGCAGGCAGGCCGAGGCCAGCCCTGCCACGAGTCGGGAAATCGGAGCTGTCGATCTCACGGGAGTCCTCTGGATCTCATCAGGATGACAGGTGGGGGGGCGGACAGGCCCGGAAAGCGGAGCCTCTCCGGGAGGGAGTGGGCGCGTGCGTGCCGCGGCCCCGACCGGCGGGGCGGTCCGGGCGGGCGTCGCGGAGGGGCCTGGCGAGAGGGGGCGGTGACCGAGCCGACATCATCTGGATCCTCCGGGGAGGGCCGACGAGCTCAGGACGGGCGACGGCACCGGACCGGCCGGCGCCGCCGGGGAGGGCAGGGAGCGCAGGGGAGCGCAGGGGCGGCCGTGGCTGGCCGACCGCTTCAGCCCTTTTCGGTCGGATCCTGCGCCCGGCAGGATCCGCGAGGGAGGGCCCGGTGATGGCGGGCCGTCACCGCGACCGCAGCCAGGCCGCGGCGTCCACGGGAAGGAGGTTTCCGTCGAGCGGCCGACTGGTGAGCAGGACGGTGTCGTGCGCGGGCAGGACGACGGGCGCCGGGGAGAGGTTGACGACGCAGGCGAACTCGGCGCCTCGGCGGAAGGCGAGGACGCCGCGGTCGCCGGGCAGCCACTCGAACTTGTCGCCGCGCAGACCGGGCGATCCCCGGCGGATCCGGAGCGCGGCGCGGTACAGCGACAGCACGGAGTCCGGGTCGGCGCTCTGCGCCTCCACCGTCAGCGCGGCCCAGCCCTCCGGCTGCGGCAGCCACGGTTCGGTGCCCGCCGGCGAGAAGCCGTACGGCGGGAGGGGGCCGGACCACGGGAGCGGGACGCGGCAGCCGTCCCGGCCGGGGTCGGTGCCGCCGGAGCGCAGGTGCATCGGGTCCTGGAGACGATCGATCGGGAGGTCCTCCACCTCGGGCAGGCCGAGCTCCTCGCCCTGGAAGAGGTAGACGGCACCCGGCAGGGCGAGGGAGAGCAGCGCGGCGGCGCGGGCCCGGCGCAGGCCGAGGGCGACGTCGGTGGGGGTTCCGAAGGCCTTGGCCGCGAAGTCGAAACGGGTGTCCCTGCGGCCGTAGCGGGTCACCGTGCGGGTGACGTCGTGGTTGCAGAGGACCCAGGTCGCGGGGGCCCCGGCCGGGGCGTGCAGGGCGAGGGTGGAGTCGATGGACTCGCGCAGCGCCTCCGGCTCCCACGGGCGGGCCAGGAAGTCGAAGTTGAACGCGGTGTGCAGCTCGTCGCGGCGCAGGTAGCGGGTGAACCTCTCGGCGTCGGGCAGCCACACCTCCCCGACGAGGATGCGCTCGCCCGGGTAGGAGTCGGCGATCCTGCGCCAGGACCGGTAGATCTCGTGCAGCTCCTCGCGGTCGGTGAAGGGATGGGGGTCCACCCCCTTGCGGAAGTCGGGCAGTTCGGGGTCCTTGACGAGGAGGGCCGCGGAGTCGATGCGGACGCCGGCGGCTCCGCGGTCGAACCAGAAGCGCAGGATCGACACGTGCTCGCTGCGGACCTGCGGGTGGGCCCAGTTGAGGTCGGGCTGCTGGCTGGCGAAGAGGTGCAGGTACCACTCGCCGGGCGTTCCGTCCGGGTCGGTGGTCCTGGTCCAGGGGCAGCCGCCGAACTCGGACTCCCAGTCGTTGGGCGGCAGTTCGCCGTCCGGGCCGCGGCCGGGGCGGAAGTGGAACAGCTCGCGCTCGGGGCTGCCGGGGACGGCGGCGAGGGCCCGCCTGAACCACGGGTGCTCGGCGGAGACATGGTTGGGGACGATGTCGACGATGGTGCGGATGCCGTGAGCGAGCGCCTCGGTGATCAGGTTCTCGGCGTCCTCCAGGGTGCCGAACAGCGGGTCCACGTCGCGGTAGTCGGCGACGTCGTAGCCGCCGTCCGCCATCGGGGACGGGTACCAGGGGTTGACCCAGATGGCGTCGACGCCGAGTTCGGCGAGGTACGGGAGGCGGGACCGGACCCCGGCGAGATCCCCGGTGCCGTCGCCGTTGCCGTCGGCGAAGCTGCGCGGGTAGACCTGGTAGATCGCCGCGTCGCGCCACCAGGCCGGGTGCTCGGGCTGGCGGCTGGAGTTCTGTCCCACGGTGGGGGGTCCTTTCGACCGGACGGGAGGGGCGTGGTGGTCGACCGCTTCCGGGCGGGGCGCTCAGCCCTTGAGGCCGCCGGAGGTGAGGCCGGACACGATGCTGCGCTGGAAGATCAGGAAGAAGACGATCGTCGGTGCGGAGGCGATGGCCAGGGCGGCGATCACGACGTTCTGCGGCAGGCCGGTGGCGAGGGAGCGGATGCCGATGTTGAGCGTGTGGTCGGCCGGGTCCGGCAGGACCAGCATCGGCCAGAGGAAGTCCTTCCAGACCGCGACCACGGCGAAGATGGAGACCACGCCGAGGATCGGTCGGGACATCGGCAGCACGATCGACCACAGGGCCCGGGTCGGTGAGGCGCCGTCGATCGCGGCTGCGGCCAGCAGGTCCTCCGGGACGGAGTCGAAGAACCGTTTCAGCAGGAAGATGTTGAAGGCGTTGGCGACGGTGGGCAGCCAGATCGCCCACGGGGTGCCGATCAGGTTGAGGTGGAGCAGCGGGAGGTCCAGCACGGTGAGGTACTGCGGCACGATCAGGACCGCGGAGGGGACCATCAGGGTCGCGAGCATCATGCCGAGGATCACGTTGCCGAGGATCGGCCGCAGCTTGGAGAGCGCGTAGGCCGCGGCGACGTCGAACACCAGCTGGAAGGCGAGCGCCCCGAGCGCGTAGTAGAGGGTGTTGGTCAGCAGGCGGCCCATCCTGAGCTGGCGCCAGGCCTCCGCGTAGGTGCCCCAGTGGATCTCGGACGGGAAGAGGGTCGGCGGGCTCCGGATCACCTCCTGGGTGCTCTTGAGGCCGCCGGTCACCAGCCAGTAGAGCGGGCCGACGAAGACGGCGGTGAAGACGAGGACCACGAGGACGAGCACCGTCCGGTAGACGGCCTTCCCGAGCGGTCGGTCGAGCTGGGTCTGTGCGACGAGCGTCCGGGTCCGGGGTTCGTTCGCTGCCATGGCCGGAGCCCTTCCTAGTCGTCGGTGCGGCTGAGCCGCGTGTACAGGGCCGAGAAGCCGGCGAGGACCACGAGCATGACCAGGCCCATCGCGGAGGCGACGCCGTAGTTGTTGCCTCCCATGTCGAAGGCGTACTCGTAGACCAGGTAGACGACCGACATCGTGGAGTTCTGCGGGCCGTTCCCACCGGTGAGCAGGAACGGCTCCACGAAGACCTGCATGGTGGAGACGATCTGCAGCAGCAGGAGGAGCGAGAGGATGAGCCTGGTCTGCGGGACGGTGACGTGCCAGATCTTGCGGAACAGGCCGGCGCCGTCCAGGTCGGCCGCCTCGTACAGCTCGCCGGGGATGCCCTGCAGGGCGGCCAGGTAGATGAGGGTGGCGCCGCCCATGTTCATCCAGGTGGCCGCGACGACCACCGAGACCATCGCGGTGTCCGGCGAGTTGAGCCAGGCGGAGGTGGGGAGGTGGAGGGTCGTCAGGATCGAGTTGAAGAGGCCGTACTCCGGGTCGTAGAAGTACTTGAACAGCAGCACCGCGGCGACGGGCGGCATCATCACCGGGATGTACACCAGGATCCGCAGGTAGGCCCTGGCGTGCCGGAGCTCGTTGAGGAGCACGGCCACGAAGAACGGCACCGCGAAGCCCAGGAGCAGCGCGAGCGCGGTGAAGAGGAAGGTGTTGCGCCAGGCGGTCCAGAAGTCGGGGTCGCCGAAGATCCGTTCGAGGTTCTCCAGCCCGACCCACGTGGTCTTTCCGCGTCTGGTCTTCTGGAAGCTCATGACGACTTCGCGGACCATCGGGTACCAGGTGAAGAACCCGAAGCACACCAGGGCGCCGAAGAGGAAACCGTGGGCGGAGACGTTGCGGCGGACGGTCCGGCCGAGTTCCGGACGCTTGGGCGAGCGGCCTCCGGAGCCACCCGTGCGGTCGGCCGGGATGCGACTGGCCCGGCGGGTGGTCTTGTAGGGGGAGATGGTCCCGGCCATCGGTGCTCCTGGTGTGCCGGCTGGACCGGCGGGTCGGGCGGGTCGGCGGTGCCCGGTCCGCCGGTCTGCATGTCCGTCGGTCTGCTTGTCGGTCGGTCTGCTTGTCGGTCGGTCTTCGTATCCGTGTGTGTCCGTCGGGGTGGCCGTGGGCGGCTGAGGCCCGGGGCGGGTTGTCCCCCGCGTCGGCTAACCGAGGCTCGCCAGGACCTTGTTGGCCTGGGACTCGGCGTCGGCGAGCAGCTTGTCGATGTCGGCGCCCCGGTCGGTGAGCACGGCGGAGACCGCGTTGTCGAGGACCTTGTAGAGCTGCTGGGCGTTGGCCGGCTCGGTCTTTCCCGGGACCTGATCGGAGATGTAGGGCGCGTAGTTCCGGACCGGGACGGTTGCACTGGCGGCCTTGGCCGCGTTGTCCGCCGCGAGGGTCGAACCGGTGAAGAAGTTGGGCTGAGGGATGCCGACGGGCAGGTTGTCCGACCTGTTGCGGGCGTAGTCGAACTGGCCCTTGCCCATGGTCAGGTACTTGAAGGTGACCCAGGCGATGCCGGCCTTGATCTGGTCGGGCGTGGACCCCTTCTTGAAGAGCCGGGTGTCGCCGCCGAGCAGGGTGGCCCTGCCTCCTGGCATCGGACCCATGCCGTAGTCGGCGTAGTTGCCCTTGAGGGTCTGGACCATGTACGTGATGTCGTCCGGCGCCCCGATGTACATGCCGAGCTTGTCGGTGGAGGTCTGGGTCATCAGGTCGGGCCACTTGAGCCCCTGGGCGGCGCCCATCGTGCCGTCGGTCCAGCGCATGTCGTGGAGGTTCTGCAGGACCTGCTTGCCCTCGCGGGTGTTGAAGGCGGCCTTCCTGCCGTCGTCACCGGTCATCCTGCCGCCGAGGCCGTACAGCTCGGCGGTGAAGTGCCAGCCGCCCTGGTTGGTCGCGCTGTACTCGCCGTAGCCGTTGACGCCGTTGCCGAGCGCGGAGATCTTCTGGGCGGCCGTCCGGATCTCCGCCCAGGTCGTCGGCGGCTTGTCGGGGTCGAGACCGGCCTGGGTGAAGAGCTTGCGGTTGTAGATGAGGCCCATCTTGTAGTTGGTGACCGGGAGGCCGTAGAGCTTGCCCTCGCTCCTGAGGGTGTCGAGCACCGAGGGGTCGATGTCCTTCAGGGCCGGGACGGTCGTCTCGTTGACGTACGCGCTGATGTCCTCGACCGCGCCAGCGTCGAGCGCCTGGCCCAGGTCCGTGAAGTAGGCGTAGAAGAGGTCGGGTTGGGTCTTGCCGGCGAGCTGCGCGGTGAACTTGGCGGGCTCGTTGCACGGTGAGGCGTCGGTGGCCCTGATGGTGACGTTCGGGTAGGTCTTGTTGAACTCCGCGATGTCCTCCTCCCACTGCCTGCGCTCCCCCGGCTTCGTGGTCGGCGGCTGGCAGTCGGCGCTGATGGTGACCTTGGCGGACGGGTCCAGCGGGGCCTCCGCTCCGTTCGGCGCGCCGGGGTCGCCCGAGGAGCCGCTGTCGGCGGAGCTGCTGCACGCGGCGGCCGGGAGGACCAGGGCGCCGACGGCCACGGCGGCGAGGGATCTGCGGAGAAGCCGATTCGTCTTCATGGGAGAGAGGACCCTTCTACAGGCACGGCGGGCAGGGCCGGTGCCGGGGCGCGGGGGAGCCCCGGTGTTCCGGTGGGGATCGCCCCGGTCCTGGTGACGGGGGCGGGGACGTGCGGAAGCGAGGCCCGCGCACTCCTGGACTGCGCGGCTCGGACGCCCCGGGGGCACGTCGCGGACCCTCTCGGGACCTGTCGGCGACCACCCCTCGGCGCGCCGCTCACTTAACCATCCCGTCCAGATGACCACAAGATGTCGACAGAATTTCGCAAAAAGAAGATAGCCCGCTGCGATGCCCCGGCGACCTGGCCGGCTGCGGCCTCCGCCGGCTACACACTCACCCCTCCCTGGGATCTGCCGGCGGGTCACACCTACCGCACTTCGCCGCCCGAACACTGCCGGATCACCGCCGGACCACCGCCGGGGCCGCCCACCAGCGGAAGGCCCGGCTCCACGTCCGCAAGATCCACTCTCCGCTACTGCATGAAGTCGGCAAATCTTAGAAAGAACCTTGCATGCATCTTGTGAGGTGCTCGGCGAGCGCGCTCTACTGTCACGACACCTCCTCCCCGGAGAATCGAGCACCGGATGTCACGGAGCACCACGGATCCCTCCCAGGCCGGGATATGTGTTTGTCGACGCGGGACGGCATGCATAGGGTCGGCGGCATGACGACACGGCTTGTTCAGATTTCGATGAATGCCCGGGACGACTCCGCGGTCGGCCGGTTCTGGGCGGAGGTACTCGGCTGGGGCATCGACAGCGAGGGCCCCGGTGTGACCAACCTCGAACCCGTGGGCTTCGTCTATCCCGACCCCGTCGCCGTCTGCATCGACGTCGTTCGCGCCACCGACCCCAAGACGGTGAAGAACCGTCTGCACATCGACCTCGCCACCAGACGCCGGGGCACGGCTGGAGATCCGTAAGGGCGTACGCGGCGGGTGGCGGACGCTCGACCCGCGCCGGGTGGCGTTCGCAGTGACCGGGGACCTTGACCCCGCGGTGGAGTCGTGGGCCGGGCTCCGGGACGAACTGACCATGACGCCCGAAAACGCTCCCGCGGAAGGCAGCCGGATGCGCCTCGCCGAGCCCGTCGGGGCGTAGGGCATCGGCGGGGGTGGTGATGGGTGACGTTCGAAGGGGTGTTTTCTGTTTTATCTAGACACCCGTGTGTGTAGAAGAAACTAGAAATCACGTCTCCAACGTCACCCATCACCACCCCTCGGGCCCCGCGGGAATTCGTCCCCCTCTTCTACCCCCAGGAAGAGAGAGCGGGACGGAACGACCGGACGGCGCCGCACAGCGGGCCCCGGGATATCGTCCCCCTCTTCTACTCCCGAGAGAGGGAGCGCAGGACTACCGCGCACCGCACTGAGGGGAACCGACAGGCCGAGTGCCCGCCCCTACACCCGTACGGCCTGCCCGCTCATATGGGACAGGACCAGCTTCACCGCCCCTCCCGAAGCCGTCGGGCAGGGGCTTCTTCATGCCGTCGACAAGCAGCCCACCGGAGGTAGCACCGTGAGCAACCCTGGCAGTCACACCTACACCTACGAGGACCGGGCGACCGCGAAGCTCCGTCTGCGCGCCGACGCGTTCCAGTACGACTCCACGATGGAGCACCTTGCCGAGATGAAGCGCGACCGCCCCGAGCAGTACGACCAGATGAACCCGATCTCCCGTATCTCGCTCGGTCACTACGAGATCGCGAAGGCTGCCGCCGTGCAGCTCGGCCGCAACGTTTCCGCTCCCACCGATCGTGAGGTCTGACCATGAACCCCGACGTTTCCAAGGCTGCCGACAAGCTCGCCAAGCTGCGCGCCCAGGCCGACAAGTTCACGGCTCCGCTCGCCGAGGCCGAAGCCGCCCTGGCGGTCGCCGAGGAGGCCGAACAGGCCCGCCGCGCCGAGCGAGCCGCCGAGTACGACCGCGCGTTCGCCGCTTCGTGGCGTGAGCGCGCACAGCAGGCCAGCGACGCCGACAAGGCCAACCGTGAACGGTTCGTCGAACTGCTCGCCGAGGAACCGTGGTTCATGGCCTACATGGCGTCCCGGGCCGAGCGGTACAAGCGGGAGAAGATCATGCACGCTGCCCAGCGAGCCCAGTCCGCCACCGGCCAGAATCCCACTGTGCCAGATCCACGCATGTATGACCTGCGCCTGGTGGACGACCTCATCGAGACCACCGAGCGCATGGCCGCTGAGATCGGCGCGGACTACGCCGAGGAACTGGACGCCAAGCGAACCGCCTACATCGAAGCGACAGACTGACATGGCCGTTGACGCACTCGACCCCGGCCCGGACGGCACCTATCCGTACTTCCCCCGGGACGCGCAGGGACGGCCCGTATGGTCCGACTCCCCAACTGGCCTGCCAGTAGCCAACGGTGGGGCGCCGATGCCTCGCGGCGTACAGCCGATGCGCGACCCCCACGATCCCGGCCGGCTGCTGGCCGTGGACGTGACGCCGAGGCAGTCGGACGGCCGCCCGATTGATCCGCCGGTGATTCCTCCGCGGGCTCCGGCATGAGGCGCACGTCCGACGCGTGACCGACCGACACAGGGTTGCAGCCCTGGGCCTACCCCACCCGGGGGCCTCCCCTCTCCTGGCCAGAAGCGCGGGAGGGAGGCAAGAAACTCGCATGGCTCATTAGACCATTCTTGCGGACCATTACGGCCCCACTTCGATTCCCTAATCGGATTCGAAGTGGGGCCATTTTGTGTTCCGCCGATCAATCCGCAGGCTCTATCTGGAGTCGCATTTCTTCATATGCTTCCCTGAGGTCGCGCGCATCGGAAATCTTGCCGGTCTCAACGGCATTTACCACTTCTAGGGCACGCCAGTGATTTGACGGTGCCACCCGACCTGAGAGCATTGCGCGCTGCGCCGCATAGCATGCTTCATCAAGGCGATTGGTGGTTACCAAAGAGAGCGCGAGATCAATATTTGCCGAGGCCACTCGGCGAGGCCACTTGGTCAGGTCGTCCGGCGGCGAAAGCCGCGAAATAACCTCTCTTGCATAGGTTTCTGCCGCCGGATCTCCGAGCCATGCCAGAGTGGTTGCGGCGTACGCAACAGCTTTTGCAGGGTCGTACTGAAAATGATGCTCTGGCTGATCCGGCGTGCCGATGGAAGAGGAAAGAGATTGCACTCGATCTATTGCCGAATATGTTTCATTCGAATATCCAAGCCGCGCGAACGCCCGCCCCTGCTGAGCGATGGCTTGAATTTCAACTGAGCTTCCGGCCGGAGCCAACTGCTGGGCTGTGGCGCTAAGTTCCGCCGCCCGCGAATAGTGGCCATCGGTTAGTACTCGCCAGGCGTCGGTTTCAAAGCACCAAGCTTGAATTTCCGAATGTCCGGCATGCTGCGCCAAGGTCATTGCCGTCCGCAGCCTGGCTGTTGCAGCATCTTGCTGGTTCAAATCAATGTGCAGCGTGGCACCGAGCAGTGAAAACCATCCACCTATGACCAGCAGTTGCCGGTGTTCCTCCAGAGTCTTTCTTGCATCCATCAAGCTAGTCACATACGACGAATACTTTCGCACCTGGCCCAATAGCTCATGCGGAGCCACGGTCGGATACTTTACGGCCAGGTCGTGAAAGGTCAGTTCTAGCCGTTCAATAGTTTCTTTTCCAACATCGCTGGCTGAAACCCTGCGCGCCAGCTCCAAGGCGTCGATTTCGTCGTCATAGGCCGGCGGTACGGTTGCGGAAGCCCGCATAACCTGCGAGCGCCCCTGATCCACGCCACCGTACAGAATGTCGTCAAGCTCGGCCAGCGTCACCCTCAGCACCTTGACAAGAGTGGGGCGCTGCCAATCCTGCGGATCGACTTTTCCGCTTTCCCATCTCGCCACCGTCGAGCGGTCAACACCCACGCTCTGAGCCAAGGAATCCTGAGTGAAACCAAGGGCCTTGCGCCTTTCGATAAAGGCCCTGCGCCGAGCTGCCATGTCGCCTCCCTGTCTCTGAGTAACTGTTCTAGCAGGTCAGGGCACTCGATGCAGTAACTATGAGACAGGGATGCCACAAGAGTGCGTCATCCATGCTCTGTTCACGCGGGGCCTTTGACCCTGAACTGGTGCCTCGCCCAACGTCCGGCAGTGATCGGAGGGATTGTGATGCGGCACAAAGCAGCTGCGATCAGCGCTGCCCTGGCAGCCGTGGTCGGACTCGGACCGGCCGTCATGGTGTTCGCCCTCGGCAGGCTCGACCCGCAGACCGGGCGCCGTTGGGTGTGGGCGTTCCTCGCCCTGGCGGTGGCCATGCTCGGCATCGTGTACGGCGGAGACTGGGAGACCTGGTTCCGTCGCCGAAGACAGGCGAGGACGCGCGTTCGCAGGGCGTTGCGCCACGGCTCGGCACTGTGCCGCGAGGCTCGGCGCGGGCGTACCGGCTCATGAACCTAGAGACCGGGATTCTCCCGCTGGTGCCGGACGGGCTCCGCTGGGCCTCGGGCTGGTGCTTCCCCTGCGGAGTGACACGGGACGTGGTGCCCATACCGGCGATAGGGCTTCGCACGGTCATGACGGTCTGTCGCTGGCACCACGGCCAGTACTCGGCGCGGTTCGTCCGCACGGTCCAACTCCGGCCCTGGTACGGGCTGCTGATTCGTCCGCGTGTCCGTCCCGAGCCGTCCAAGTCTCCCGGAGTGATTCCCCCGCGCTCCGGGTCGCCCGTCGGTCCCACCCGGCGGAAGGGCGCGTGCGGCGGCGCGCGTCGGTGGTCCTGGTTCAGCCCCCCGGCGCGGACCAGGACCACCCTTAGGGCCCCGGCGGGTGCCTGTCTGCCGTCGGGAAGCACAACCCCCGCCCTGGTGACGTGACGAGTGGACGGCACGGACGACCAGGGCGGGGACCCAGACCGAGAACTAGCGGCGGAGAACAGCGGATGTACAAGTGCCCCGAGGGCGCCGGACACAAGGTCGAGCGGGCCGAAGAGTCGGGCGCCGTGCAGAGCGGTCCGGGTGGGCCGGTCTGGCGGTGCACGACGTGCGGCCGGTGGGGTGCCTTCCTCACCGACGAGTGGGCCGAACTGTTCCCGGGCGAGCCGGAGTTGTTCCCCCCTCGGGTGGACGCAGCCCGGCGAGCCGGCCCCGATCCGCAGGGCGTACCCCCTCGGGCGCGGAAGCTAGCGCCCCACGATCACCCGTCCTGGCGGACGGAAAGGGAATCACCCGCCAGGACGGGGCACCACTCCCGCCCCGGTGTCACGTGGCTGTGTCGGCCGGGGTGGGCTTGCCCCGCACCCTGCGCTCCCGCAGGGTGGTTGAACCTACTTGGCACCACCACGACAAGGAGGAACAGCACATATGACGACCACACCCGCCCCTTGGGGTGTACAGCGCATGGCGCCGTACGCACCCACCCTCGCGGTTCCGCAGTACACGCCCGTGATCGACCCCGAGACGCAGATTGCCGTGATCGTGAGCGAGCACGGCCGGACGGTCGAGATGGGCGCGCACGGCACCAGCACGAACCAGACCGGCCCGACCACCACGGGTGGCGGCGACGGACAGAACGGCGGGCAGAACGTACCGTCCGACGTGGACACCATGCAGTCGAACGACCAGGACCAGGGCACGGGCTGACATGACACCGGATCGGGACGGGGCCGTACTGGTCCTCACCAACCCGTACGACGTGACCGCGGACCTGGTGTTACGCCGCTTGGCTGACCGCCGGGTGCCGGTCGTCCGTGTCGACCCCGGCGCCGATCTGCACGCGGGTGCCTCGCTGTCCGCCCGCTACGGGACAGGTGGACAGCGGGGCTCCCTCTGCACTGCAAGCCGGACGCTCGACCTGTCCAACGTCCGGGCCGTGTGGGTCCGCAGGCCCTCGCCCTACGACCCCCCTGCCGGGATGGCGGAGCAAGAGGGCAAGTTCGCTGCCGCACAGGGGTTCTGGGGCACCGGGGGCATCCTCGCGTCACTTCCCGGGGCGCACTATGTGAACCACCCGTGGCGCATCCGCAATGCGGAGTACAAGCCGGCTCAGCTCTCGGCGGCGAGCCGGAACGGGTTCCTGGTGCCAGACACGATCATCACAGCGAACCCGGACGAAGCTCGGGAGTTCTGCACCTCCCAACCTGGCGGCGCGGTCTACAAGCCCTTGTGGGACAGCCGGTACCGGGATGCCGAGGGCGCCCTGCAACAGGTGTGGGTGCGCGGGGTCGACCCGTCTGAGATCACCGATTCCGTGTCCCTGTGCCCGCACCTGTTCCAAGCCAAGGTGTCGAAGGTGTTCGACGTACGGGTGACTGCCGTAGGCGACCGCCTGTTCGGGGTCCGCGTGGACAGCCCCGATCTTGACTGGCGCTACCGGCAAGACCTGATGACGTGCGCACCGATCGAGATCCCCGAGGCGGTCGTACGTTCGGTTGCGGCTTACCTTGACGAACTCGGTTTGGTGTACGGCGCGTTCGACTTCGCCGTGACCTCTGACGGTTCCTGGTACTTCTTTGAGTGCAACGCAAACGGCCAATGGGCATGGCAGCCGACGGAGACAACTGCTGCTATCGCCGACGCCCTCGCCGACCAACTACAGAAAGGCCCCGACACGTGAGCACATCGGCCGAACTCCGCGCCGCCCTGGTGGACGGGTTCACTGGTGACGACATGGTCACCGATCCGGCGTGGAACCGCGCCGCCAAGTCCGTCCCCCGGGAACTGTTCGTCGGGTCCTACTTCCTTCCCGTGGAGGGGACCGCCCCCACCGAGTACCGGCCCGTCCAAGAGGGCGAACCCGGTTGGCTGGCGGGCGTCTACACGAATCAGACCCTGATCACCCAACTCGACGGCCGTATCAGGCCCGAGGACGGTACGGCGAGCGGTTCGCCGTCTTCGTCGTCCACCCTGCCGTCACTGGTGCTGCGCATGTGGCACCAGCTCGACACCGAGGCCGGGCACCAGGTGTTGGAGATCGGTACCGGCACCGGCTACTCGACCGCTCTTGGTGCGTACCGCCTCGGGGACGCCAACATCACCAGCATTGAGTACGACCAGGCCGTGGGGGAAGCGGCTGCTGCGGCACTCAAGTCCGCCGGACACGCACCCCGGCTGATCATCGGTGACGGGCTGCTCGGTGACCCGGACGGGGGCGAGTACGACCGCCTCATTGCCACCTGCTCGGTTCGGTACATCCCGCAACCGTGGCTCTACCAGGTCAAGCCGGGCGGAAAGATCCTGGTCACCCTCTCCGGCTGGTCGTACGGGTTCGGCCTCGCGCTGCTCACCGTGACCGAGCCCGGCAGTGCCACGGGCCGGTTCCTGCCTGGGTGGACGAGTTTCATGATCGCCCGTCCGCACGACCGGCCGCCCCGTCAGAGTCTCGCGCTGCTGCCTGGCGACGAACGCCCGAGCCGGATCGATCCCGAGATCATCAGCACGTGGACCGGTGGTTGGGTGGCTCAGCTCGCGGCACCCTCGGCCGAGCGGATGGGTGCGGGCGGGCAACAGATCCTCTCGGACGTGGCCACGGGATCGCAGGCCCGGACCATGCCCAACCCTGACGGAGGGTGGACCGTGATTCAGCGCGGACCGCTCCGACTCTGGGACCAAGTGGAAAGCGCCGTTGAAGCCTGGCAGGCGGCCGGCGAGCCCCACCAGGACGGTTTCGGCATCACGGTCTCGCCCCTCGGCCAGCGCGTGTGGATCGGCAGCGAGGCCGGTCCAGGTTGGAACCTGCCGATCTGAGCCGGATACCCGGAGCCGGGACGCAGGGGCGCCAATGGAAGAACCACCCTTGCCGACTCTCGCGCCCAACTCGGCCCCGTCCCGCTGGTCTCCGGCAGGGCGGGGCCTTCTACTTTTCGGGGGTCTGCTCGGCCACGTACGTCCCGCGTTGCGGCACGGTGTAGACGTACCCGCCTTCGCGCAGATGCCGGACCGCTCGACGGGCCGTGTCCCGGGCCACACCCCACCGCTGGATCAGTGCCGACTCGGACGGGATCGGACGGTTCGCCGCGAGTACCCCGGACTCAATGTCGCGGATGATCTCCGCCGCAATCTGCTGGTACGGCGGGGTGGGTGCGTCGTAGTCGATTTCCGAGGCCATGGGCCAAGGGTAGACAACGGGCAACATCCCGAGCTATTGGCATACGTAGGTAGACGAGGGTAGAGGAGTTGCTTTACCGTCGAACACGAAAGAACCCCCGGTGCCGCTTAGGACCGGCTCCGGGGGTCGAGCGTCCGACAGCTTTAGGGAGCTGACCGAACATGCGACACCTTATCGCCCGTGCTCTGCGTACCGCCCTGCGGCTGGTCCTACCGGCCCACGGACAGCACCGCGCCGCCCCGGTCGCCCCCGAGCCCACCCCGAAGCCGATCCGGGCCGTTCCCGCCGGACTGAGCCTCGCCCCGTGGGTCGAGCCGGAGAACTGGAACGCGAGCCCCCTGGTACGTCCCTACGTCGACCGTGCGGCATGGCTCGCCGAGCTGGACGAGATGCAGCGCCAGTACGAGCGGCGCGAGGCCCTGCGGGCGGTCGCCGAGAAGCTGCCGGACACCGGGCACACCTTCCCCGGTGCGCACACCCTCGCCGGGGCGGTGGCGTGATGACCCTCGCTGCTGCCGAGAAGCCCACATGCGGCGCCCCTCGCCCCGGGCAGTACGACGGAGCCCCGTGCGGCCGTGACCCGTTCCACGGAGACGACCACGAGAACGCCCACGGCGAAACGTGGCCCCGCCTCGCTCCGGTGCGCTGTGTCCGCTGCAAGGGGCCTGCCCCGAAGCCGGTCCCCGTGGGCCACCAGGAAGCCGCTAGCGGCCCCGGGTACACCCTGTGGGCGTGCTCGCTGGACTGCCCGCAGTAGTACCCCCCTCGGCCCCGTCCGGTACCGATCCGGGCGGGGCACTCTCGGCCCTGCCGTAGAACCCCTAACATCACCTCTCCGGAGACCCCGAGGGCAACGAGTTCTGCGTGCTGGAGCCCCGCGAGCGCTACCTGGACACCGGGCCGATGGCCGCGGTGGTGGTCGACTGCGCGGACCCGAGGGCCATGGCGGGGTTCTGGGGCGAGGCGATGGACTGGACCGTCCACGAGGTGACGGACGACCAGGCCGTGCTGCGCTCCGCCAGGAGCGTCGGCCCGTACCTCGAATTCATCCGCACCCCCGACGAGAAGACCGTGAAGAACCGTCTCCACCTCGACCTCCGCCCGTACCCCGGGGGCGACCGGGTCGAGGAGGCGGCGCGGCTGCGGGCTCTCGGCGCGACGCCCGCCGACGTGGGCCAGGGCGACGTGCCGTGGACGGTCCTGGCCGATCCCGAGGGCAACGAGTTCTGCGTCCTCGCCCCGCGCTGACGCGGAGCCCGACGACACCCGGCCCGTGGGCACGGCCGCTCCCCCACGGCCGGTCCCCGGTGGTCGGCGCCGGGGACCGGCCGGGCAGGTGGCCTTTTCCGTCGTACGGGAATGAGCCGGGCGGCAGCGCCCGTTGTGGCGGGAGTGACCACGACGCCGCCCTTCCGACTGTCGGTGCTGGACCGTTCCCGGACCCGCAGGGGGGAGGAACCGGCCCGGGCGCTGCGGGACACCGTGGCCTTCGCCGTCGAGGCCGAGCGGCTCGGCTACCACCGGTTCTGGGTGTCCGAGCACCACGGCGTCCCGGGCGTGGCCGGTTCGGCCCCGACCGTGCTGGCCGCAGCGGTGGCCTCGGCAACGGAGCGGATCAGAGTGGGGACGGGCGGGGTGATGCTCCCCAACCACCAACCGCTGGTCGTGGCCGAGCAGTTCGGTGTGCTCGCCGCCCTGTTCCCGGGCCGGATCGACATGGGTCTCGGCCGTTCGGTGGGGTTCACCGACGGGGTACGGCGGGCGCTGGGCCGGGAGAAGGACTCCGCCGACCGGTTTCCCGAGCAACTCGCCGAACTGCTGGCCTACTTCGATGCGCCGTCGAGCGCCCCCCACGGCGTTCACGCCCGGCCGGCCGAGGGTCTGGACGTACCGGCGTTCGTGCTGGCCACCGGCGCCGGCGCGGACGTCGCGGCCGAGGCCGGGCTCCCCCTGGTGATCGCGGCCGCGCGAGGGCAGGAGCGGATGTTCGAGGCGATCGACCGCTACCGGGAGCGCTTCCGCCCCTCGGCCCGCGCCTCCCGGCCGTACGTCGTGCTCTCGGGTACGGTCGCCGTCGCCGGGTCGGAGTCCGAGGCCCGCGACCTCCTCGTCCCCGAGGCCTGGGCCGCCGCCCACTCCCGGACCCACGGCGAGTTCCCGCCGCTGGCCCCCACCGGGGAGATCCTGTCCCGGACGATGACCCCGCGCGAACGTGCGGCGTTCCAGCAGTCGCTCACCGGCCACATCGCGGGCACCCCTCAGCAGGCGTGGGCCCGCATCACCGAGCTGATGGAGCGCGCCGCGGCGGACGAGTTCCTCCTCGCCACCAGCACCTACGACCGCGACGCGCTGTTCACCTCCTACCGCCTCCTCGCACAGGTCGCCGGTCTGACGCCGCTCCCCGCGGGGACCCAGGACTGACGGCGGGGACGGCGCGGGCCGGGCGCGACTGTTCCGCCGACCGGGTCGCCGACCCTGCGTCCCCCTTCGTCGCGGCCGCCCGGGTCGGTCACGGACGGCACGACGGCTTCCGCTCCGGGCGCCACATGGTTACTCTTCGGTAATCGAGCCCGGGCGCCGGCCCGTACCTGGAGGAGCACCATGCCGACCCTGCCCCGATCCGCCGCTCTCCTGAGCGGCCTGCTGCTCGGCGCCGGGGTGGCACACTTCGCCGTCCCCCGCCCGTTCGACGCCATGGTGCCCCGCGGCCTCCCCGGTGATCCGCGCACCTGGACCCGGCTCAGCGGGGTGGCGGAGCTCGCCGTCGGCGCGGCGATCGCCTGCCCGCCCACCCGCCGGGCCGGAGCGCTGGCCGCAGCCGGCCTGTTCGTCGCGGTCCTGCCCGCCAACGTCAAGATGGCCCGGGACTGGCGCCACCGTCCCGCACCGCTGCGCGTCGCCGCCCTGGCCCGGGTACCGCTTCAGGCTCCTCTGATCGCCTGGGCCCTGCGGGTCTCCCGCCTCTGAGCCACGCCCCCGGGCCACGCGCCGGAACACCGTCTGCGCACGGCGAGGCCGGGGTGGGCCCGCGACGCCTACTGCTGCAGTACCGCCACCAGTTGGGAACGCCGGGCGATCCGCAGCTTCCGGTACGAGTTGGTGAGGTGCGTTTCCACGGTGCGGAGGGTGAGGCACAGCGCGGAGGAGATCTGGGCGTTGGTGTTCCCCACCGCCGCCAGTTCGGCCACGCGCCGTTCGGCCGGGGTCAGGGCGTGCCCGCCGTTCCTGCTCCGTACCCCGCCCTCGCGCAAGGCGTCCTGGGTCAGGGCGAGGAGACGGCCGACGGCGGCCGGCCCCCCGGCCCCCGGAGCGGCCCCCGAAGCGGGCGCGGGGGCCGGCCGCAGGGCCACGGCGTGCGCCTCCCGCAGCGTGTCGCGACCCTTGCGGGCGCTTCCCGCCTCGATCTGGGCCCGGCCGAGGTCGACCAGGACCTCCGCGAGTTCCACGGGCGCGGCACTCGGCCTGAGCAGTTCGGCGCCCTCGGTCAGCGAACACAGCGCCAGCCTGCCGCCCACGGCCGCGGCGTACGCCCGCAGCGCCCGGCCGACGGTACGCGCGGTGCCCCAGGTCCGGGCGTGGCGCAGCTCCTCCTCGGCGAGTTCGCGGGCTTCCTGCCGCCGCCCGAGCCGGACCAGGGCGAACGCCGCTCCCGAGCGCCACGGCGTGGCGACCGGGCTGACGAAGTCGTGGGCGCTCTGGCCGGCTCCGCAGGCCAGGTAGTCGTCGAGAGCCGCGTGCCAGTCGCCGTCCGCCGCATGCAGCACGGCCCGCGTGTAGCTGAGCTCGTTCCACTCCCAGGAACTCTCGCTGCCGCGCTGTCCGGCGAGGGCCACGGCCTCCCACGCCCCGGCGCGATCGCCCTTCTCGTACCGGGCGGACGCCACCATCGCCGACAGGTGCGGCAACCGGACGCCCCGCTCACCGGCCGCCTCCACCAGCGGCGCGTTCTCGGCGACGACGCGGTCGAACGCGCCCTCCCAGAGCGCCGCCTCGGCCCGGACGCTGAGCAGGCACTGCACACCGACGTCCGTCAGGGCCGGGGGGACGGAAAGGCCGGGCAGGCACAGGCCGGTCAGCTCGCGGGCCTCGTCCAGACAGTCCGCCCACTGCAACAGGGTGGCCGCGCTGCCGAACCAGGCCGTCCGCAGACGCGGGTCGACCCGCGTCGCCAGGCGCGGTCGGATCCGGGCGAGTGCCTCGGCCGCCGAGCAGAGACCGGCGCCGGCCTCGTACTCGGTGATCAGCCCGCACACCAGCGGCTCGATGGCGGGGGGCGCCGTAGGGGCGAGCGCGCGCAGGCCGGCGACGGCCCCGCGCCACTCGTCGTTGTCGTGCGAGGCGACGAGCGCGCCGAGGGTCTGCAACACCTGGACCAGTTCGTCGTCGGCGGCGGCGCGACCGGCCTGGCGCAGGACCCGCATGGCGGTGTCGGGGTCCCGGACCGCGACGAGGGCCGCGCTGAGGGCGGTCGCCGCGGCGGCCCGTTCCCGGACGTCGGTGTGCAGTTCCAGTCCGGTGTGGAGTCGACGGATACCGGCCGTCGGGTTGTTCGCAAGCTCCAGGGCGCCGAGGCGCACGGTGAGGGCGGCGCGCCGGTCCGGGTCGAGCGTGCCGCTCAGGGCGTGGCGCAGGTACGCGGCGGACTGCGCGACGTGACCGTTGCGCGCGGCTTCCTCGGCGGCCTCGGAGAGCGCGCGGGCCATCCACGTCGCGCCGGGCCGCTCCACGTGCAGGAGCCGGGAGGCCACGGCCGTCGCAGGGGCACCGCTCTCGTCGAGCAGTTCCGCGACACGGGCGTGCAGTGCGGCGACCTCCTCCGGATCGGCGGCGGCGAGCACGGCCCCGCGGGCGAGGGGGTGACTCAGCAGTGCGTCCAGGTGGTGCGCCGGCCGCTCGCCCGGGGCTCGCGCGGACGTGCAGAGGTCGCAGAGCCGGTGATCGGGACCGGGGCCGGCAGGCGGGTCGCCCTCCGCCGCGACGGCGAGGGCGAGACAGGCGTGGCGTAAGCACGGATCGGCCTTCCTCAGCCAGTCGGCGATCGTGTCGCGGTAACGGCCGTGCGGCCTGGCGGACTTCGGGCCGGACGGCGGTCCGCCGCCGAGGTCGGCGATGAGCGCCCGTACCAGGGCCGGGTTGCCGGCACCCGCTTCGACGCAGGTCGCGGTGTCGTCCCGGTCCAGGTCGGCGGCCCGGGCGAGGCGGACGACGGTGGACTCGCTGAGGGGGCGGAGGGCGACGGCCCCGCCCGTGGAGGGTGGGAAGGGCACCGGACCGGGCTGGTCCGCGCACTCGGTGACCACCAGCAGGGCGGGGATCTCGGCGATCCGGCGGGCGAGGTAGCCGATCCAGCGCAGGGACGGCTCGTCGGCATGGTGGAGGTCGTCCACCACGAGCAGGACCGGCCGCTCGGCGGCGGACCGGGTCAGTCGCGTCACCAGGCGGTGGAACAGCCACTGTTCGTCCATCCCGGTCGGCACCGAGAAGGGCACGGCTTCGTCGTCCGTGAAGAGCTGCCGAACGATTCCGAACGGGAACGCCGTCTCCTCCGCCACGCCGCGCGCCCGGCCGACGCGCATCGCGCCGCGGCCGGACTCGCGGCGGACGATCGTCTCCAGCACCGCGGTCCGCCCCATGCCGGCGACCGGCGCCGAGAGGAGGATCCACCGGCCGCTGCCCGCACGCGTGGCTGCCGCGGCTGCCGCGGCCGTGCCCAGCACCTCGTCGCGTTCCAGGAGCATCCGTTCCCCACCCCCTTCCCTGCGGGTGGGCCCGATCCGGAGGTGGCCGCCCCGGCCGTCGGGCCCGGGACCTCCCCTCACCGGGGTACCGGTGGTGACGGTGAGCGGGACGCCGTCGCGGGCGCCGGGACGCGGAGGTGCGGGGGCAGCGGTGCGGTTCACGGGGGTACCTGCCTCACGGATCGGATCGGGAGGATGGCGAGGGTGATGACAGCACCGCCGTCGAAGGGGCCGACGGCGAAGGGACCGACGGTCGGCGGCAGAGCGGTGACGGTACCAAGGACGCCGAGAACCTCCGCGCAGGAGCAGGCTCTCCGGGCAGCCCTTCGGGCATCCGGGCCGGGCCGACGGCCCGGTCCGTGCCGTGCCGGCGCCGAGGCCGGAGCCGAGGCCGGTGACGGCCGTGCCGGTCGTGGCGGGCAGCCGGAAGGGCAGCGTCACGCCGGCGACCGGCACGACGGAGGCGACGGCGACGGCCTCGCACGAGGTGGCGGTCACGACGTCCCTCCCCGGCGTCAGAACTATCTAACATCCGTTAGATAAGCTGGCGGGGGTACTCTAGGCCAGCCCCGCGGCCCCGGCAAGGCCCGCCGAAGGGGCCCTGATCAGGAGGCGTAGTGGCGACCCGAATGACCCCGCAGGAGCGGCGGCTGTCCATCCTCGACACCGCGATGGACGTGGTCTCCGAGGAGGGCTACAAGGGCCTGTCGCTGCGCGAACTCGCCCGCCGCTGCGGCATGTCCGCCCCGGGCGTGATGCACTACTTCCCGGACATGCCCACCCTGCTCCTCGCCCTCCTGGAGCACCGTGACGGGATCGACGGCCCGCACCTCTACGCCGTCGTCGCGGGCAGCCCCGACCTGCGCTCCGCCCTCGACGCGATCGTCGACTACAACGCCTGCCACCCGCGCCGGGCCCAGCTGTACGCCATGGTCCAGGCCGAGGCCCTCGACCCCGCCCACCCCGCTCGCGCCTACTTCGACGGCCGCACCGAACTCCTGATCCGGGAGGCCCGCAGCCGCGTCGACACCGACGCCGCGCCGGAACTCCTCCAGGTCGTGCCGGCCGTCCTCGACGGCCTCCAGCTGCACTGGCTCATGGACCCCGAAGGCTTCGACCTGCGCACCCAGTGGGCCGTCGTCGCCGACGCCCTCTTCGCCCACTACACACGCCGGCCCGCGGTCGGCACCGACACCTGACCGGCCGCCACCGGCCACGGCCCCGCCGGCGGAGGCCGGCGCTCGGGCCCGATCTCGGCCCAGCTGGCGGCGTTCATGCCCCCGGGGACGGTCACCCGGATCTCCGGCCGCGGGTCGTTCGAGGACGGGCGGCTCACGCTCGACGAGTCCGGCACGGCCTCGGGATTCCTCCACTACGACGACGGACACGGGCCGGGTTCCGTCAGTGTGAGCATCAGCGATCCGCGGCCGGGGGTGGTGGCGCGTCCTGCGGCGCCGCCCCCGGCCGCGGCTCAGCGGTACCAGGTGCGGATGGCGGTGGCGGTCTCGCGCACGTCGGCCTGTCCGTCGCGGACACGGGCGGCCAGGGCGACGGCGGCCTTCGGTTCGGCGGTGACGATGACACCGGAGGCGCTGAGGTAGGAGGCGGCGACGACGGCGGCGAAGTGCTCGTTGGCGTACTCCAGGGCCGGGACGCGGATGAGCTGGTGCATGAGCGCGGCGGCACGCTGGTGCACGGCCCCGTACACGGGCACCTCCATGACCTCGTCGACGTGGCGGGCGACCGCGGCGGCGAGCGTGCCGTAGTCCGTGACGTCGGGGTCTGCGGCCAGGAACTGGTGGGTGACGTCCAGGAGCCAGGCCCGGTCGACGCGCAGGATCACGCCGCGTCCGCCGTGCCGGACCGGGCGCTCTGCGGGTAGGGGCCGAACCCGGCCTCGAAGGCCGGCGCCCACGCCTGCGAGAAGTGCGCGGCGGCGGTCAGGAAGCGCTCGCGCCTCTCGTCGGCCTCCTCGACCAGGACCTTGCGCGCGTAGTCGGGCAGGCTCATCCCGGCCGCCTCGGCGCGCTGCTCCAGGGCTTCGTGGGTCGTCTCGTCCAGGCGGACGTTCAGTTGCTTCACGCCCGTCAGCGTAGCCGTGCGTATCGTGCGCTACAACACCCCCGGCCCGGATCCGACGCAGGCCGCCCACCCTTGAGGGGGCGGGCGGCCGACGCATGAGGGGGTGGCGGACGTGAGCCGCGCTCAGTCGGGGACCCCGGCGCGGGACGGGCCGCCGGCCGGGCGGACGTCGTCCCGGCCTTCGACCAGGACGGCGGGCTCCAGCGGCGAGGCGATCTCCTGCGGCTTGCTGCGGGAGGCCCAGTCGCGGATGCCGAGCAGCACCATCACGAAGAAGATCCCGTAGACGATGCCGGAGAAGTACAGCTCGGAGTGGACCGCGAGCGGCACGCCCACCAGGTCGACGGCCAGCCAGACGAACCAGAACTCGACGTAGCGGCGGGCCTGGCTGTACATGGCGAGGATCGAGCCGATGAAGATCCAGGCGTCCGCGAGGACCATCCACAACGGCGCGCCGGGGTAGAACGAGGCGTCCGTCCATCTCAGCACCGCGCCGAACACGGCCGTCCCCAGCACCATCGCGGCGATCAGCGCGGCGCGTTCACGGCTCGACGCCCAGCGGACGTTGATGGTGCCTTCCTGCTCGCGGCTGCGCTTCCAGGTCGCCCAGCCCCAGGAGGCCGAGACGATGATCACGATCTGCCGGGCGGCGTTGCCGCCGAGATGCACGTTCAGGCTGGCGATCAGCAGCAGCACCGAGCCGAGGATCTGCACCGGCCAGGCCACCAGCGAGCGCCGCAGGGCCAGCCAGACGGTGGCGAGCGCCAGGAGGTTGCCCAGGAAGTCGGACCAGTAGACGGGGAGACCGAAGAAGCTGAACTGCTCGTTCAGCCAGTGGAATGCGCTCATGACTCACACCTTTGTTCGTTCGGAGCGAGGAGGGGGATCGACGGTCGGCCCCGCCGAAGCGGGGGAAGCGGGGCCGACCGGGCGCGTGGGCGCAGGGCGCGGTCACCGAGGGGGCGGGAACGCGCGCCGAGCAGGTGGGGCGTGGTGACGGGGTCAGGCGAGGACGTTGCGGACGTGCCGTCCGTACGCGGAGTCCAGCAGGGCCTCCGAGCGGCGGACGTCCTCCCGTGCGGCGAGCACCAGCTCGTCCGCCGAGGCGAACCTCTCGGTGTCCCGGATGCGGGCGACGAACCAGAGGTCGACGCGCTCGCCGTACAGATCGCCCGGGGCGTCGTGGCAGTACACCTCGGTGTGGATCTCGGAGGTGTCGCAGAAGGTGGGGTTGGTGCCGACACTGATCGTCGCGCGGTGCACGGTGCCGGTCGCGCGGCGGGCCAGCCAGCCGCTGTAGATCGCGGGCGGTGGGACGGGAGTGCCGGGGTCGGGAGCGACGTTGGCGGTGGGGAATCCCAGGCCCGTCCCCCGGCCGGCGCCGTGCACCACGGTGCCGGCCAGGGGGGTCGTCGGTGTGTCAGCCATGCGGGGTGAGCTCGCGGAACTGGCTGGTGTGGAAGACCAGCGGCTCCACCCCGGGGAAGAGCTCGGCGGTGAGCAGCTCCATCAGGACGATCTCGTGGTCGCCGCCGTCGTACACCGCGCTCACCCGGGCGGTCAGCCACAGGGCCGTGTCGTGGATCAGCACCGCGCCGTCCGGCGTCGCCCGCCACGCGGTGCCCTCGAAGCGGTCGCCCGCGCGGGAGGCGAGCCGCCGGCAGAGCGCGCCCTGGTCACGGCTGAGCACGCTCAGCCCCAGCACGGGCGCCCCTGCCAGCCTCGGCCAGGTGGTCGAGGAGCGGGCCACGCTGACCGCGACCATCGGCGGCTCCAGCGAGATCGACACGAAGGAGCTCACCGCGAGCCCGATCGGTCCGCCGTCGCGCAGCGCACCGATCGCGACCACACCGGTGGGGTAGGCGCCGAACGCCTGGCGCAGCACCGCCGCGTTCAGCTCCGCGGCGTCGGGCTCCGCACCGTTCGGCTCCGCAGCGGTCGGCTCCGCAGCGGTCAGCTCCGCGGACGCGGCGGGCGGGGTCGGATGGTGGGCGGGAGTGACCATGGTCGTCGTCCTCTCGTCGCGCGTGGGGTGGTCAGTGACGGTGCTGCGCGGCCGGGTGGCTGGCAGGCAGGGCGCGGTCGGAGGCGCCGGTCAGCCGCTCGCGCAGCGACTCACCGGCCGTGTACTCGCCGCGGAAGACACCGCGGGCGCGCAGGATCGGGAGCACCGACTCCACGAACTCCGTGGTGGAGGCCGGCTGCACGGTCGGCGAGAGCAGGAAGCCGTCCAGGTCGGCGCCCTCCGCCAGGGCGCAGATCTCGTCGGCGATCTCCTCGGCGGTGCCGACCACCGGGCGGGCGCCGACACCGTGGGTGTGCCAGTCGGCGAGCACGTCGCCGACGGTCCTGCCCGCGAAGCGGGCGACCTGGGTCTGCGACATCTCGGTGGACAGCTCCGACATCGGGGTGCCGGGCGCGTACGAGGAGAGGTCGAGGCCGGTGAACATGGCGTAGCTGGCGACGGTGACCTCCGGACGCTGGGCGTCCAGGACGCGCTGCCAGCGGCGCTCGGCGTCGGAGGTGGTGGCTCCGACCACACAGGAGAACGCCGACATCACCTTGACCTCGTCGGCGCGTCGGCCCGCCTTCACGGCCTCCTCGCGGATCGCCGTGGTGTGCCCGGCGAGCTGCGCCACCGAGCCGCTGCCGACGAACATGCACTCGCCGTGCCGCCCGCCGACCCGTCGCCCGGCCGGGGACGCTCCGGCCTGGAACAGCACCGGGGTGCCCTGCGGGGAGCGGGCGGTGTTGCCGTAGCCGCGCGAGCGGAAGTACGGGCCGTCGTGCTCGACCAGGTGGACCTTCGCCGGGTCGGCGAACCGGCCGTCCTTGTCCTTCTCCAGGGCGTCCGGCTCCCAGGCGCCCTCCCAGTACTTGTAGACCAGGTCGAGGAAGTCCTCGGCCATCCTGTACCGGTCGTCGTGCGCCACCATGTCCATGCCGAAGGCCTTGACCGCCGTGTCGGCGGTGCCGGTGGTCACGACGTTCCAGCCGAGCCGGCCGCCGGACAGCTGGTCCAGGGTGGCCAGTCGGCGGGCGAACGCGTAGGGCGGTTCGACCAGCACCGATCCGGTCACCACCAGGCCCAGGTCGGTGGTGCTCGCGAGCAGGGCCGAGGCGATCACGAACGGGTCCAGGCGCGGCAGGTCCAAGGTCTCCTCGGTGGCGATCGGCGGGCGCACCCCGTCGATCTCCGACCAGCCCCAGGCGTCGGCCAGGAACAGGAAGTCCAGCTTGGCGTCCTCGCAGATCGCCGCGATCTCGCGCCAGTACCCGAAGGTGTCGAACAGGTGCCGGCGGCTGTCCGGGTGGCGCCAGGTGGCGGTGCCGCTCGCGTTGGTCTGGGCGTTCTCGAACAGTCCGAGCTTGAGGTTGCGCATGGGTGGTTCTCCGTTGAACTGGGGGTGGTACCGAGGGAGGGGCGACGGAGGTGCGTTCCGTCAGGACACGGCGGCGGGGGCGTCGAGCTGCGCCGCGTACGGCATGGAGGACTGGGCGCCGAGCCCGGTGACGGCCAGCGAGGCCGCACGGACGGCGCGTTCGGCTGCGGCGAGCAGGTCGGCGCCGCGGGCTAGGGAGTCCGCGAGGGCTCCGCAGAAGGTGTCGCCGGCGCCGACGGTGTCGACGGCGTCCACGACGGGGGCCGGCAGGTGCACGGCGGGGCGGCCCGGCTGTTTGACCAGCGCTCCGTCCGCGCCGAGCGTCACGACGACGGCCCCGCAGGGCAGCGCGGCCCGCTCCAGCAGTTCGCGTGCGCCGTCCGGCCCGGTGGGCCGCTCGGCTCCGAGCAGGGTGGCGAGTTCGCCGAGGTTGGGGACGAGGACGTCGACGGCGGCCAGCACCTCCGGGGCGACCGGCCGGGCCGGGGCCGGATTGAGGACGACCGTGCCGCCCTGCTCCCGGGCCCGCAGTACGGCGGCGGCGGCCACCTCGGCGGTGATCTCGTGCTGGACCAGGACCACCTCCCCCGCGGACCGGGCCAGCCGCTGCGGAAGGTCCGCGACCGACAGTTCGGCGTTCGCGCCCGGGTTGACCACGATGGTGTTCTCACCGGCCCGGTCGACCACGACGGAGGCGATCCCGGTGATGCTCTCCGGCGCCGGGCGCACCGCCTCGACGTCCACGCCCTCGGCGGCGAGCGCCCGCAGGATGGGACCGGCGTCCGCGCCGACCCGGGCGACCAGACGCACTCGTGACCCGAGCCGGGCCGCCGCGACGGCCTGGTTGGCACCCTTGCCGCCGACGCCCTCGACGAATCCCCGTGCGAGCACGGTCTCGCCGGGGCGCGGCAGGTCCTCGACGGTCAGGACGAGGTCGCGGTTGACCGAACCTACGACGGTGATGGGCGGCATCCACACTCCTTGGGAGATCGATCTCCCACACTGTGGACCAGCCCCAGAAAACCGTCAAGTACCCTCGTGCTGCGCATTTCCGCCGGCTCAGACCCGCTGAGCACGTCTCCGACCGCGAAGGACCACCCACGTGACAGCGCCCCGACTCCTCGACGTGGCAGCGGCCGCCGGCGTCTCCCGCGCGACCGCCTCACGCGTCCTGGCCGGCACCCCGCGCAACGTCGACGCGGACCTCGTCCGCCGCGTCGAGGAGGCCGCCCGGCGCCTCGGCTACCGCACCAACCACTCCGCCCGGGCGCTGCGGACCGGCACCACGGGCACCGTCGGCGTGGTCGTCCCCTCGCTCGCCAACCCGTACTTCGTCCAGCTCACCGACGCCCTCGCCCAGCAGGTCCGCGCCGCCGGAGGCCAGTTGGTGGTCTCCGACGCCGCCAACGACACCGCCATCGAGGCCGAGCAGATCGAGACCCTGCTCGGCGGCCGGGTCGACGGCCTGCTCGTCGTCCCCGTCTCCGCCGGCGCGTCCGGGCCCGCCGTCCGGGCCGCCGCCGAACGCGCGCCGGTCGTCCTCTTCGACCGCTGGGCCACGGGCTCCGGCACCGTCGCCGTCACCCTCGACAACGCCGCCGCGATGCGCCTGCTCCTCGACCACCTCGAAAGCCTCGGCCGCCGCCGGATCGCCCTGGTCGCCGCCGACCAGGCGTCCTCCTCCGGCGCGGAACGCCTCGCCGCCTTCACCGAGGCCCGCGGCACCGACGCCACCACCGTGCTGCTGCCCAGCTT
The DNA here is from genome assembly GCF_036322525.1 of Streptomyces sp. BE20. NCBI lineage: Bacteria > Bacillati > Actinomycetota > Actinomycetes > Kitasatosporales > Streptomycetaceae > Streptomyces > Streptomyces sp. BE20. The sequence continues at coordinate 34,612 of NZ_JAQYWW010000448.1, read as the reverse complement.
CACCACCGACGCCGGCCGCACCGCGGGCCGCCGCATCGCCGAACAGCGCGACCGGATCGACGCCGTCGTCTGCGGCGCGGACGTCCTCGCGGTCGGACTCGTCAGCACGCTGCAGCGCTCGGCGGTCTCCGTGCCCGGGCAGATCGCCGTCACCGGCTTCGACGACACCGAGCTCCTCGAACTCCTCGACCCGCCCATCACCTCCATCCGCCACCCGCTCACCGCGATGGCCGAGCGCGCCCTGACGCTCCTTCAGGCTCCGGCCGGCGACAGGGAGGAGAGCGTGGAGCGCTTCGCCCCGCAGCTGGTGGTGCGGGCCTCCACGGACGCGGACGCCTGACGGCGGCGGCGGAAACGGCGGGCACCAGGGCGCCGGCGGCACGGCGCGGCAGGACCCGACCCCCACCGCGGTGGCGCCGGGGGCGGGTGTCCCGACCCCGTCGGCACCGATACACACGCCGGGGTCCGGGGGGACGGGCGCCGCGTCGGCGGCCTCGGCCGCGGAGGGCAGCCCGTCCAGGTGCCCGGGCGGCGCGGGCGCGCCACGGTCAAGGAGCGCAGCCGGTCGCTCCCGCGCGGGCCGAACGCGGTGGCCGGGGCGCGGCTCGTCACCGAACGCGGCGGCAGCGGCTCCCGGAAGCCACCTGCGGGCGCCGCTCGGGAGCCCAGGCCCGCGGATCACCGAGGGCCTGGGCGGGATCAGTCCTCGTCCGGGCGGCAGAACCTCTCCCCCGGCCGCCCGGACGACCGCCCGGCGGCCCTCAGCCCGTGGGAGTCCCGACCAGGCGGTCGCCCAGGATGCCGGCCAGGTCCGGGCGGTAGTAGTCCCTGATCGACTCGGCCCAGTCCGACACCGCCACCTGGTCCGTGCTCGTGGGTTCCAGGCCGTCGAACAGCGAGTGGATGTTCGGCAGGGCGAAGCCGATGGCCGTCATGACCCCCACGAAGACCGGTCGCTCGATCAGCCCGTCGCCGTCCGGATCCGCCAGGGTCGAGAGTGCCTCGGAGAACTCCCCGATCGCCTCGTCGAACCGCTCCGGCGCGAGCACGACGGCCTTGAACTCCTCGAAGTCGATCCTGCCGTCGCGATTGGCGTCGAGCTCCGTCTCCAGGCTCCCCCAGAAGGCCCGGAACGCACTGAGCATCGCGCCGTGCTTCGCGTCGGCGGCCCCGGGCACCGCCTCGATGACCCGCCCGGCCATCAGCTCGAAGTCGTCGGCTTCGATGAATCCGTTGCCGTCTGCGTCGAACAGGGTGAAAACACACCGAACTCGATCGACCGCTTCTGCCCGCATCGATGTCCCACTTTCCGGAGTCGCGAAGGAAGTCTTCCTCGCGATTCCATCAGGGCGGGCCCGGCGGGCTCCTGCGGATACGGACCGTTCACGCGAAGGAGTGAACGCGCGGCGGCTGCGCCGACGTCTTCGGCAGTGCACCCGCTCGCACCGATCGGGCGCCGGCAGGAACGGGCCGCTCGACGGTGAGCAGCGGCAGGCCGTCCACCGGCAGGGGCGCGGTCCGACCCCGGAGCCGCGGTGGGCTCCGGGGTCGGAGCGTGCTCGCCGACCGGTGGCCACGGCCGCTGCGACGCCGTGTCCCGACGATCCGGCGAGGCCCGTGCCCGTCAGGCGTCGAAGTCGGTCCCCCGGCCGACCGCCTCCCAGTCCCGGACCTCCTTCTCCGCGGCGTCCAGGTGACCGAGGATCGCGTCGACGGCGTCGTTCCCGAGGGCGAGCCGCAGCGGGGTCCGCTCGTCGTCCAGGGCGGCCAGGATCGCGGCGGCGGCCTTGGCCGGGTCGCCCGGCTGCTTGCCGTCGCTCTCCGGCAGTGCGGTGCGCAGCGGTCCGACCACCGACTCGTACGCGGGGATGGCGGCCGCCTGGGCCAGCGCGCCCGCTCCGGCGAAGGAGGTGCGGAAGGAGCCGGGCTCCACGATCAGCACCTTGATGCCGAACGGCGCGACCTCCTGCGCCAGCGCCTCCGAGAGGCCCTCCAGCGCGAACTTGGTGGCCGAGTAGGCACCCACCCCGGCGAAGGTGAACCGGCCGCCCATGCTGCTCAACTGGACGACCGCGCCCGAGCCCTGGGCCCGCATGTGCGGCAGGACGGCACGGGTCAGCGCGGCCGGTCCGAAGAAGTGAAGCTCCATCAGGTCGCGCAACTCGCGGTCGGTGTACTCCTCCACGGCGCCGATCAGCCCGCGCCCGGCGTTGTTGACCAGGACGTCGATCCGCCCGTACCAGAGCAGGGTGTCCGCCACCACGGCGGCGATGCGGGCCGGGTCGGTGACGTCCAGCCGGACCGGGACGACCCGGTCGGAGTGGGCGGCGACCAGCGCGTCCAGCGTCTCGGGCCGGCGGGCGGCCGCCACCACGGTGTCGCCGGCGGCCAGCGCGGCCTCCGCGATCGCCTGGCCGAAGCCGGAGTTGGCGCCGGTGATCAGCCAGACCCGACCGGCCGCGGTCGTCTCGGGGGTGGTTCCGGTCATGGGGGTGCCTCCGTAAGGCGTGACAGAACTCGGTAGTTGACGGACTCTTTTATGTCAGCCAGGGATCGAGGACGTCCAAGACAGAACCCTGGTCGATCGATAAAGACGCTTTATGATCACCGAGTGGAGTTGCGCCAGCTGCGGTACCTGATCGCGATCGCCGACGAGGGCAACCTCGGCCGGGCCGCCGCCCGCCTGTTCGTGAGCCAGCCCGCCCTCTCCTACGCCCTGCGCAGGCTGGAGACCGAGCTGGGGGTCCGTCTCTTCGACCGCCACTCCGGCGGAGTGACCGCCACCGCGGCCGGGCTCGACGTGCTCACCGAGGCCCGCCGCACCGTCACCCAGGCGGAGCGGATCAACGCCGCCGCCGAGCGGCACCGGCGGGCGGCGAGCGGGGTGCTGCGGGTAGGCTTCGAGGCCAGCGGTGCAGGCGAGTTGACCACCCGGCACGTGCCGAGTTCGCCCGCCGGCACCTGGGCGTCCGGGTCGAGCCGAAGCGCTTCGACTGGGGCCAGGAGGCCGACGCGCTGCGCGACGGCCGGGTGGACGTCGCCTTCGTCTGGCTGCCCGCCGACCTCACGGGGCTTCACCACGAGACCGTCCACACCGAGCCGCGGATCGTCGGGCTGCCCACCGGCCACCGGCTGGCCGGGCGCGCGGGCATATCCGTCCTGGAGGTCAACGACGAACCGCTGATGTGGACCGAGCGCGCACCCCGCGCCTGGGTCGACTGGTGGGCGGTCAACCCCCGCCCGGACGGTTCGACGCCGCGCTGGGGGCCGACCAACGACAACGTCGAGGAGATGCTGGAGCAGGTCGCGGAGGGCGCGGCCGTCTGCTTCGCCCCGGCGAGCCTGGCCCGCTACTACACCCGCCCGGACCTCGCCTGGGTCCCGCTGACCGACGTCGAGCCGCTGCGGGTCGCCCTCGCCTGGCCGGCGGGCGAGGACAACCCGCTCGTCCACGGCTTTGCCGCCGTGGTCCGCGAACTGGCCGGCTGAAACGGCCGACCGCCCGGGGCCGAGAGCCCGGACCCTCGCCCGGGAGAATCAGCCCGGCGCCGCCCGCGAGGCCGACGCCGTCCGCCTCTCCCGCCGGTAGGCCCCCGGCGGGGCGCCGAAGTGCCGCTTGAAGGCCTTCGCGAACGCGAATTCCGAGGTGTAGCCGGCGTTCCCGGCCACGGCGCTCAGCGAGTCGGCCGTATCGCGCAGCATGCGTGCCGCGACGGCCATCCGCCACGTCGTCAGGTAGCTGAGCGGTGGCTCGCCGACCACCGTGGTGAACCGCCGGGCGAACGCGGCGCGCGACAGCCCGGCCCGGCTCCCCAGCGATTCGACGGTCCACGGATGCGCCGGGTCGTCGTGGATCGCCCTCAGCGCCGGGGCGATCAACGGGTCGTCCAGTGCCGAGGCCCAGCCCCGCGTCCGCTCCCCGGGCAACTCGTCGTACCAGGACCGCAGGATGTAGAGCAGCAGCAGGTCGACGAGCGCCGTGACCACCGCGTCCGAACCCGGCCGCGGCCGGTGGATCTCGGCGCAGAGCTGGTCGACCGCCGAGCGCAGCGCCGGATGGCGACCGGGGCCGGCCGGGAGGTGGACGACCTCCGGGAGGTCGCCGAGCAGCGGATGCGGCCGGTCGATGTCCAGGTGGTAGGCCCCGCACACCAGCACGCTGCGAGCGCCGTCGCCCTCGACGGTGAAACGCCCGACCGGCGAGGAGGTGTCGACGCGCTCGGGTTCGAAGGCGACCGGCTCGCTGGTGACCGCGTCGCAGATGGCGTGACCGGTGCCGCGCCGCAGGAACACGACGTCGCCGGGGCCCAGGGGTGTCGGATCGCCGCCGACCGGCAGGAGGAAGCAGCGCCCTTCGACGACGACGTGAAATCCGGCTCCCGCGACGGGCTGGAAGCGCACACCCCACGGCGCCTGCGCGTCGGTCCGGACCACGGACGGACGCCCCGTGCGCAGGGCCGCGAGCGTGTCGCTGAGTATGTCCATGCGCTCACCCTAACGCGCTGCGATCGAGACGATCGGACAGTGAATCGAGACTTCGTGTCATTCACTGTCTCGATCGCGACACGTAGCGTTCTCGCCATGAACAACACATCAGACACCCGGCGTGTCGTCGTCATAGGTGGCACCTCCGGCATCGGATTCGCCGTCGCGCAGGCCGCGGCGGCTCAGGGCTCGAACGTGGTCGTCGCCTCCAGCAGCCGGGACCGGGTCGACCTGGCGGTGAGGAAGCTCGGCGACCCGGCCGAGGGCGTCCTGCTGGACGTCGCCGACGAGGCCGCCCTCGTCGCCTTCTTCGACCGGATCGGCGAGTTCGACCACCTCGTCTACACGGCGGGCGAGCCCCTACTGCTGAAGCCGCTCGCCGACCTCACCGCCGAGGAGTCCCGAGCGTTCTTCGAGCGCCGCTTCTGGGGCGCCGTGCTCGCCGCGAAGTACGCCACACCGAAGCTCCGTTCCGGCGGCTCGATCACCCTCACCTCCGGCGCCTTCGCCACCCGGCCCGTCCCCGGAGCCTCGCTCGGCGCCGGCATCACCGCCGCCGTCGAGGGCCTGACGCGAGCCCTCGCCCTGGAACTCGCCCCGCTGCGGGTCAACGCGGTCCGCCTCGGCGCGATCCGCACCGAGCTCTGGGACAGCACCGTGCCCGAGCCGGAGGCCTTCCTCCGGGCGCAGGGCAGCGGCCTTCCGGTGCAGCGCGTCGGCAGCCCCGAGGAGGCTGCGGCGGCCTACCTCTACCTCCTGGGCAACGGCTACGCGACCGGCACGGTCCTCACCCTCGACGGCGGCGCCGCCCTGGCCTGACACCGGACTGCTGTCGGCCCGGACCGGCAAGCCCGGTCCGACAGCCTCGGGCGCCGCCCCCGGCACGTCGTCCGCCGGAGAACGGGAGCCACCCGGACAGGGACAGGGCGCGGAATCCACAGGGACCCCCTGCCGGAGGATCCACCCGCCCGGCCACCGCCCACCGACGCGCCGCACCGCGGACGTCGGACGTCAGACGCCGCGCCGGCCGTGCTCCTGCGCCATCTCCGCGAGGACGGCGTCGAGCGGGGCCGGCGCGACGTTCAGCACCTCCGCGGTGAACGACGCGTCGAGGATGCCGGGTCGGTCGTACAGGTACAACATCTCCGGGAACTCCGCCATGACCGAATCGGTCCGTCCGATCTCCTCCAACTCGGCCGTCGTCATGTGGGTCAGGTCGGGGCCGGGTACGGCGGCCGTCCGGGCCAGGTGGGCGGCCAGCTCACGGACCGGGGCGTGGGAGGTGGACGGCACGTGCCAGGCCCGGCCCCAGGACCTCTCGTTCCGGGCGGCGGCGATCAGCGTCCGGGCCGCGTCACCGGTGTAGGTCCAGCTGTGCGGGGCGTCGAGATCACCCGGGTACGAGACGGACGCGCCGCTCAGCACCCGCTCCCCCACCATGAGCGTGAACGGCGAGTACGCGCCCGCGCCGAGGAAGTCGCCGGCCCGGACCTCGGTCACCCGCACCCGGCCCGCCTCGTGGGCCGAGAGCGCGTCCTGCCACATCCGGGCCCGGACACGGCCCTTGACGCTGGTGGGCGCCATGGGAAGGTCCTCGGTGACCGGCCCGTCGACGGGTCCGTAGCCGTAGGTGTTCCCGAGCATGACGTAGTCCGCTCCGCCGCGTTCCGCTGCGGTCAGCAACGAGGCTGCCAGCGGTGGGAACTCGGCCGGCCACCGGTCGTAGGCCGGCATCGCGCAGTTGAACAGGGCCGCCGCCCCGCGGGCCAGCCCGCTCAGCCGCGCGGTGTCGGTGGCGTCGGCGGCCACCCGCTCGATCCGGTCGTCCACCGGCCCGCCGCCCCGGCGGGTGACGAGCCGGACCTGCTCGCCCGCGTCCGCCAGCAGCCGTGCGGCGGCCGATCCCGTGGATCCGGCCCCGACGATGACGTACAAGGACACGTGTTCACTCCCTGGTCGAAGAGCTGGGACGGGCCCGCCCCAACGCCCCCACCCTCCGCCACGGTTGATCCGTAAGGTAGTGGCCCGAATGCCAAACATCCGGAGGTTCGGGCCATGCACCGCGTTGCCGTCGTCGCCGTCCCCCCTGCCACCACCTTCGACCTGTCGATCCCGGAACTCGTCCTCGGCGAGACGAGCGTCGACGGCCGCCCCGGCTACCGGGTGCGCGTCTGCACCGCCCGCCCCGGTCCCGTCGTCACCGGCAGCATGCAGGTCACCGTCCTCCACGGGCTGGAGGCCGTCGACGACGCCGACACCGTCATCGTGACCGGCACCGGTGCCCGCGACGACATCGACCCGCGTGTCCTCGCGATGCTGCGCCACGCGTCGGCCGCGGGAAAACGCATCGCCTCGATCTGCACCGGGGCGTTCGTGCTCGCCCGGGCCGGGCTGCTCGACGGCCGCAGCGCCACCACCTACTGGGCCAAGTCCGAGGAGTTCTCCGCCCGCTTCCCCGCCGTCCGGCTGCGGCCCGACGTGCTCTACGTCGAGGACGGCAACGTCCTGACGTCCGCAGGACTGTCGGCCGGCATCGACCTGTGCCTGCACCTGATCCGCTCCGACTACGGCGCCGCGGCGGCCAACGCCGTCGCCAGACTGGTGGTGGCGGCACCGGTGCGGCCCGGTGGGCAGGCACAGTTCATCGCGACGCCGCTGCCGCCCGAGACGGGCATCTCGCTGGCCGCGACCCGGGCCTGGGCGCTCGACCGCCTGGACGAGCCGCTCACCCGCGCCGACCTCGCCGCTCACGCGAGGACCAGTGTGCGCACGCTGGCCCGCAGGTTCCACGACGAAACGGGTCTGAGCCCGCTGCAGTGGCTCCTCCACCAGCGGGTGATCCGTGCGCAGGAACTCCTGGAGACGACCGACCTGTCGATGGACCAGGTCGCCCGGCTCAGCGGCCTCGCCACCACGGACTCCCTGCGCCGGCACCTGGCGCGACGAACGGGGCTCGCTCCCAGCGCGTACCGGGCCGCGTTCACGCAGCGGTGACCGGCCGCCTGCACGGACCGGCCCGGCACCGATCTCCTCCCCCCGGCCGGTACCACGGCCGGGCCCGGGAACGTACCCTGCCCGGCATGACCACTGAGATTCGTCTTCGGCCCGCAACGAGGGAAGACCTTCCCGTCCTGGACCTACTGAACAACTCCGGTCCGGAAACGGCCTCGGCCTTCGGGTGGTTCGGATGGAACGATCCGGCGCGTATGACGCGCCGCTGGGAGGAGAACGGGCTGCTGACGCCCGACTCCGGGAACCTCGTGGTGGCCGAGGGCGACGAGGTGCTCGGTCACGTCTCCTGGCACCGCTCCCAGCAGGGCCCGCTCAACCACAGCTGGAACATCGGCGCCGGGATCCTGCCCGAGGCCCGCGGACGCGGCGTCGGGACGACGGCCCAACGACTGCTCGTCCGGTACCTCTTCGCCCACACCCAGGTGAACCGGATCGACGCCAGCACCGATGTGACGAACGCCGCCGAACAACGTGCGCTGGAGAAGGCGGGTTTCACCCGTGAGGGCATCCTGCGAGGCGCCCACTTCCGGAACGGGAGCTTCCACGACATGGCCCACTACAGCATCCTGCGGCACGAGGTGGCCCTCGACTGACTCTCCGACGCTCCGCCCGTGAGGCGCTGCGCCGGCGGCGACGGCCCGACGCGGCCGTGACCTCCCGACCGCGCGGGAGGTCACGACAGAACGGCACTGACGTCTTCCCCGACGGTTCGCCCACGGGTGCTTCACCGGGGCGGAGCCGACCGCCCCGGTCAGGCGGGCGGGCCGGACCAGATCACGTTCTTGCGCTGCGACCCGAGGCCGTGGTCGATCCCGACGGAGAACGGGTCGGCCGCGCCGGCCGGCAGCGCGTACGCGGACACGCCGGTGGCCTGCTCGCCGGGCGCGAGGGAGCCGGGGAGGATCTTCATCCGTGCGCTCCCGTCGATCAGGGTGAAGACGGGACCGCCGTAGGCGTCCCTGACGGAGGGCAGCCCCGCCCCTTCGAGCGAGACGCCCTGGGACCCGGTGTTGACGACGGTGATCGTCACCTGGACGATCTTGGCGTTCTTGGGGGCCTCGAAGACGGTCGTGCTGGGGACGTAGCGCTCCGGCGCGGCCATGGTGACCTTCAGCCCGTCCGGGTACGTGTAGGACTGGCCGAACGACAGACGCCTGGCCCTCTCGTCCGCAGCCGCCTTCTCCCGCTCGGCCGCGATCCGCTGCCGCTCCGCCTCGATCCGCTGCTTCTCGGCCTCGGCCCGTTCCTTCTCCTGCGCCGCCCTCGTCTCGGCGGCCTCGATCGCGGCTTCGGCCCGGACCCGCGCGGCCTCCTCCTCCGCCTTCCGTTCCTGGTTGACCGCCCAGAGCTGTGTCACGACGAACACGCCGGCACCCGTCGAGACCAGCAGACCGGTGATGCCCAGGATCACGCCCGCGAGCGCCGCCGCACGGTTGGTCGCGAGGCCCTTGCGCACCTGCCCCAGGCCGACGGCCCCGAGGATCACGGCGAGCAGGGCCGGCAGCCAGGACAGCCAGAAGAGGATCACGGCCAGGCTCAGCGTGGAACCGACGATCCCGAGCACCATGGCCGCGGTCCCCAGAGAGTTGCGGGGCGGCGGCACCGGCATCGGGTACGGGGCCCAGGGCGGCGGACCCGCCGCCGCGAACGCCGGGGCCCCACCGCGGTCGGTGGCGTCGCCCCGGTCCGGACCCGGCGGAGTCCACGGGTCGTCGCCGGTCGTGTCCTCGACGGGCCGCGTGTCGGTCGTGTCCTCCACGGGCGGCGGGCTGTCGGGCGGGGCGGGAACGGTCATGCGAAATCCTTCACGCACGTGGAGACGAGGAGCGCCTGTCGGCTCCGGGGCCGAAGCCCGGCCCGATCCGGCGACGGCAGCGGCCCGGCGTCCGCACGGCCGTCACCCGGGCAGGCAGAACCGCACGTCAGAGGCCGTCGTGGGACACCGGGAGCACCGGCGGGTGATCAACATACAGGGTCCCGGGAAACAGCCCGCCACCGGCGGCCCGACCGGACCCGGGGCACCGGCCGCCGCCGTCCCCTGTCCGCGTACGGCACCGCCCCGACGGGGGCGGCCCGCGCGGTGGCCGCCGCCGCGTCCGTCATGCCGAACCCTGCCCGACGACGCGTTCCGGCGCTACCGTCGACGCGGGCCGAGGAGCGCGGGGACGAGCAGCGGGCACCCGCGCGGCATGCGGTCGATCACGGCACGGACAGCGTGGGCGACGACGACCGGGGAGAACCGATGGCTTCGTGGGACGCGTGCTTGGAGACGTTCGACGAGGTGTACGGCGCGCTGCCGCGGTCCGTGCGAGCGACCTGCCCGGGGTGCGGGAGCGCGGCCGGGAGCCTGCACCTGCTGGACCTGACCTCCGATCCGGCGAAGGAGGCAGCGGCTCCTTCTGGTGCGGCGACTGCCGCTACGGGATCGCGCTCCGCCGCTGCCAGATCCCCCGGGGCGCGCAGGTGGTGGGGTACGACACGCCGGAGGCGGAGCTGCCGGGGTCACTGCCGTCGGTACGGCTCGTCCCTCCGGCCTGACCCGGCCGGGCTCCGGCCTCCGGTGCGTGCCGCACGGCGGTCAGCCGAACAGGCCGGTGAGCCTGCGCCACACGGAGGCCGGCAGGACGTCGGGGCTGCCCGCCCGCCCGGCCTCGGCGGCCCGGGCCGTCGCGGGCACCGGCGCCGGGTCGGTCGACGGCCCGCCCGCAGGTGCGGCGGCGGGCGCTCCGCAGGGCCGGGCGGCGGACGGCGGAGCGGGAACGGGTTCGTGGACGCGAACGGCCTCGGCACGCACCAGCGCGCCCATCGCGGCATAGACATCGAACGGCATGACGGATCTCCTGCGGTGTGCGGAGTCGGACGGTGGTCGCGGCAGGCCGGGGCCGGTGCGATCGGCGGCGACACCGCCCACGCGTCCCGGCACCTCCCGGCCGGGCACCGTCAGCAGCGCAGGACCACCTCGCGGACGGGCCCGACGCCTTCACCGGTCCTGGGCCGGGCCGCCCCCGCGTCGGGTCGCCGCTCCGCTCCGTCACCGTGGGCCGCCACCGTCCCGGTCCGGACGGCCCGGTGGACGACGACGCCCGCCGACACACCCACCCGGTCACGGCGTCGCTCGCAGGGCTCGGAGCAGTTCTCCGGATCGGGCGCGCCGGGCGGCGTCGAAGGGCCACCCTCACCTGCGGGCCGTTCCTGGCCGGCTGCGCAGTGGCCGCTCGCCACGCGCTCCGGGAAGCCGCTGTCGGCTCCCCCGCCGAGCAGCGCGAGCGCGAGTGCGACACCCATCAGCACCACGACCGCGAACCGGGCCGTGGAATGGCCGAGCCGGGTCGTACGCCCCATGGGTCATCCTCCAGGAATCCGCTCCCAGCCAACTCCGGACGGGCCTTGGACCACCCTCCGAAGCGCACCCGCCTCACCCATCAGGGGAGCCGATTCACCCTGACGGCGTACGTCGAGGACGTCTGCCGGTCACTCTCCGTAAAAGCACTCCCGCTTCAGGCCATGCGTGCCTTCTCGTCGCCGGCGCGGAGCCCGGCGCCTGAGCACGACCCGGACCGGGTGCCGGCCGCCCGTTCGTGACCGCGGCTCCGCACCGCCGGCGCATCGCGCGCGGGCCCGGCAGCGGGAGCGCTGCCGGGCCCGGCCGGGGTGGCGTGCTTCAGCGGCGGCCACCCGGGTCCTGCGGGGTCACAGCCTCCAGACCTGGTCGTTGTAGGACGGCACGCAGTCGTACACGCGGGCGGGGTCGGAGCTGTCCTGCCAGGCGAAGAAGACGAGGCAGCGGTTGTTGTGGGTGTTGCGGATCTGGTAACCCTGGTCGACCTTGTCGAGCTGCCAGACCTGGTCGGCGAACTGGGCGTCGCAGAACGTCTGAAGAGCGGCCGCTCCGTTGTCGGGCGTCTGCCACGGGACGTAGAGGCAGCGGTTGCTGTAGGTGTTGCGGACCTGGTAGCCCTGCGCGACCTTCTCCACCCGCCAGAGCTGGTCGGTGTACTGGGGGTCGCAGAAGCTCTGGCGAGCGTTCGCACCGTCGCCCGGCGTCTGCCACGGGACGTAGAGGCAGTTGCCGTTGTGGACGTTCTTGATGGAGGCGGTGCGCCAGCGCACGCTCCGCACCCAGTCGGCGAGGACGTCGGCGCGGGTGCCGTGGGCGCCGGTGCGGGTCTCGGTGGCCGGGACGCCGAGGCAGCCGCCCTGCCAGGAGCGGCTGGTGACGGCGACGAGCTCGCCCTGGCCCCCCGTCTCGCGGATCACGGGCGCGCCGGTGTCCCCGAGGCAGACGGTGGCGTCGGCGGGCGCGGTGGCGGTGAGGTCGATGCCGGCCGCCTCGACGGCGCCCACGCCGAAGGTGGCGGTGTGGGGCGCGGCGGGGGCCCACACGGTCCTGGTGCGCCCGTAGCCGGCGACCTTCAGTCCCTCGCCCGGGACCGGCGCCGCGGTGGCGACCGCGAGCGGGACGACGGCGGTGGCGGGCGAGGCCAGACGGGCCATCACGAGGTCCCGGTCGGCGTGCGGGACCAGCTCGGTCACCTCCGAGGTGTGCCCGCCCGCCCCGTTCAGGTCACCGCGGCCGACGATCGCCGTGGTCCTCTTCTGCGGCGCACCCGCCGGCACCGCGAGCGACTGCGCCGGGTTCTCGGCGAAGCAGCTCGCGGTCGTCAGCACCCAGTACGGGTCGACCAGCGTCCCGGTGCAGGTGCGGTTGCCGACGCCCAGCTTGGCCAGGTACGGCCGGTCCGAGGCGCCGGTGCCCGGCGACGCGGGGCCGGTGGCGGTGATCTCCAGCAGGGTGTGGGCGCGCCCCTGGGGGTCCGCCGCCTCCCCGACCGCGGTCCACAGGTGCCGGTCGACCGTGAAGGAGGTACCGGCACCGTCGACGGACATGGCGACGCTCACGTCGCGCACGCCGTCGCTCTGGATGCCGTGGACCCGCGGGACCTCCAGGCTCAGGTACCCGGTCGCCCCCGTCATGCGGAAGCAGAGGTCGTCCCGGCCGCGTGCCATGATCCGCAGCAGGCCGCCCCCCGGCGCACAGGGCGCCAGCACGATGTTGCCGTTGCCGGCTTTCAACCGCACGCCCCTCTCGGCGAGGATCCGGTCCGCGTCCGGATACGAACCGTCCTCGACGACGAACGGCGCGGCGGCGGTGGGCGTCGCGCCGGCCGGTGTGATGCCGAAGGCCCCGTAGAGCAGCGACATCCCGATCGCCGCGCCGGCTGCCACTATTCGAGAAGAAACCCTCATTTCGGGCTCCTCACCCCCCATATCCCTCTGGCTTGAATTCGACTTCCCCGTCATCGGCACGGCGACCGGCGGCGGCCCGGGCGGTGCCGCGCGGATGCGCCGGCACCACGTCCCGGCCGCCGACCTGCCGGGATGACGGGTCATTGATATCACCTCGGCCGCTGAACGAACCCCGACTGTCCGCAATGTGATGGATAGTAAATTATGGGTCGGATGCGTCCATTGTTCTGACAAATTCGACGGAAACCCGCGGCGCGTCGAACGCGTCATGAAATCATTCGCCCCGGGGGGAAGTCGTTCACCCCAATCGGTTTCGTGACGAACTGACTGATTTCGAGGGGATCGAGGGGATTATGCAACAGCAGATACCGCGGGGGCGTCGGAAGGAGTCCCCGCACGCCGGACCGGCGCGCCGCCTTCTGGCGGGCATCGCCGTGCTCGCCCTCGCGGCGGGATCGCTGTCCGCCGCCGCCACCGCGGCGGCGGACACGCCCGCATCACCCGCCCCCGGCCCCCGGGCCCAGGCGGTCGCCGAGTGGAAGTCGGGCGGAAAGGCGGTCCGGGCCGCCGCCGGACAGGCACTCACCGGATCGGACGGCGAGATCGCCGCGTTCCTGGAGACCGGGCGCGCGATCGCGGCCGAGGAGGACGACCGGCTCGCCGTCCTCCACCTGCTCAACGTCAGCGGCCCCGGCGTCCGGGAGGCCGCGCAGGCGGCGCTCGCCGGCACGCCGCAGCAACTGCGTGCCTTCCTGACGACCGGCTGGACGGCGCCGTTCACGGAGGACCGCAAGGTCGGCATCCTGCGGGCCATGAACACCGGCGGGACCGCCGTGAAGGAGGCCGGCCAGCTGGCTCTCGACGACGGCTCCCCGGAGGCGGCGGCCCGGTTCTTCGCCACCGACCTGCAGAAGGCGCAGGAGGAGGACGACCGGGTCCGCGTCCTGCGGCTGCTGAACGTCGGCGGCCCCCAGCTGAGGAAGGCCGCCAGCGCCGCCCTGGACGCCGGCCCCGCAGAGGTCCGGGAGTTCCTGCGCGAGGGCCAGAACGCCGCCCGCGCCCAGGACCAGGAGGCCATGACGGTCGGACAGCTCGTCGAGGCGGCCCGCCAGGCGGGCGCCGAGGCCGCCAAGGAGACCGCGTCGGCCAAGGAGGCCTCGGGCCGCGCCGTGGACTCCGCACGCCTGGCCAAGGAGGCGGCCCAGCGGGCCGCCGCCGAAACCGCCGCCGCCCAGGGATCGGCCCAGAAGGCGACGGCGGCCGCGAGCCGGGCCGCGGACGCCGCCGAGAGCGCGGCCACCGCCGCCCGCACCGCGATCACCGCAGCCAACGCGGCCAGCAGTGCGGCCCGCACCGCGGCCTCCGCGGCCTCCGCCGCCGCAGCCGCGTCGGCCGCGGCGGGCCGGGCCGCCGCCCGTGCCTACCAGGCCGCGTCCGCCGCGGCCCAGGACCAGAACCAGGCCGCCGCCGCCCGCGCGGCCGCGCAGACCGCCCGCGACGCCGCCGTCGGCGCCGGCAACGCGGCCCAGTCCGTCTTCCAGGCCATCGGCGCCCTCAACGAGGCCCTGACCGCCGTCGGCGAAGCACTCGACGCCGGCTCCCACGCTGCCGCCGCCGCCACCGCCGCCACCGCCGCCGGCGGCAACAGCGCGGTCGCCCAGGCCCAGGCGAACCGCGCGAACGCCGCCGCCGCCAAGGCCCGGCGCCTGTCCGCCACCGCAACCGCGGCCTCCAACACCGCCAAGGCGATGGCCGGCAAGGCCCTGACCGCCGCCCAGCAGGCCCGCACCGCCGCCAACGAGTCCGCCGCGCACGCCAACGCCGCCGCCCGGGCCGCCCAGGACGCGGCCGACCACGCCGGCCAGGCCGGCAACTGGGCCAACCTCGCCACCGAGCACGCCAACGCCGCCGTACAGGCAGCCGAGAAGGCCACCACCGCCGCGAACCAGGCCGACCAGGTCGAACAGACGGCCCGCCAGGCCGAGACCGTCGCCCTGGAGAGCGACCGCGACCTGTCCGTCCAGTACGCGGAGGAACAGAAGCAGCAGTACGTCGAGCAGCAGTCCGCGCAGGCCACCGAGCGCGCCGAGTCACTGCGCCAGGACGAGGAGACCAAGCAGCTCCTCGCCGAGGCCACCGCCCCCGTGGCACCCACCGAGACCGTCCTCGTCAAGGGCCGCAAGGCGGCCCTGCGTCTGCTGGAGACCGGCTCGCCGTGGACCGAGCGTGCCGCCGAGGCGGCCCTGGCCGGCACCGAGACCGACGTCCGGCAGTGGCTCGCCGGCGGTCGGAGCACCGCGGCCGCCCAGGACGACTACACCAAGATCGCCGCCCTCGCGGCGAGCGGCACCCCCGCGCTCAAGACGGCAGCCCTCGCCGCGCTGGACACCGGCCCCGGCGAGCAGGCGGCCTTCCTGGAGACCGGCCGGCACACCGTCCTGACCGACGACTACCGCGTCCAGATCCTCGCCCTGATGAACAGCGGCGGAAAGGCCGTCAAGGAAGCCGGATCGGCCGCCCTGGACGCCAACTCCACCGAGGCGTTCCGCGTCTTCCTCGCCACCGGCCAGCACCTGGCCCGCGAGGAGGACGACAAGGTCGAGGCGCTCAGGCTTTCGGCCACCGCCGGACCGCGCGTCAAGGCCGCGGCCCAGGTCGCCCTCGCCGGCCCCGCCCCTCTCCTGCGCGACTTCGTCGCCGAGGTCCAGCACAAGGCCGCCACCCGCGACCAGGACGACGCCGTCCACGTCGCCGGCATCCGGCGCCTGGTCGCCGAGGGCAAGGCCCTCGCCGCCACCGCCACCCAGAACGCGGCCCAGGCCGCCGAGGCCGCCGCCACCGCCAGGGGCGCCGCCGCCGAGGCCACCGGCTACGCGGCCCAGGCCGCCGCCTCCGCGCACACCGCACAGCAGGCGGCCGACCAGGCCTCCGACGCGGCCAGGTCCGCCGACGCCTCCGCGCGCCAGGCCGCCGAATCGGCCACCCGGGCCAGGAACGCGGCCGCGTCGGCGAACAGCTCGGCCGCCCAGGCGACCCGGTCCGCCCACCGCGCCGCGAACTCCGCCGCCACCGCTGCGGCCTCCGCCCGCGCCGCCTACGAGTCGTCGTCGCGCGCGTACGCCTCCGCCGTGGCCGCGGGCAAGAGCGCCGGCGAGGCCCTGACCCTGGCCGGCGAGGCATTCGGCCACGCCATCACGCTCGCCCAGCAGGAGGCCAAGGCCAACGCCACCGCGCCCACCTCACCGGGCACCCCCGGCGACCCGGGCACCGGCCCGGGCGACGAGTTCGAGCCGGCGCACCCGGAAGAGCCGATGGACCTCGAAGGCGGGCTGTCCGCCGCCGACGCCGCCACCCTGGCCCTCGACATCATCGGCATCTTCGACCCCACACCGATCAGTGACGGCGCCTCGGGCCTCCTCAGCCTCTTCCGCGGCGACCTCGCGGGTGCCGGCCTGTCCGCGGTCGCGATCATCCCGTTCGCCGGCGACCTCTCCAAGCCGGCCAAGATCGCGAAGCTCCTGGGGAAGAACAGCCACATCGCGAAGCGGGCCACCGACCTGGAATGGGTGAAGTGGGCCGCGCAGAGCCTCAAACACGTCTCACCCGCCAAGCTCGGCGACGGCGTGGCCACGCTCAACACACTCGCCCGCGACGCCAAGAAGGGATACACCGCGAATTCCCGGTCCGCCGCCATCAGGCACAACCTGCCCACCGACCTCGAAGGGCCCGTGCCCTTCGTTCCGCCGAAGGGCTGGATGGGAAAGCCCGAAAGGGGCGGCGGCTTCAGGGACGCCTACGGAAATCTCTGGAAGAAGGCGGACGACGGGAAGGACGAATGGGATGTCCAGGTGAAGAAGGGAACGAAGTTCTCCATCTTCTCCAGCGGTAAGAACCAGGGCAAGGATTTCGAACACGCCAACATCTCCCCGGACGGCTACGTCACGCACTGAGACGAAACCCGCCCGCCGCCACCGGCCCCGGCACCCCCGCCGGGCCGGTGGCGGCACCGACCGACACCAGTAGAATCCGCGCACGATTCGACCACCGACTCGGGAAAGCGACCGAACGATGCCCCTGGCCCCTCACCGCCTCGTCTGGATGAACCTGCGGCTGGAGGCCCCCGCCGAGGAAGGCCCGCGGCTGACCCGCGCCGTCGCCGACGCGCTCGCCCCCCTCGGCCGCGTCACCGTCACCTCGCGCGGACCCCACTGGCGCACCCCCTCCCTGCTCCTCCTCGACGTGGAACTCACCCCCTCCGCCTCCACCACGCACTGCCTCCTCGCCCTGGGACTGCGCCCGGACGAGCACGGCGACTGGCCCCGCTGGGAACGTACGGCGCGCGGGGACGTCTTCCTCCACCCTGCGGTCCGCGGCGCGGAGGTCGGTGAGGAGGAGGCCGCCACCGCGCCCCCCTTCGCCAACGGCGACGTCGTGACCATCCTCGACGGCCCCACCGCCCGAGAGCAGGCGCTGGTAGGCGCCCGGGGCGTCGTCCACAACTCCTTCTACGCCACCGACCAGCCCGACCCGCTGCTGCGCCACTGGTACCACCAGGTGATGCCGGCCGGCCGCGAGCAGCTCGAACCCTTCCGGAGCGCCGAACTGCGCGCCACCGGCCACCGGGTGGCCGTCGACGAGGAACCCGCCGCGGAGCACGTCGCCACCGCGGGCAGCGTCTGAGTACCGCCCGCCCCGCGAGGTGCCCCCCACCCCTGACCGCTACGACCCTGACCGGCTCGCGCGGACGGCGCGCCGGGCTGGCCCCGGCCCCGCCCCACCGCGGGCCGGTCCCACGACGGCCGGGCGGATCCCGTAGGGTCGGCCAATGGCGAAGTACTTCGACGTTCACCCGCAGACCCCCCAGGCCCGCACCATCAACACCGTGGCCGACAGCCTCCGCTCCGGAGCCCTCATCGCGTACCCGACCGACTCCTGTTTCGCCCTCGGCTGCCGCATGGGCAACCACGAGGGCCTCGACCGGATCCGGTCGATCAGGCGCCTCGACGACCGCCACCACTTCACCCTGATGTGCGAGAACTTCGCCCAGCTGGGGCAGTTCGTCCACATCGACAACGACGTCTTCCGTGCCATCAAGGCCGCGACACCGGGCAGCTACACCTTCATCCTCCCCGCCACCAAGGAGGTCCCGCGCCGTCTGATGCATCCGAAGAAGAAGACCGTCGGCGTCCGGATCCCCGACCACACCGTCACGCGGGCCCTGCTCGCCACGCTCGGCGAGCCCCTCGTGTCCAGCACCCTGCTCCTGCCCGGCGAGGACGAGCCGATGACCCAGGGGTGGGAGATCAAGGAACGGCTCGACCACGTGCTGGACGCCGTCGTCGATTCCGGGGACTGCGGCACGACCCCGACCACGGTCGTCGACTTCTCCGACGGCGGAGCGGAGATCGTCCGCCGCGGAGCCGGCGACCCCGCACGCTTCGAGTAGCCGCACGAGGACGCATCCGCCGGTGGCCGCCACCGACCCGCACCCGGTTCGAGCGGCGTCGCCGGACGGGGCGCCGGGCCTTGCGCACGCTCGTGGCGAGAGGGGGCCGAGGGCAGTGTCGGTGGCGCGTCTCTCGGCCTTCACCCGGAAGGTCCAACAGGACTCGGGGTCCTGTCCGTGATCGTCCTAGGGTGGGCCGGGTACGCCGCCGTTCCGCCGCCGGGTGCGCCCGGTGCGGGCCGCGGATCGGGGTTCCCGGCTCGGCTTCGGATCGGAGCGACGCATGACCTCCTCACTGCCCTTCGGTGACAGGACGGATTTCGAGAACGCGGAGCGCGGACTGATCGCTTCGCTGGTGCCCGCCGTGGTGAAGGCCGAGGACGGGCGGGTGATCTGGGACAACGACGCCTACGACTTCCTGCGGGGCGAATGCCCGCCCACCGCGAACCCGAGCCTGTGGCGCCAGGCGCAGCTGTGTGCGAAGCAGGGCCTGTTCGAGGTGACCGAGGGCATCTACCAGGTGCGGGGTCTGGACCTGTCGAACATGACGCTGGTGGAGGGCGAGCGCGGGGTGATCGTGATCGACCCGCTGATCTCCGCGCAGACCGCTGCGGCGGCGCTCGCGCTGTACCGCGAGCACCGGGGTCGGCGGCCGGTGACGGGCCTGGTCTACACGCATTCGCACGGCGACCACTTCGGCGGTTCGCGCGGTGTGCTGCCGGCCGGTACGGAGGAGGGGGTGCCGGTGATCGCCCCGGTGGGCTTCCTCGAACACGCGGTGAGCGAGAACGTCTACGCGGGCAACGCCATGACCCGGCGGGCGATGTTCATGTACGGGGACCGGCTGCCCAAGGGCCCCGAGGGACAGATCAGTGCCGGGCTGGGCATGACCACCTCGACCGGCACGGTCACGCTGATCCCGCCGACGCTCGACATCACCCACACCGGGCAGGAGGAGACGGTCGACGGGGTGCGGATCGTCTTCCAGCTGACCCCCGGCACCGAGGCCCCGGCCGAGATGAACTTCCTGTTCCCCGACAGGCGGGCCCTGTGCCTGGCGGAGAACGCCACGCACAACATGCACAACATCCTGACCCTGCGCGGCGCAGTGGTCCGGGACGCCCGGATCTGGGCCCGCTACCTGGACGAGGCGATCGACTTCTTCGACGGACGGTACGACGTGGCGTTCGCCTCGCACCACTGGCCCACCTGGGGTCACGGCAACGTCGTGACGTTCCTGTCGGCGCAGCGCGACCTGTACGCCTACCTGCACGACCAGACCCTGCGGCTGCTGAACGACGGGCTGACCGGGCCGGAGATCGCCGAGCAGTTGAAGCTGCCGCCGGCGCTGGAGACCTCCTGGCACGCGCGGGGCTACTACGGCTCGCTCTCGCACAACGTCAAGGCCGTCTACCAGCGGTACCTGGGCTGGTTCGACGGCAACCCGGCGCACCTGTGGGAGCACCCGCCGGTGGAGCAGGCCCGCCGGTACGTGGACGCGCTCGGCGGGCGGGACCAGGCACTGGCGAAGGCCCGGGCCTTCACCCAGGACGGGGACCTGCGTTTCGCCGCCACCCTCCTCAACCACCTGGTCTTCGCCGACGCCTCCGACACCGCGGCCAAGGACGCGCTCGCCGGCGTCTACGACCGGCTCGGTCACGGCGCGGAGAACGGCCCCTGGCGCAACTTCTTCCTCACCGCGGCCCTGGAACTGCGCCAGGGACCGGGCACCATCCTGCTGGACTCCACCAACCCCGAGATGGCGATGGCCCTGACCGTCGACATGCTCCTCGACTCGATCGCGGTCCGCGTCGACGGCCCCCGGGCCTGGCAGGAGAACCTGACGATCGACCTGGCCCTCGTCGACGAGCGCCGGCGCCACCGTCTGACCCTCAGCAACGGCGCCCTGACCCACCGCACCGTTCCCCCGAGCGGCGCGGCCAGGACAGCCGCCGACCTCACCCTGACCCTGACCAAGCCCCAGCTGCTGGGTCTGCTGGCCGGCGGCGGTTCGGAGAAGATCGACCACGAGGGCGACCTCGGCGCCCTCGATCGCCTCTTCTCCCTGGTCACACCGGTCGACAAGTCCTTCCCGGTCGTCACTCCCTGACCGTCCGACACCGCGACCACGGCCCCGCATGCCACCGAAGCCGCGCAAGACCCGAACCGCACCCTCCAGGCTCCGCCGCCCCCACCTGGGCAGGCCGCGGCCCGCCGATGTCTCCGCCGGTCTGGTCACCGGCCTGTTCAGCATCCCCGAAGGCATGGCCTACGCGGCGATCGCCGGGTTCAACCCGGTCGCCGGACTCTTCTCCGGTGTCGTGCCCGCCGTCGTCGGCTCGATCACCGCCCGCACCGTACTGATGGTCACCACCCTCACCAGCGCCATCTCACTCACGGCGCAGAGCGTCCTGGCCGACGCCGGCCTCGATGCCGGCAGCAGCGGAAACATCGCGATGCTCGCCGTGATGACCGGCCTCGTCATGCTGCTCATGGGCGTCCTGCGGCTCGGAGTGGTGCTCTCGTTCGTCTCCAACGCGGTGATGACCGGCTTCTCGGTCGGCATCGCCGTGCAGATCATCACCGGTGTCCTGAAGGACGCCACCGGCTACAAGCCGCAGGGCCACAACAAGCTCGTGCAGCTGGGCGACTGGGTGGTGCACGTCGGTTCCTGGGAGCTCGCTGCCACTCTGACGGCGACCGCCACCGTCGCCGTCTGGGCCCTGGCCCACGCCGTGAAGCGGCTGAGAACGGTCGCGCTGCTGATCGCCATGGTGGTCGTCAGCAGCGCGGTCGCCGCGCTGGGCACCGGTGTGGAGCTGGTCGAGGGCATCGCCGACATCCCCTCGGCCCTGCCCCACTTCACCGCCCCCGACTGGTCGGCGTTCCCGCACCTGCTCGGCGGCGCCGTCTCCATCGCCCTGGTCGCCCTCGCGCAAGCGGCCGGTATCGCCCCGACCGTCCCCAACCCGGACGGCTCCCGTTCCTCCGTCAACGGCGACTTCGCCGCCCAGGGTGCGGCCAACGTCGCCGGGGCCCTGTTCCAGTCCCTGCCGGTCGGCGGCTCCCTGTCGCGCACCGGTGTAGCCGTCTCCGCCGGCGCCCGCACCCGCTGGACCGGGATCTTCTCCGGCCTGTGGCTCGCCGCGATCGTCCTCACCCTCGCGCCCCTGGCCGAGCGCATCCCGATGCCCGTCATCGGCGGCCTGATCATCGTCGTCGGCACCGAACTCATCGCCGGCAAGATCCCCGACATCCGCCTCGTCCTGAAGACCTCTCCCCTGTCGACCGCCGCGATGGCCCTCACCTTCCTCGCCACCACTGAGCTCCCGCTCCAGCAGGCCGTCATTCTGGGCGCCGTCGTCTCCCTCCTGCTCTACTGTGCCCAGGCCGCCCGCCAGTCCCGGCTCCTCGCCCTCGAACCCGCGGGCGACGGCCGTTGGAGCACCGCGCCCCCGCCCGACCGGCTGACCCCCGGGCAGGTCACCGTCCTCGACTACAACGGCGTCAGCCTCTTCGCCGAACTCCCCCGCATGGACCGGAGCTGGCCCGCGCCCGCCGAGGGCGCCGTCCTCGTCCTCGTCGTCCGCACCCTCCCCGACGTACCGTCGTCCGCCATGATCAAGCTCCTGCGCCGCAAGGCGGACGAACTCCACCACGCGGGCGGACACCTGATCCTCGCCGGCGTCCAGCCCCCGCTCGCCAGGATCGTCGCCGACACCGGTCTGACCGAGCACCTCGGGCACGGCGCCGTCGTCCCCGCCACCGGCACTCTCTTCGGCCCGCTCGAAACCGCCCTCCGCGACGCCGACGCCTGGATCGCCGCCCACCGCAACGCCCCGGCGCCGCCTTCGCCCTGACGCGGGCGCGTACTCGTCCGGAGCAGCACCGCCGGCCACGGCCGCGTCCCGGACCGGCCTGCGCCTTCAGGTGCCCGGGCTCGGCGGGCCGGCACCTCGTGTCGGTCCGTACACGTCCCGTCCTTCGCGGGTTGAATCGTCCCATTCATCGATCTGCGGTGCCGTGCGGCACCACACGAACGAGGGAAGACCGCCCATGGCACCCGTACCGAGCGGCACCTACGGCATCGACAAGCCCAACGAGCAGCTGCTCAGCCTGCCGGGAGTCAAGGAGCACGTGCTGCTCCTCCCTCCCCACGGAGGCAAGGTGGAGGCGCAGTCGTGGGAGGTGGAGGAACTCGACAACGGCAACGTCCTGCTCCGCAACCAGCGGCACCGCTCCTACGCGGGCTACTACGGCGATCCGGAGGAGAACTCCGAGGTGGTCGGCTCGTCCGAGCCCCGGGAGTGGGAGCTCCGCCCGGCCGGAGATCCGGACGCCTCCCGGTTCCACGTGGTCGTCCCAGGCGGTCCGGTCGGAGGGACCGAGCTGGCGCTCGATCTCAGCGTGCTGGACATCGCTCCGCAGCGGATCGCCCTGCGACCGCTGGACGTCCGCGACGAGCAGCAGGCCTGGGGCTTCCTGATCCACCTTCCCGGTTAGGGTCCGGCCGTCCGCGGTCGCGCGTCCGGCGGCGTCCGGCGGCGTCCGGCGGACGGCGCTCATCGGTGCGGGGGCTGCCGCCGCACGGTGGTGTGGCGGCAGCCCCCCGTAACACGGCGTCTACTCCGGTTGCGTCACCGTCGCGGCCCACCGGATCGTGTCACCGGACGCGTCGACGCCCACGTAGAAAGATCCCAGCACGACCCCCGGAGCCATGGTCGCCGACCCCACCCCGGCGGTTCCGACCGGGCAGTCCACGGTGAGCGAAGCCGTCTGCACCCCCTGCGACTCCATCGTCACCTGCACGCTGCCGCCGCCCTCGCAGGCCACCGTGAGGACGGTCGGCAGGGTGCTCCACGCTCCGCCCGACACGAAACCGCCGTCCCCCACCTGGTCCGGCACCCACACCAGGCCGTCCAGCCCGGGGTGCGGGAGCAGCACGTCATCGGCAGCGGCCGCAGGGCCCGCACCCGTCACCGCACACGCCGCCAGTACCGCCAGAACCGTGAGAACCCTCGCACGCCTCACAACCGCCCCCTTCGCACCCGTCATGACGTCCCCAGTGTGACGCCGCACGAGCGGCGGGCGCCTGAGTATCCGTACTCAGTCGAGGCCGAAGCAGGAGCCGACGGGCGCCCGCGCGCGAACCGTCCGTCCACCCGCTCGCCGCCGACGTGCCCGCGGTTCCGGAGGTGCGTCCGGGCCGGGCCGGGCGCGATCAGGCCGGTCGGCTGTCCGCCTCCGAGGCGTCCGGTTCCGCGGGAGCCGTCCCGCCCGGTTCGACGAACAGGGCCAGGTATCGGAACTCCCCCGCCGCCCCGGGCCGGACCGAGTACGGCTGCCAGCGCAGGGGGTACGTTCCGCGCAGGACACGGGTGTTGGGCGGGTAGTCACCCCCGCCCCACAGCAGTTCCCCGGTCAGCTCGCCGCCCTCGTGCAACCGGAACGCGTGGTCGCGCGGCAGCTTCGCCGACGGCTTCGGCTCCCGCCACAAGGCCGACGTGTTGGTGACCATCAGCGCCAGACCGTTCTGGTCCGCCCGGTCGCAGAACCGTTCCAGCCGTGCCACGTCGAACACGAAGTCGCGCCTGGCCAGATCAGGGGCACCGTGCGCCTTCAGGGCGTACTGCTCGCCCGAAGGTCCGGCACCCACCGCTCCGCTCCAGGCGCTCTTGACGTACTTGAACTCCACCGCGGTCCGACCCTCCGCGGTGGCACAGAGCAGGTCGAGGTGCTCGACACCGTCCGAGGTGGTCTGGCGCACCTCCAGGCGGCACTGCACCTCGCGGTCGAGCTCCCAGAGCGTCCGGGCGAACGCGTGCTGCAGGTCGGCCTCCGAGTGGAACACCGGCCGTGTCCGGGCCAGCTCCGCCATCACCGCCGGCCGTGGCAACCGACCGGCGACAAGATCATCCATGCCCAAGGTCATCCCTCCTCGTCCAAGGACCCTATCGGGATGCGGACTTGGCGCGCCGGCCGGTCGTCGGCATTCGGCGGGCCGGTGGTCCTGAGCCCTTCCAGGAGCACGATGACGTCGCCGTGCCGGCTTCGGGAGCGGGCGAGGACGACCCGGCGACGGCCACGGCTGGCGAGCCAGACGGCAGCGGGGCCCGCCGGACATCGGCCGGAGCCGATGTCCGGGAGGAGCCGCCCCCGTTACCGCCCGGTGGCGGGCCCGGCCGTGGACCGGGCGGTCAGGGTGACGGGCAGACCGGCCTCGATGCGGCGCAGGAGGCGCCCGCCGTGGACGCCGGGAGCGTCGAAGCAGCGCAGGTCGTCGGGGTCGTCGTCGGCGTCGGTGCGCAGGACCTCGGGAACGAGCACCGTTTCGGGAGCGACCGTCGGTCGGCCGGGAGCGGGAGCGAGGTAGTCGGGTGCGAGGACGGGCCCGTGCAGGGCGCCGCCGATGAGGTCCGGGGCGAACTCGGAGGACAGGACGGTGGCGTGGGCGTGGAGGTCGCCGTGGATCATCACCAGTTTGTCGGTCATGTTGCCGACGAACGCCTCGACGTGGACGCTCCCTCGGACGAGCAGTTTGGCGTCGCCCTCCAGGTAGACGGCGGTGGCCCTGAGGTCGCCGAGGACGATCAGGGCGGGGCAGCCGTCGTCGAGGTTGAGGATCGCGCCGGCGACGTCGAGGTTCCCGTCGACGATGTAGCCGGTGCCGTCCGGCTCGACGGCGTCGAGGTCGAGGTGGCCGTCGATGGCGAGGTCACCCGCGTGGACGTCGTAGTCCTCCTCGTACAGGTTCTCGTAGGTGCTGACGGGTAGGCTCCGCTGCTCGAAGAGAGCGACGGCGCCGTCCCAACTGTGCGGCGTGGCGACGATGTTCATGGGCGGAACTGTGCCACGCGCCACTGTCAGGCGAGCGGACTACCGGGCCCCCGCCCTCGGCTCGCCCGGACGGCCGCTGACCGGGTCCACGGTGAACACCGTGGTCTCCTTCTCCGCGAACACGGTGATCTCGTCCGCCCCGGACCACTTGGCACTCTTGAAGAAGCCGCGTCCGCCGGCCTCCTCCCACACGCCCAGGTCCCAGTGGCGGGCTGACCACCCGCTGCCGGTCAGCAGCTCCACGCGGTAGACCGGGTCGATCGAGAAGGCGATGTCGGTCGTGGTCAGCACGTGGTCCGGGTGGTTCGGATCGGCCTTCCGGTCGACTGCCCGACCGTCCTCGCCCATCGCGAACGACAGGAGGGCGATCGGCAGCCCGACGAAGCCGAGAGCCACCAGGACAGCTGCGAAGCCGATCTGCGACCACCTGGAGCGGAACTCGAACTCGACCACCACCGAGACCACGATCAGCAGGACCGCTGCCCCGATCAGTAGCACCGGGCGGTTGAACCAGCGCTCGACCTCCACCAGCCCGCCCGAGCGCGAGGCCTGACAGCCCGGCAGGAAGGCCAGGAGAGTCACCAACGCCAGTCCTCTGAGCCACCATGCAATCCGCCTGCGACGTATCGCTGTCACACACTCCCCCGGTGATCGTCTTCGCGGACTGTACTACGGGGCGCGGCCATGCGTTCGGTCGCGACGGCGCCGTCGAACGTCGCCGGTCCCGGCACACCACGAGACCCGACATCTGATCGGACGGGCCACCCCTTCCCTCCTCGTCCTCCTTCGCCTCACCTCGTCCGCAGACGCCGACCTCTCGGGCCCGGTGCAGAACCACGCGGCGTCGTGATCGATGATCTGTGGATGCGTCCGTTGAAGCACGGCTACACCAACCGCACCGTCGGCGACGGATCGGTGGTGGAGAAGACCTATGAAGGTCCCGATGCCGGGCTCCGGCGCGCGCGGGAGCACACGCTGCTGACCCGGCTGGAGGGAAAGCTGCCCGTCCCTCCGGTACACGGTCTGGACAACGGGATCCTCTCCCTCGGGTTCGTCGCCGGCACCCCGGGCCAGGAACTGATGGAGGCCGGTAGCGCGGCTCCGGTCCTGGAGGCTTGCGGGGCACTGCTGCGCCGCATCCACGAGATCGCGCCGAGCGTCCTTGGGGCGGAGACCCACGATGTCGGCCAGGTGCTCGTCCACGGGGACTTCGGGCCCAACAACCTGATCCTGGCACCCGTGACCCCGGATGCGTTCCGGGTCACTGCCGTGGTCGACTGGGAGTTCGCCCACCTCGGCGACGCGGTCGAGGACCTGGCCTGGTGCGAGTGGATCGTACGGATGCACCACGCCGAGCACCGCCAGGAGCTCGGCCGCTTCTTCGACGCCTACGGCGGGCCTGTGCCCGCTTGGCCGGTGCGCCAGGCCGCCATGCTGGCCAGGTGCGCCGACCTGGAGCGGTTCTGCGACCGCTGGGAGTCGAACGGCCCGGGTGTGAGGCAGTGGCGGGAACGCGCCGCCACGACAGCGGGCTGGCGGGAGTAGCCCGCGTGTCGGCCGGTCGGAGGAGCGGCGGTCGTGACCGCCTGCGAGCCGCCGGGGCCGGGGCCGGAGCCGGGGCCGGGGCCGGCGAAACGCTACCGCCATGACCGCACAGGACCGCCGGGTCAATTCGGTCGAGACGGCTTCAGCAGTCCGAGTAGCCTCGCCCTGTGGTGGATCAAGAGCAGTACGTCCGGTATCGGGAAGACTCGAAGGTGCTGGCAGTGATCGGGGAGCATGTCGACGCCCAGGTCGGCCGTGTCACCGTGCGACTGCCCAGGGCTGTGGCCGAGGCCGCGGTGGATGCCTGGGAGCGTGACGAGGTGGGTGACCTCGGCGAGGAGACCCACGAGCAGTACGCGCTGCGGGGCCAGGCCGGCGATCTGGCACTGATCGGCCTGGTGATCTCGGAGCGAGGCCGCTGGGAGGGTGAGGAGGTCCTGATCGACCTGGATGTCGCCTCCGCGGGGGCAGCAGTGCGGGCGTCGCAGTAGTCACGCCGCACCGGCCCTCGTTCCGGATGCCCGGTGTGCCTGATGGGCTGCGCCCCTTGCGGGACTCGGACACCGCCGATGACGGGCGGGGGCCGCCGGACGGCATTCGGGGGCCGTGGACGGGGATACGCTCGACCTTCCGTTCTCTACACGGTGTGCTCGCGAATGACTTCGCCGAGCTGCCGGGGAAGACCGGGAGAGAACAGTGTGTGTCCCATACCGGGAATCGGCCGGAATCGGGAGTGAGGGACTTCCTCGGCGAGGGCGCGGCCATGCGGTAGCGGACGCAGGGGATCCTCCGTGCCGTGCATGACCAGTGTCGGGGCCTTGATCGAGGACAGTGGAGCAAGGCGGTCCTCGGTCATCCGGCGTCCGGCCAGATCGTGGTTGAGGGCCGCGCCGAGGCTGCCGGTCCAGTCGAAGCAGGCTTCCACGAAGCGGCGGGCGGCAGGCTCGTCGAAGGGAAGGACGTCGCCGTTGAGGACTCGCCACGTCTCCAGGCTCGCCGCCACGCACTCGTCACGAGTCCCCTGCGCGAGGTCCGCGCGGTGGGCGAGGTGCCTCAGGAAGCGTGCCGTGGGTGGCGGCAGGTCGACGGGGTCGGGCGCCTGGCCGGACATGGCACGTGCCCAGGCCGGTCCGGCACTGTGGCCCATCGGACCCGTCATCATGGCCGTCAGCGTCAGCACGCGTTCAGGGCGGTGCACGGCCAGCCACTGGCCTATCGCCCCACCCAGGGACGCCCCGACGATGTGTGCGGCGGCCACTCCGTGGCCGTCGAGCACGGCCGTCGCGTCGGCGGCCAGGTCCGCCAACACGTAGGGGTGGGTGGTGAAGTCCACGCAGGTGGACCGGCCGGTGTCCCGGTGGTCGTAGCGGATCACCGTCCGACCACCGGCGGCCAGCACATCCACCAGCTCGTCCGGCCATCCGATGCCCGGTGCGGCGGTCCCCATGACCAGCAGGACCGCCGGACCGTCCGAATTTCCGACCCGCTCGGTCCACAACCGTAATTCACCGGATTCGACGATCAATTCATTACGTGAAGTCACGGGCTAAAACATAGCGAACAAGGAGCCACTTTTCCATGCACTTCACGGATATGACTTTCCATCACTATTCTGGTAAAATACTGAATAGTTCGCAGGATTCCCACTGAACGAGGCCGGTCCGGGTAGTGGTGTGAAGACGGGTGACGGCCCGCTGCCTGACGAGACGCTACGGCCGGGGCGGTGAAGGCTCCGGCCGCACCACTCCGGCGACCGGCATCCGTTGCAGAGCGGTGAGCCGGACCACCGTGCCGGGCCGGGGCGCGTGGACCACCAACCCGTCACCCACATACAGGCCGACGTGGGTCGCCTCCTCGAAATAGACCACCAGGTCACCCGGGCGCAGCGGAGCGCCACTCGGAACGCGCGGGAGCTGCGCCCACTGCTCCTGACTGGTCCGGGGCACGGTGACACCGGCCGCCTCCCACGCCTTCGAGGTCAGGCCGGAGCAGTCGAACTCCGTCGGCCCGGTCGCGCCCCAGACGTAGGGGCTGCCCATGCGGCTCAGCGCGTAGGCCACGGCACGTTGGGCGACCGGGTCGGTCCGGCCGTCGGCCGGCGCCGAGTTCCGGTACGTCCCCGGCTGCCAGACCCCGTCCCCGAACCGGCCCGCGAGATCCGCGCGCATCCTCTCCTGCCGCTGCACCAGACCGGCCTGGTCCGCCTCGACCCGGTGGACCTCCTCGGCGCCCGCCGACTCGGCAGCACGAGCGAGATCCGCCTGCTGCGCCCGGGCCCGGCGCACCTCCTCGGCATCGTGGTAGCGGTCGGCGAGGGCGTCGTCGCTGAGCCGCTCGCCCCGCCATCGTTCAAGGCTCTGTTCGGGTGTGGAGCTGAGGAAGGCGGCCAGCTGGACCATCCCGTGGTTCAGGTACTGGGCCTGGGCCAACCCGCTGAGCAGATCTCCCAGCACCTCCTGCCGGACCCGCCCGGCGTCCGCGGACGCCACGGCGGCGGCGGCGTCCTGACGGAGGCGTACGGCCGTGTCCCGCACGGCCGTCAGTCGGGCCTCGCCCTCCACGATCGCCAACGCGGTGTCCGTCCACTCCCGGACGGCCTCCGCCGTCGGGGCCGGGCCGGGTTCGGCCACCGCGGCCGGTTCTCCGTCCGGTCCGAGCGGCCCGGTCGGCGGCGCGAGCCCCTCGTCCGGCGGCGCGGCGCCGGCGGACGGCGACGGCGCGGGCGACGGCACGGGGACGGGAACGGGCAGCGGTTGGGCTCGCGCCGTTCCCGCACCGAGGACGGCCGACGAGCAGAGAACGGCTGCGGCGATCAGGCCCACCGAGCCACGACGGCACGTCCCGAGGAATGAGGAGGTCACCAGTCCCAAGGAGTCAGAGCACGGACGGCCCCGGACCGAGTGACACCCGCTTGTCACTTCATCGGGCGATATCAGCTGGGCCGGATGGCGCGGCCACCGTGATCGTGACGTCACTGCCCCGTGAGCCGTCCAGGCCGGGTAGGCCGACGGTTTCACCCTGTCCGGGGCGGGTGCACCGGCGCGACGCATCCTCCCGGACCTTCGCCGCCGCCTCCTGGCAGCGCGGAAGCAACCGCACCTTCTCGACGGCTGCGGGCACCGACACAGCACGGCGGCCCGCCGGCGGATGGCCGGCGGGCCGCTTCGTACAGTGCTGTGGTGCTGTGGTGCTGCGGTCGGACGGTGGTGCAGGTGTTACTGGAGACCGCTGTGGATCGCGTTCACCAGCTCGCCGTTGGCGGTGTCACCGCTGAACTCCCAGAAGAAGGCGCCGCGCAGGTTCTGGGCCTTGGTCCACGCCATCTTCGAGGCGATGGTCGCCGGGGTGTCGTAGCTCCACCAGTTGGTGCCGCAGTGGGCGTAGGCGGTGCCGGCCACCGTGCCGGTGACGGGGCAGGTGTTCTTGAGGACCTTGTAGTCCTCGATGCCGGTCTCGTACGTACCGGCCGCCGCACCGGTGGCGGTGCCACCCGGGGCGGACTGGGTCACGCCGGTCCAGCCACGGCCGTAGAAGCCGATGCCGAGCAGCAGCTTGTCGGCCGGCACGCCGATCGACTTGTACTTGGCGATGGCCTCGGCCGAGGTGAAGCCGGCCTTCGGGATGCCGTTGTACGTGGTGAGCGGGGAGTGCGGGGCCGTCGGGCCCTTCGCCGCCCAGGCACCGAAGAAGTCGTACGTCATGACGTTGATCCAGTCGAGGTACGGCGCACCGGCGGCGTAGTCGGCCTTGTCGATGTTGCCGCCCGGGGAGGCGTCGGCGGAGACGGCCACGGTGACCAGGTCACGGCCGAACTCGGTGCGCATCGCCTGGGTCATCTTCTTGAACGAGTCGGCGCCGCTGGTGTCGCAGGTCAGACCGCAGGCGTTCGGGTACTCCCAGTCGAGGTCGATGCCGTCGAAGACGTCGGCCCAGCGGGGGTCCTCGACCAGGTCGTGGCAGGACTTGGCGAACGCGGCCGGGTTCTGCACCGCCTGGCCGAAGCCGCCGGACCAGGTCCAGCCGCCGAAGGACCAGATCACCTTGATGTGCGGGTAGAGGCGCTTGAGCTCGCGCAGCTGGTTGAAGTTGCCGCGCAGCGGCTGGTCCCAGGTGTCCGCCACGCCGTCGACCGACAGGTCGGCGGTGTAGGCGCGCTCGTAGTCGGCGTAGGCGTCGCCGATGGTGCACTTGCCGTTCTGGACGTTGCCGAAGGCGTAGTTGATGTGGGTGATCTTCGCGGCGGAGCCGGAGGTCACCAGGTTCTTCACGTGGTAGTTGCGGCCGTAGACGCCCCAGTTGGTGAAGTACCCGAGCTTGACCTTGTCGCCGACGACGACGTCGCCGCCGGTGGTGCGCACGCTGCCGGGGGCGCTGGCGGGGCCGGTCAGGTCCGCGGTGTCGCGGGCGACGACGGTGTAGTCGTAGCTGGTGCCCGCGGTGAGGTTGCTGTCGCTGTAGCTGAGGCCGGTCACCGTGGCGACCTTGGTGCCGTTGCGCAGGACGTCGTAGTTCTTGATGCCGGTGTCGTCGGTGGCGGCGGTCCAGGACACCTTCAGCGAGGTGTCGGTGACGTCGGAGCCGACCGGGGTGCCGGGCGCGGAGGGCGCCTTGTTGCCGCCGGGCAGGTCGGTGCCGTCACAGGAGGCGCCGTTGAGCTTGCAGCCGCTGGGCACGCCCGGGCCGGCGCCGTTGAAGCCGAAGGTCACGGAGGCACCGGGAGTGAGGGTGCCGTTCCAGCCCTTGTCCTTGGCGGTCCAGTGCGTGCCGGAGCTGGTGACCGTGGCGTCCCAGGCCGAGGCGACGCTCGTGCCGGTCGGGAAGTCCCACTCGATGGTCCAGGACGTGAGCGTGGTCGTGCCGGTGTTCTTGACCGTCCACTTACCGTCGAACCCCGAGCCCCAGTCGGAGCCCTTGGCGAAGGTGGCGGTGGCGGTGGTGGCGGCCTGGGCGGGGGTGGACAGGCCTACGACGGCGACCAGCGGAAGGGCGAGCGCGGTCAGACCGGCTGCAGCGACTCTCAACTTCTTTTTCGACATGGCGAAGCGAGTACTCAAGAGAGGGGCTCCTCGACGTGGGGGCGGACAGGGGTGGGGGAGTCCGTGGTCGCACGCTGCGCGACGTCCTTCGCAGGGTGCTCCGGCGAGACTAGAAAGGTCCAGACCAAGCCGTCAAGAGGTCCAGACCATTTTTCCTTTACCTGACCTTTGCCGACAAGGACATCCCCCTGGGCCTCCTGACGGTCCGTCCGAAGACGAAGCGGACGACAACGGACGAAATCCACCCGGCTTCGCGCCACCCCGGCGCCGGCGGGGCCGTCCGTGGACATCGCGCTCCGCCAGGATTGACATGCAAGGGCTGCGGGCAACCTTGTGGCGTCATCACCGCAAACTCCCACCAATGGAGACAAACGCCGTGTTGCGCCGAACTGCACTCACCCTCTTCACCGTGGCGAGCCTGGCCACGTCCGCCGCACTGACCGCACCGGCCGTCGCGGCACCTCCGGCCACGGCCGCCGCCTACCCCACCACCCCGGTCCACGTCGCCGACGGCGCCGGCAGCTACATCTCCGGCACCCTCACCTGGTACAACCGATCGGTGGGCTTCACCGGGACGTTGAAGTCCGTCGGCTGCCGCAGGGCGTGGTACAGCGTGTTCGACGGCTACGCCAACCCGCTCGGCCCCAGGAGCAGCAGTACGCACTGCAACACGGTGACCTCGGTGCCCGCCACGCTTCCCGCCGATGTCGTCGGCGGCGGCTCGTACGTCGGGGTCTGCCTCGACGACGCGAACGGCAAACCGGTCACGTCGTGCGGCGTCTACCCCCGTCCGTGACCGCTCGCTTCCCCTGCCCTCCCCCGCAGTCGGCCGATCCACCGGCCCACACCCGACCCGCCCCCGGAGCCCGCCCGGGAGCACACCACGCGGTCCCCGCCCCGGCGCACTGCGGCGGGGGCCATTCCTGCTCACCGGAAGGTCACCGGAGCGGACCGGGCCTGACGCGGGCGAGGCGAGGACCACTACCGCGCAACGGGCCTCGGGCTGCTGGAGGTTGACACGCCGTCGCTCCTTTCCCTTGCGAAGCGGCCAGACCCTCATGGACCGACCGTAATTCGTGCACGTCATATCAGCGATCCCGGCGGGCGAAGGTCACGTGAGTTCGGAGCATCCGGCGAACGAACTGTGCCGCCAAGTCCCTTTCTTCCGGAGGAAAATGAAGGGGTTACTGCCAGCCAGTCGAGAGGGGCCGCGGATCTCGCACCTCGGTGGACGCGGCGATGTCGGCCGAGGACGAACGCCTGGGGGCTGCTTCCGCCACAGGGGTGCTGTTCGAACCGACCGTCCCGGGTGGCGCCCGCAGTGAGGTAGAGGCCGCCGAGGCTGTGGGCGACACGCGTGTGACCGTCCGCGAGCGGTCCGAACCCGGAGCCCCGGTCCGGGGCGTCGGCGTTCGGTCTACGGACGACCGCGGCACGGTCGGCGAGGCTGCTCCCGCTCACGTCGACCGCGTCGCCGGCACCGCCCCCTCCCCGGGAGCGAGGGGTCCGATTCTCGGCCCGTCGGCCGACGGCGGCAAGGTCCGAATTGCTGATGGGGCGGATAACAGAATCGTATGGGCGGCGCACCGCACCCACCTCACGTCGACCGCAAGGATGTTGTCCAGGTGGGGCCGGTCGGGGTGAAGTGAACGTGGAAGCGCGGGCGTCCGGCCGGCCAGGTCCTGATCTCGAAGCATCGCTGTCGTAGATCGCACAGGGAGTCTGCGTCGGATGGTGCGCCCGGACGATCCGGCCGGCCGCCACCACTGCGCCGTGGTGCGGCCCGTCGAGGCCGCCGACTCCGCGTGCGTCCGCAACAGCGTCCGGAATCCGAACGAGGCGAGAGGTACACGCATGATCGATCTGTCGGCAGCGCCGATGACCTGGGTGACCGCAGGTGACAGCATCACCCAGGCGAGCACGCACACGCGAGGGGCCCGCGGATGGGTCGAGCACCTCCACGAACGCGTGCGGCGACAGCTGGACCGCCGCACGGACATCGTCGTCAACACCGGTGTGTCCGGCTGGACCTCCGCCGACGTCCTCGGCTCCTACCACCATCTGATCGGCCGGTTCGCCCCCGACATCCTCTCGATCTCCCTGGGCACCAACGACGCGCACGCCGGGGCGGTCGGGCTCGACGCCTTCCACTCCGGCATGCGCGAGATCATCACCCGCACCCCCGGTGCCCAGATCATCCTCCAGACCCCCGTCCCGACCGGCCCCGCCGCCCGGACCACCCACCCGGGCCTGCCCGCCTACTGCCAGGCCGTCCGGGACATCGCCCACGACACCGGCTCCCTCCTCGTCGACCACGAGGCGTACTGGCTGGCCCGCTTCCCCGACGGCGACCCGGGCGAGTGGCTCGACGACCCCATCCACCCCAACGCAGTCGGCCACCTGCACATGGCCAACCACGCGCTGCGCACCCTGGGACTGGGCGAACTGATCCACCCGTGACGCCGCTCGCGCTCCGCAGTGCGCCCGGACGACCGCGCCGTCGCCGCTCCGCGGGTGGCGGCAGGGTACGGCCGCCGGGCGGGGTCTGCGGAGCCGTCCGCATGATGGCGCCCCCTGCCACCGATCCCCCGGCTCGGCCCGAGAGAGATCCGGTTGGCCAAGAACACGAAACGGCAACACCCCTGGCGGCCATTTCGTATATCGCATAAGTTTCGGGCAAGGCTCCAGCTTGCTGCTTCGACGTTACGCCGCACCGCTCTGGGGCCGGTCTCTGGGCCGGATCACCCCGGCCTCTCCCTGCCCCCGCACGTTCCGGGACGGCCGGCCCGGCCGCTGCCCGTCGCACAAGGAGACCCACCCATGGCACCACTCCGCCGTAGACTCGCCGCCGCCGTCTCACTGGCCTCCGCCGTCGCCCTCGCCGCCTCGGCCTGCGCCTCCGGCGGCGGGTCCTCGGAGTCCGCCGGGCCCACCACCGTCACGTTCTGGTCGATGCCCTACTGGATCGGCCAGGACACCAAGGTCAAGGCCCTGGTGGACGAGT
>NZ_JAQYWW010000447.1:0-317 GCF_036322525.1 Streptomyces sp. BE20 | reverse complement strand
GCGGCCGGTCCTTGGCGTCGGCGATGTTGTTGAGCGCCTCCCAGGCGAGGACGCCGGTGAGGGCGCCGTCGCCGATGACCGCCACGGTGATCCGGTCGTGCACGCCGAGCAGCTGGGGGGCCCGGCCGAGGCCGTCGTCGTTGGAGAGGGCGCTCGAGGCGTGCGAGTCCACCACCAGGTAGAGAACACGCACCCCACGAACCCCCTCACCAAACCCGACCGCCACGCCAAGGCCGCCCAGCTGCACCGCGAGCACGACCCGACCACCCTCGCGGTCAACTGCGACGGCGCCCTCACCGGCGGCCTCGCCAGGGAGG
>NZ_JAQYWW010000446.1:0-317 GCF_036322525.1 Streptomyces sp. BE20 | reverse complement strand
GCGGCCGTCACCTGCACACCGGCCGAAGCATTCGCCGGAGTCAGAACCAACGGACCGAACACCGGCGAAGCAGGCAACTGATACCCGGGCGGGGCAGCCGTCTCACGCCAGTAATACGTGCCGACCTCCACCGTCCGAACACACAGACCATTCGCACCCGTCGTACACGCCGCACCCACCTGCGTGTCCGGGTTCACCCCCGACGTCTGCAGACCCGGAACACCGTTCGTCTCCTCCCACAGATCGAACACACCACCCGCCAACGGCGCCGCCGTATTCGCATCCGTCTTCAACACCCGCACCTCACCCGTCACCGG
>NZ_JAQYWW010000445.1:0-1500 GCF_036322525.1 Streptomyces sp. BE20 | reverse complement strand
CAATGCCGTGTAGATAGAGCTTGCGGATTCCTGTCACGGGTCTGGTGTGGTCAGGATGTCGATGCTGATGGTGGCTTTGTAGCTGGTCCGGTCGATGGTGCCTTTGGCGTTGTACTTGGAGATCGCGCGTTTGACGACGCGGGGGCGGGTGCGGATGCGCCGGTCGGGCATGAGGTCGGCCAGGACTCGTCGGCCGATGGTGCCGACGAGGTCGATGACGGTGTCCGCGATGACGCCCGCGGCCTGGATGACCAGGTCGCGGGCGGTGTTCAGGGCGATGGTGAAGCTGGCCCGGTCGGGGTCGACGCGGGGGCGGGTACCGGTGGCGTCGGCCATGGCTAGTCGCAGGACCTGGTAGGTGACCAGCAGCGCGTAGATCTCCTGTTCGAGGCCGGCGGGGGTGCGGGCGCGCAGGACTCGGCCGCCCAGAACGGTGGACTTGATCTCCAGGTAGGCGGTCTCGATCTCCCAGCGCTGGTGGTACAGCGTGATCAGTTCGGTGGCGGGATGGGTGCGGTGGTCGGTCAGGGTGGTCACCAGCCGGCAGAGGCCGGTGTGGCGGCCGGTGGCCGTGGCGATGGTGATCTCGCAGTCGATGACCCGAACCTCAACGGTGCCGAGCCGGGACAGGTAGGAGCCGTCACGGTTGCGGCGAAGCACGGGCAGGTGGCGGCCGCTCTTCACCCGGACCAGGACGTGGGCGCCGGTGGTGGCGATGGCGCTCACCAGGGTCCGCGCGGCGAAGTTGCGGTCCAGCAGCACGATCACGCCCTCGCGCAGGCTGCGGAGCAGGCGCGGCGCATAGGTGGTTTCCCCGTCCGTGGTCGGCCCGAACACCGCGTCCAGGACGGTGCGGGTGCCGCAGGACACCAGGACCAGCAGTCGTAGCGCCGGGTATCCCGAACCGCCGTTGTTGCAGCGGTGTTTGGTGTATTTGGTCAGGTTCGCGGGGCTGTCGGGCACCGTGATCGTCGTGCCGTCGATCGCGCAGACCAGCAGCCCCCGCCACCACGCCCCGGTGGTGCCGATTCCGGCGGCCGGGCCGCGTAGCAGGTCGAACAGCCAGCGCATCGGCTCGGCCCCCACCCGCCTGCGGGCCTGGGCGAACGCACCGCCGGTCGGGTCGGCGACCGGCAGGCCGTCCAGTCCGGCGGTCAGCCGCTGCCACACCTGCCGCCAGCCCAGCCCAGGGAACAGGCACCCGGCCAGCAGCAGATACACCACCACCCGAGACGGCAGGTCCCGGACCCGCGCCTGCACCCTGCCGGTCTGCGCCAGCGCCTCGTCGACCATCTCGAACGGGACGATCCGGGTCAACTCACCGAGATGGCCGGGCGCGAACGCCCCCGCGGCAACCACAACCTCACGAGAGATGACAGACTGGGCACCCAACGGAGCTCCTACCGAACAGTGATCTTGGTCGACACGGTTCTAGCAGGAGCTCCGTCCCATTTCAGGCGACTTGACGCGGCCACCCACGGCTCTATCTACACGGCATTG
>NZ_JAQYWW010000444.1:0-358 GCF_036322525.1 Streptomyces sp. BE20 | reverse complement strand
GCGCGGGGTCGGGGTCGCCGACCTCCTTGCGGGCGGCGTGGCAGCACGGGTCGTCGGTGCGGCTGCTGACGCTGATCGGTCGGGCGTGCGGCTGCTCCTGGTGGAGCAGCGGCTCGTGCTCGCGCCAGTCGGCCTCGTCCTTGAAGCCCCCGCCGGCCCGGGCGTCGCTCCAGGTGCGGAACAGCGCGGGGCTGAGCGCGGCCACCGGGCCGAAGCCCGTGCCCCGGGTGCGGGCGGAGCGCCGGGAGCCGAAGCCGCCCAGCGAGAGGGCGCGGGCGGGGCCGGGGACGCGCAGCCCGCGGGCGGCGAGCCACCCGGGGAGCTCGTCGAGGAGCATCCGCTGCGGGTCGGGGCGGGC
>NZ_JAQYWW010000443.1:0-251 GCF_036322525.1 Streptomyces sp. BE20 | reverse complement strand
GACGGTCGAGGTGGCCGGCGAGATGCTGGAGCTGAAGAACACCGTCAACACGATGGTGGACCAGCTGAACGGCTTCGCGGCGCAGGTCACCGGGGTGGCCCGGGACGTGGGGACGGAGGGCCGGCTCGGGGGCCAGGCGCTGGTGCCGGGCGTCTCCGGGGACTGGCGCGACCTCACCGACTCGGTGAACATCATGGCCGACAATCTGACCGGCCAGGTCCGCAGCATCGCCCAGGTGACCACGGCGGTGG
>NZ_JAQYWW010000442.1:0-406 GCF_036322525.1 Streptomyces sp. BE20 | reverse complement strand
TGGTGGTCCTGACGCGTCGGGCGGTGGCCGTGGACGAGGGGGAGACGCCCGACCTGGCGACGGCCCCGGTCTGGGGTCTGCTCCGCTCGGCGCAGAACGAGTTCCCGGGCCGGATCGTGCTCGTGGACACCGACGGCGCCGTGGCCTCCGAGGCGGCCCTGGCCGCCGCCGTCGCCACGGGCGAGCCCCAACTCGCCCTGCGGGACGGCGCGATACGCGTCCCCCGGTTGGCCCGGGTGACCGTTCCGCCGCAGTCCGAGGCGCACCCGTGGAACCCGGACGGCACGGTTCTGATCACGGGTGGTACGGGGACGCTGGGGGCGATCCTGGCGCGGCACCTGGTGGCCGAGCGGGGGGTGCGGCATCTGGTGCTGCTCTCCCGGCGGGGTGAGCGGGCGCCGGGTGC
>NZ_JAQYWW010000441.1:0-391 GCF_036322525.1 Streptomyces sp. BE20 | reverse complement strand
TGCGGATGTCCTGGTGGGGCATTCGATCGGTGAGGTTGCTGCCGCGCATGTGGCCGGGGTGCTGTCTCTGCCGGACGCGGCCACGCTGGTCGCGGCGCGCGGCAGGTTGATGCAGGCTCTTCCGGCGGGTGGGGCGATGCTCGCGGTGGGTGCTTCCGAGGCGGAGGTGCTGGCGGCGTTCCCGGACGTGGACGTCGCGGTGGTGAACGGTCCTGGGGCCGTGGTGGTCGCGGGGCTGGCAGCCGTGATCGACGCCGTCGCGGAGGCGGCGGGCGGGCGGGGTTGGAAGTCCAGCCGTCTGCGGACCAGTCACGCGTTCCACTCCCGGTTGATGGAGCCGATGTTGGAGGACTTCCGCGCCGTGGTGCGTGGGTTGTCCTTCGCCGAGCCT
>NZ_JAQYWW010000440.1:0-278 GCF_036322525.1 Streptomyces sp. BE20 | reverse complement strand
CTCTACTTCGACGTGGACGTCATGCTCTACCGCACCGACATCCTCCAGCAGTACGGCATCGCCGCCCCGCCCAAGACCTGGGACGAGCTGAAGTCCACCGCGGCCACCATCACCGCCAAGTCCGCCGAAGCCGGGAAGAAGGTGGCCGGCTGGCAGTTCAAGGGCATGGACGACCACCTCAACGCCATCAACTCCACCTGGGAGAGCTTCCTCTGCCAGGCCGGCGGCACCCTCACCTCGCCCGACTTCAAGACCTCCACCCAGAACACCGAGGCCGG
>NZ_JAQYWW010000439.1:0-2149 GCF_036322525.1 Streptomyces sp. BE20 | reverse complement strand
TCAACAACGCGGGGATCGGTGCCATCGGCACGGTCGAGGACAACCCCGACGACCAGTGGCACACCGTCCTGGACGTCAACGTCCTCGGACTCGTCCGCGTCACCCGCGCCGCACTGCCCCATCTACGCGCTTCCGCGCACGCCTCGGTCGTCAACGTCTGCTCGATCGCGGCGACGGCCGGCCTGCCCCAGCGCGCCCTCTACTCCGCGAGCAAGGGAGCAGTCCTCTCCCTCACCCTCGCGATGGCGGCCGACCACGTCCGGGAGGGAATCCGGGTCAACTGCGTCAACCCCGGCACCGTCGACACGCCCTGGATCGGCCGGCTCCTGGAGAGCGCCGGTAACCCGGCGGCGGAGCGCGCCGCACTGTGTGCCCGCCAGCCCCACGGGCGTCTGGTCACCTCCGAGGAGGTCGCCGCCGCCGTCGTCTACCTCGCGGGGCCGGCGGCCGGCTCCGTCACCGGCACCGCCCTGGCCGTCGACGGAGGCATGGCCGGCCTGCGCCTGAGGCCGGTGATGTCGTGAACACCACCGCGGCCCGGGTGCCCGTCGGGCGTGGCACGGCCTGGACCTCGCCTGTGGCCTTCGGCGCGGCGGCCATCGGCAACCTCTTCGCGCCGACGAGCGACGAGCAGGCCGCCGCAGCGATCGACGCCGCCTGGAACCACGGCATCCGGACCTTCGACACCGCACCGCACTACGGCCTGGGGCTGTCCGAGCGCCGGCTGGGCGCCTCTCTGGCGCCCCGCCCGCGCGGCGAGTACACCGTGTCCACCAAGGTGGGCAGGCTGCTCGAACCCGTCCCCGACCCGGTGGGGGACGACCTCGCCAACGGGTTCGCGGTGCCGGCCACCCACCGGCGGGTGTGGGACTTCTCCGCCGACGGCGTGCGCCGCAGCCTGGAGGGCAGCCTCACCCGCCTCGGCCTGGACCACGTCGACACCGTCTACCTGCACGACCCGGACGACCACCTGGACCAGGCGCTGGACGAGGCCTACCCGGCACTGGAACGACTGCGCGCCGAAGGCCTGGTCGGATCGATCGGCGCCGGAATGAACCATTGCGCACCACTGGCCCGCTTCGTCCGCGACACCGATGTCGACATCGTCCTGGTCGCGGGCCGCTACACGCTGCTGAACCAGGCGGCACTCCAGGACCTGCTCCCGGCGGCCGGCGAACGTGGCGTCTCGGTGATGGTGGGCGGGGTGTTCAACTCCGGCGTGCTCGCGGACCCGCGCCCGGACGCCACCTTCGACTACACCACCGCCCCCGCCGCCTTGGTGGAACGCGCCCGACGGATGCAGGAGGTCTGCGAACGGCACGGTGTGCCGCTGCGGGCGGCCGCCGCCCGCTTCCCGTTCGGACACCCGGCCGTCGCCGGCGTCCTGATCGGCCTACGCACGCCCGACGAGGTCACCGACGCCGTCGAACAGTACAGCCAGCCGATCCCCCACGGGCTGTGGCAGGACCTGCGCGCCGAAGGGCTGCTCCCCGGGGACGTACCGGTCCCGCCCGGCCCGCCGCCCGCGGGCGGGCCCCGTCCGAGGAGCAACCGATGAGCGACCCGATCATCGTCGACGCCCACCACCACGTGTGGGACCTGGCCGTACGCGACCAGGAGTGGATCACCGGCGACGACCTCGCACCGCTGAGGCGCAGCTTCGCCCTGGCGGACCTGCGTCCGCAGGCCGAGCGGGCCGCGGTCGCCTCCACCATCCTCGTGCAGACGGTTCCGGTCGCCGAGGAGACGCCGGAGCTGCTGGCACAAGCGGCGTCCGACCCCTTGGTCGCCGGGGTCGTCGGGTGGACCGACCTCACCGCCGCCGACGTGGCGGACCGGCTGGCCCGCCTGCGTGAGCTGCCGGGCGGTGAGTACCTGGTGGGCGTGCGCCACCAGGTCCAGGGCGAACCCGACCCCCACTGGCTGCTCCGTCCGGAGGTCCTGCGGGGGCTGGCCGCGGTCGCCGACGCGGGCCTGGTCTACGACCTGCTCGTCCTGCCGCACCAGTTGCCCGCGGCCACCGCCGCGGCCCGCCGCCTGCCCGGCCTCGCGTTCGTGCTCGACCACGCCGGCAAACCCGCCGTCGCGGTGGCGGAACTCCAACCGTGGGCGAGCCACATACAGAACCTGGCCGGCGAACCGAACGTCT
>NZ_JAQYWW010000438.1:0-294 GCF_036322525.1 Streptomyces sp. BE20 | reverse complement strand
GCCCCCCGCCACCCCCCCCCCCCGCACCCCCGACGCGTCCTAGCAGAGGAAGGCAAACGAGATTTCCACCTGGGGACTCCTTGGAGACGGGGGCCGCCCGAGGCGAGGCCGGTGACGATGAGATCGGAAGAGCGTCGTGGAGGGAACGAGGGTGCAATGCAGTGTAGATCTCGGTGGTCGTCGGCGCTCTCTCCAGGGGAGCGGCGGAGAGCGGTGTGATCTTCCTCGCCCGCACCGCCGCCGGCCGCCTCTGAGCGGCCCTTCCATTCAGGCCGGAAACCCGAGTCAGGCCGG
>NZ_JAQYWW010000437.1:0-2149 GCF_036322525.1 Streptomyces sp. BE20 | reverse complement strand
TCAACAACGCGGGGATCGGTGCCATCGGCACGGTCGAGGACAACCCCGACGACCAGTGGCACACCGTCCTGGACGTCAACGTCCTCGGACTCGTCCGCGTCACCCGCGCCGCACTGCCCCATCTACGCGCTTCCGCGCACGGCTCGGTCGTCAACGTCTGCTCGATCGCGGCGACGGCCGGCCTGCCCCAGCGCGCCCTCTACTCCGCGAGCAAGGGAGCGGTCCTCTCGCTCACCCTCGCGATGGCCGCCGACCACGTCCGGGAGGGAATCCGGGTCAACTGCGTCAACCCCGGCACCGTCGACACCCCGTGGATCGGCCGGCTCCTGGACCCTACCGCCGACCCCGTCGCGGAGCGCGCCGCCCTTGCCGCCCGCCAGCCACACGGACGTCTGGTCACCCCCGACGAGGTCGCCGTCGTCGTCGTCTACCTCGCCAGTCCCTCAGCCGGCTCCGTCACCGGCACCGCCCTGGCCGTCGACGGAGGCATGGCCGGCCTGTGCCTGAGGCCGGTGGCCCCGTGAACGCCGCCCCGGCCCGGGTGCCCCTCGGACGCGGCACCACCTGGACCTCCCGTCTGGCCTTCGGCGCGGCGGCCATCGGCAACCTCTTCACGGCAACGAGCGACGAGCAGGCCGCCGCAGCGATCGATGCCGCCTGGGATCACGGCATCCGGTCCTTCGACACCGCACCGCACTACGGCCTGGGGCTGTCCGAGCGTCGGCTGGGCGCCTTTCTGGCGGGCCGGCCGCGCGGCGCGTACACCGTTTCCACCAAGGTGGGGCGGCTACTCGAACCCGTCCCCGACCCGACCGGGGACGACCTCGCCAACGGGTTCGCCGTGCCTGCCACCCACCGGCGGGCGTGGGACTTCTCCGCCACCGGCGTGCGCCGCAGCCTGGAGGAGAGCCTGACCCGCCTCGCCCTGGACCACGTCGACACCGTCTACCTGCACGACCCGGACGACCACGCCGACCAGGCGCTCACCGAGGCCTACCCCGCCCTGGAGCAGCTCCGCGCGGAGGGTATGGCCAAGGCCGTCGGTGTGGGCATGAACCAGCCGGGCCTCCCGGCCCGCTTCGTCCGGGACACCGATGTCGACGTCGTGCTCCTCGCGGGGTGCTACACCCTGCTGGAGCGCAGCGGACTCGACGAACTGCTGCCACTCGCCGCACAGCGCTCCGTCTCCGTCATCGCCGCAGGAGTCTTCCACTCCGGGCTCCTTGCCGCGCCCGGGCCCGGGGCCATGTACGCCTACCGCCCCGC
Organism: Streptomyces sp. BE20; assembly: GCF_036322525.1. Lineage (NCBI taxonomy): Bacteria > Bacillati > Actinomycetota > Actinomycetes > Kitasatosporales > Streptomycetaceae > Streptomyces > Streptomyces sp. BE20. The sequence continues at coordinate 883 of NZ_JAQYWW010000437.1, read as the reverse complement.
GACGCCTCACGTCCTGGACCGAGCGCTTCGGCTACAGCGTGTCTGTGAGCGGCACGGTGTGCCGCTGCGGGCGGCCGCCGCCCGCTTCCCGCTCAGCCACCCAGCCGTCGCCGCCGTCCTGATCGGCCTACGCACGCCCGACGAGGTCACCGACGCCGTCGAACAGTACAGCCGGCCGATCCCCCACGGGCTGTGGCAGGACCTGCGCGCCGAAGGACTGCTCCCCGCAGACGTACCGGTCCCGCCCGGCCCGCCGCCCGCGGGCGGGCCCCGTCCGACGAGCAACCGATGAGCGACCCGATCATCGTCGACGCCCACCACCACGTGTGGAACCTGGCCGTACGCGACCAGGAGTGGATCACCGGCGACGACCTCGCACCGCTGAGGCGCAGTTTCGGTCTGGCGGACCTGCGTCCGCAGGCCGAGCGGGCCGCGGTCGCCTCCACCATCCTCGTGCAGACGGTTCCGGTCGCCGAGGAGACGCCGGAGCTGCTGGCCCAGGCGGCAGCGGCCCCGCTGGTCGCCGGGGTGGTCGGGTGGACCGACCTGACCGCCGCCGACGTGGCGGACCGGCTGGCCCGCCTGCGTGAGCTGCCGGGCGGTGAGTACCTGGTGGGCGTACGCCACCAGGTCCAGGGCGAACCCGACCCCCACTGGCTGCTCCGTCCGGAGGTCCTGCGGGGGCTGGCCGCCGTCGCCGACGCCGGCCTGGTCTACGACCTGCTCGTCCTGCCGCACCAGCTGCCCGCGGCCACCGCCGCGGCCCGCCGCCTGCCCGGCCTCGCGTTCGTGCTCGACCACGCCGGCAAACCCGCCGTCGCGGTGGCGGAACTCCAACCGTGGGCGAGCCACATACAGAACCTGGCCGGCGAACCGAACGTCT
>NZ_JAQYWW010000436.1:0-165366 GCF_036322525.1 Streptomyces sp. BE20 | reverse complement strand
TCACCGACCTCACCGCCGCCCTCACCCTCAACCCCGAGTACGCCTGGGCGTTCGCCGAACGGGGCGAGGCCCACCGCCAGACCGGCCGGCTGGAGGAAGCCGTCGCCGACTTCACCGCCGCCCTCACCCTCGACCCCGCCTATGCCTGGGCCCTCGCCGGGCGCGGCGAGGCGTACCGGCAGGCGGACCTCCCGGAGCAGGCGATCGCCGACCTCACCGCCGCGCTCGCCCTCAGCCCGTCGGACGTCTGGGCGCTCCGCGCCCGCGGCCAGGCCCACCGCCAGGCCGGCCGACCCGACGAAGCCGTGACCGACCTCACCGCCGCCGTCACCCTGAATCCTTCCTACGCCTGGGCGTTCGCACTTCGGGGCGAGGTGCACCGGCTCGCGGGCGACCTGGAGGAGGCGGTGGCCGACTTCGACACGGCGCTCGCGCTCGATCCGGACGACGGCTGGACGCTCGGCTCGCGCGGTCAGGCCCACCGTCAGGCGGGCCACGCGGAGCAGGCCGTCGCCGACCTCACCGCAGCGCTCACCCTCAACCCCGAGTACGTCTGGGCCCACGCCGAGCGGGGCCAGGCGCACCGTCAGGCGGGCCGGTCGGCCGAGGCCGTCGCCGACCTCGCCGCCGTCCTCGCCCTCGATCCCGCCGACACCGCGGTGCGGTGCGCCCTCGTCGCGGCGTACCGGCACGACGGACAGCTCACGGCCGCACGGGAGGCCCTGCGCGAGGTGCCACCGGCGGACGCGGCGACCGCGCCGGTCCTGGCGGAGGAGGCCATGCTGCGGTTGTTCGAGGCGGGGCGGGCGGCCTCGGCCCCCGAGTGGAGCGCCTTCCTCGAAGCCCCGTACGGCGATCCCGAGGACCCCTTCGAGGTGGCGGTCCGGCAGTTCGTCCACGGCCTCGTCCTCGGGGACACCGCTCCGGACGGCCTGGCACGCGCCTTCCTCGCCGTGGCCGGCGCGCGTGCCGTGCTCGCCGACATCCGCCTGTACGTGGCCGAGCTGACCCACGCGGAGCCGCCCGTCTCCGCCCGGGCCGAGGCAGCTCTGCGGCTCCTGGGGTAAGGCGGTAGGGCCGGCGGCGCCGGGCCGGCAGGAGACGGGCGGGGGCCGCGGGCGGGGCGGCGGGAGCAGGGCGGGAACGGGCCGGGCTATCCGACCGGGGCCGGAGCGAGGAGGGCGCCGATCGCGCGGTCCGTCTCGTCCAGGACGCGCCCGCCGGCGGCGAGGGAGTCGTGCAGGAGGACCACCGAGGCGTCCGTGATGCCGCAGAACTCCGAGATGCCGGCCTTGAGCAGGCGGGTGACCGTCACGTCCCAGCCCAGCTCGGCGAACTCCGCCGCCGGGTAGCTGCTCAGCCCGAGCCAGAGCATCCGCTTGGCCGCCAGCCCCGGCCGGCTGCGCCCGTAGGCGAAGCCGTAGTTCCAGACCCGGTCGATCCAGCCCTTCAGGACGGCCGGCGGGCCGAACCACCAGAGCGGGAACACGGGGACGATGACGTCGGCGGCCTCGATCCGCCGCATGTGGGCCCGGACGTCGGCGGAGTAGGTCTTGTCCCGGTGCTGCCAGTCGGGCTCGTCCTCGGGCGTCATCCGGGGATCGAAGCCTTCGGCGTGCAGGTCGAGCAGGTCCACCCGGTAGCCGGCGGCGGCGAACCGGTCTGCGGCCCGGGCGGCCACCTGGGCAGTCAGCGAGTCGGACCGCGGATGGGCGAGGACCAGCAGGACCTGCGGTCGGCGGCTCTCCGGCAGGGCGCCCCCGGAGACCTCGCCGTCCTCGCCTGCGCGGCGGGCTGCGGAGTCGGCACGGTGGAGCGCGGGGTCGGTGACGAGGTCGAGGACGGGGTCGGCGACGGGGTGGGTCACGGCTCGGGTCACGGTGCTGCTCCTCGGGAAGTCGGGCGGCCGGGCGGGAGGTCCCGCAGGGGGCCTGTCCCGGACGCTGTCGCGCGGGCGGTCGTCCGGCGGGCCCCGGTGGGCTCCGCCGTTCACGGGAATCACCCTGCCGGGCCGCGCGCACGGACCGCTCACGGCCTGCGCACGAGCGGCGCCCCGCCTGCCGTCCGCCGCCGGAGCGGCCACCCGCCGTGCACGCCCCGCCCGCCGGTACCGGACCGGCACCGCCTAACGTGGCGTCATGCGCTTCGACCTGCTCGGCCCCCTGCGGATCCGCACCGACGACGGCTCGCCCGTCACCGTCCGCGAACCGAAGGTCCGGGCCCTGCTCGCCGATCTGCTCGCCCACCACGGGCGACCGCTCCCGGCCGACCGGCTGGTGGAGGACCTCTGGGAGGACCGGCCGCCGGGCAACCCGGCCAACACCCTCCAGACGAAGGTGTCGCAGCTGCGCCGCGCCCTGGAGCAGGCCGAACCCGGAGCCAGGGCCCTGGTCGCCCTGACGCCGGCCGGCTACACCCTCCAGGTGGCCGACGAGGCCGTGGACACGGGGCGGTTCGCCGGGCTGACCGCCCTGGCCGAGCAGGCGCACCGGGCGGGGAACCGGACCGGGCGGGCCCGGCTGCTCGGGGAGGCGCTCGCCCTGTGGCGCGGCCCGGCACTCGCCGAGTTCCGCGACGCGACGTTCGCCCGGGCCGTGGCGGTCCGCCTGGACGAGCAGTACCTGACCGCCCTGGAGGCGTCCGCCGAGGCCCGCCTCGACCTCGGCCAGCACCGGGAGCTGGCCGACGAGTTGGCCGCCGCGGTGGCCGAACACCCGCTGCGCGAGCGGCTTCGGGGGGCCCACCTGCGCGCGCTGTACCGGGCGGGCCGGCAGAGCGAGGCGCTCGCGGGGTTCGCCGAGATCAAGGCGCAGCTGGCCGAGGAACTGGGCCTGGACCCGGGGCCCGAACTCAGCGGCCTGCACACCGCCCTGCTGCGGCAGGACCCGTCGCTGGGGGTACCGGCCGCCACCGCGGGCAGCGCGCCCGCGCCGCCGGAGCACGGCGAGGCCCACCTGCCGGCCCCGGTCACCGCCCTGGTCGGCCGGGCGGCGGACGCGGCCCGGGTCCACCGGCTGGTGCGGGACGGCCGGCTGGTCACCCTGGTCGGGCCGGGCGGGGTCGGCAAGACCCGGCTCGCCCTGGAGGTGGCCGCCCAGGCGTCCGGCGACCACGCCGACGGCGTCCGGTTCGTCGAACTCACGCCGCTCGCCGGTGACCTGGCCGCGGCCGTCGCCGCCGCACTCGGCCTCCGGGAGGACCACGCCGCCGGATCGGCCGCCGACCGGCTGGCGCGCGCCCTGCGGGCCCGGGACCTCCTGCTCGTGCTGGACGGCTGCGAGCACCTCGTCGACCAGGCCGCCGACCTCACCGCGCACCTGCTCCGGCACGCCCCCGGCCTGCGGGTGCTGGCGACCAGTCAGGAACCTCTCGCCCTGGACGGCGAGTCCCTCCACCTGGTCCGGCCGCTCGCGGAGAGCGACGCGATCGCGCTGTTCACCGCCCGTGCGCGGGCCGCCGCACCGGACTTCGCACTCGGGCCCGCCACCGCCGACGCGGTCGCCGCGATCTGCGCCCGGCTGGACGGGATCCCACTGGCCCTCGAACTGGCCGCCGCCCGGGTGCGCGCGCTCGGCGTGCACAGCATCGCCGCGCGCCTGGACGACCGGTTCCGGCTGCTCACCGCCGGCCGCCGGGACGCCCCGGCCCGCCAGCGCACGCTCCGCGCCGTCATCGACTGGAGCTGGGAGCTGCTCGGCGACGAGGAGCGCACGCTGCTGCGCCGGCTCGCCGTGTTCGCCGGCGGTTGCACGGCCGACGCCGCGCAGGAGGTCTGTGCCACGCCCGGCCCGCAGCCGGCCGACCTGCCCGCGTCCGCCGTCCTGGACACGCTCGGCCGGCTGGTCGACCGGTCGTTGGTGTCCGTGAGCGCGGGCACGGCGGGCCCGGGTTCCGGGGGTGCGGGTTTCTCCGGCCCGGACGGGGAGGACGGCGGCCCCCGGTACCGGCTGCTGGAGTCCATCGCCGCGTACGGGCTGGAGCGGCTGGAGGAGGCGGACGAGACCGCCGCCGTCCGGCGTCGCCACCGTACGTACTGCACCGAGCTCGCCGAGCACACCGGCAGGCTGCTCCACGGGCCCGGCCAGCACGCCGCGCTGGACCGCCTCGACCGGGAGAACCCCGACCTGTGCGCCGCCCTCGGCGACGCCGTCGAGCAGCGCGACACCGCACTGGCGACCCGACTGGTGAACGCGCTCACGTGGTACTGGTTCCTGCGCGGCCGTCCGGCCGAGGCGCACCACCGGCTGACCACCGTGCTGGCCCTCGCCGGGCCCGCCGACGCGGCCCGCGCCGCCGCACTGGCCCGCCGGGAGGCCTTCGCCCTGCTCACCGGTGAGGCCGAGGCCGCCCGGGGCCCCGGTCAGGGCGCCGGTCAGGGCGCCGGTCGGGGCCTTGCGCCTGACGAGGCTCCGGCGGACGCCGGTGCCGTCGGCACCGAGCACGGCGACGGCACCGGCCACCCGGCCGAGGCCCGGGCCCGCTGGCTGCTGGGATTCGCCCGCTGCGGCTTCGGCCGCTCCGGCACGGGAGGCACCGAGACCGTCCGTCTGCTCGCGGAGTTCCGCCGGACCGGGGACCGCTGGGGCGAGGCAGCCGCCCACGCCACCCTGACGGCGCAGGCCGGCTACCGCGGCGACCTGCCCGCCGTCCGCCACCACGCCACCGAGAGCGCAGCGCTGTTCGCGGAACTCGGCGACGGCTGGGGCCGCCTCCGGGCGACCGAGCACCTCGGTGTGCTCGCCGAGATCGCCGGTGACTACGACCGGGCGCGCCGGCTGCACGCGGAGGGTGTCCGGCTGGCGGAGGAGCTGAGGCTCTGGACCGACCTGTCCTTCCTGCTCTCCCGGGCGGGCCGGATCGCCCTGCTCACGGGGGACCTCGACGCCTCCGCGCGACTGCACGAGAGGGCCCGGACGCTCGCCGTCGAGCAGTCGCACCGACCGGCCCAGCAGTTCGCCGACATGGGTCTCGCCCTCACCGCCCGTCGCCGGGGCGACCTCGAAGCCGCGGAGGTACTGCTCCTCCCCTGGCTCGCCTGGAACCGCGAACAGGGCGTGGACGCCGGCACCGCTCTGATCCTGGCGCAGCTCGGCTTCGCCGCCGAGCAGCGGGGGGACGCCGGGCGCGCGACCGGTTTCCACCTGGAGGGACTGCGCACCGCCGAGCGGACCGGGGACGTCCGGGCGGTGGCCCTCGCCCTGGAGGGGCTGGCCGGCGCCCGTTCCCTCGGCGCGCCCTCGGTCGCCGGGTCCGCCACCGGGCAGGACGAGCAGGTCGGGCACCGCGAGCACGCCCAGTACGCCGAACACGCAGCCGAGCTCCTCGGCACCGCCGCCGAACTGCGCCGCTCGGTCGGCTCCCCGCTGCCCGCGGCCGAGCGTTTCGACACCGACCGGATCGGTGCCCGCGCCCTCGGCGCCCTCGGCGCGGAGGGCTTCGCCGCCGCCCACGCCCGGGGCGAACGGACACCGGTGGCCGACCACCCGGCCCGCTTCGCCCCGTTCGACAGCCCGGCGAGCGGCCTCCCGGCCCGGTGAATCGAAATCGGACTTTCGTGCTGTTTCTGCCCCTTCGGGCACAGGTTTTCTGAAAAATTACGAACCAAAACGATCATCTGGATAGATTCATAGCCGACTGCCGAGCCGTCATTCGGGGCACCCGTCTGCCTCCGTCCGACGGGTCGTCACGTCGGCCGTGCCCGTTTTCACCCGCTCCACACCCCGAGACAGGACACCCATGCCGAACGCCCGACCCGCCGTCACCCGGCGCACCCTGGTCACCGCGATAGGCGCCACGGCCGCCGCACTCGCCACCGCGAACGCCGCGAACGCCGCCACTGCGAGCACCCCTGCCACCGGTTCCCCGGCCGGCACGCCGGCCGCCCCGGCCTCGAACCCCGCCCGTACGGTCACCACCCCCGCCACCCGGGCCCGGTCCGCAGCCGGCGGGGCAGCCGCCGACGTCCGCGCGGAGTTCCCGATCCGCTACGTCGGTGTCAGCTGGGACGGCCCCCGGCGCGGCGCGGCCATCCGCCTCCACCACGACGGCACCGGGCCCGGCGCCTGGAAGCCGCTGACCGCCGGCTGTGCGGGCGGCCCGGACCCGGTCGGCCACTCGGACCTCGCGACGGCGGCCGCCCCCGCCGCCACCGTGCTCGTCGCCGCCGACGGCGCGGTCGGCTACGAGCTGCGCCTGCCCGACGGCGCCGCCAACCTCCGCTCCGCGGCAGTCGACACCACCCACGGTCCGGTCCGCAGCGCCTCGATCTCCCCCAGCGCTCCCACCACCTTCTGCGGCGTGCAGTACCTGCCGCGCGCCGCGTGGGGCGCCGACGAGTCCAAGCGATTCAAGAACGGCGCCGAGAACTCCCCCGCCAAGTACTACCCGCTGCAGACCCTGACGGTGCACCACACCGACACCCCGAACGCCGACGCCGACCCGGCGGCCACCGTGCGGGCGATCTACGAGTACCACGCCATCACCCTCGACTGGGGCGACATCGGCTACCACTTCCTGATCGACGAGGCCGGGCGGATCTACGAGGGCCGCTGGTCCGGCGAGGACGGCATCCCCGGGCACGACGCGACCGGCAACGTGGTCACGGCCTTCCACACCGCCGGGTTCAACTCCGGCAACCTCGGCATCGCCCTGCTCGGCACCCTCACCGGCCAGGAGCCCACCGCGCAGGCGCGGCACTCGCTCACCCTGCTGCTCGCCCTCGCGGCCGGTACGCACGGTCTGAACCCGCAGGCTCACGTCACCTACGTCAACCCGGTCAACGGTGTGACCAAGCCGGTCGACATGATCAGCGGCCACCGCGACTGGCTGGCCACCGAGTGCCCCGGCGGCGTCACGTACGCCACCCTTCCCGCCCTGCGCGCCGACGTCGCCGCCCGTATCGGCTCGGGCAGCTGACCTCCGGCAGGTGACGTCCGTCAGGTGACGTCCGACAGCTGACTTCCTGCTGCTGACTTCCTGCAGCTGACCTCCGGCTGCCGGTGGCACCGGGTACCCCCCGGGGCCACCGGTGGCCTGGCGGCACACCCGCGCAGGGACGCCGTTCAGGCGTGCTCGACGCCGGCCGCACCGCCGAGGCCCAGGAGCCCGACCGCCTGTTCGCGCATCTCCACCTTGCGGACCTTCCCGGTCACGGTCATCGGGAACTCGTCGACCAGGTGCACGTAACGCGGCACCTTGTAGTGCGCGATCCGGTCGGCGCAGTACTCCCGCAGGACCTCGGCCGTCAGCTCCGGCGCACCGGGGCGCGGCCGGACCCAGGCCATCAGCTCCTCCCCGTACCGGGCGTCGGGCACGCCGATCACCTGGACGTCCAGGATGTCGGGATGAGTGTGCAGGAACTCCTCGACCTCGCGCGGGTAGATGTTCTCGCCGCCCCGGATGACCATGTCCTTGAGCCTGCCGGTGACGGTGAGGTAGCCCTCCTCGTCCATCGCCGCGAGGTCACCGGTGTGCATCCAGCCGTCGGCGTCGATCGCCTCCGCCGTCCGGTCCGGCTCCTCCCAGTAGCCGAGCATCACCGAGTAGCCGCGGGTGCAGAGTTCGCCGGGGGTGCCGCGCAGGACGGTCGTACCGGTGTCCGGGTCGACCACCTTGACCTCCAGGTGCGGGCCCACCCGGCCGACGGTGGAGACGCGCCGCTCCAGCGGGTCCTCCGCGCGGGTCTGGGTGGAGACCGGTGAGGTCTCGGTCATGCCGTAGCAGATGGAGACGTCGCGCATGCCCATCCGGTCGACCACCTGCTTCATCACCTCGGTCGGGCAGGGCGATCCCGCCATGATCCCGGTCCGCAGGCTGGACAGGTCGTGGTCGTCGAAGCCGGGCTCGCCGAGTTCCGCGATGAACATCGTCGGCACGCCGTAGAGCGAGGTGCACCGCTCGGCGGCCACCGCGCGCAGGGTGGCGGCGGCGTCGAAGGCCGGCGCCGGGATCACGACGCAGGAACCGTGCGAGAGGGCCGCCAGGTTGGCCATGACCATCCCGAAACAGTGGTAGAACGGGACCGGCACACAGATCCGGTCCGCCTCCGAGTAGCCGCATGCCTCCCCGACGAAGTAGCCGTTGTTGAGGATGTTGTGGTGCGAGAGCGTGGCGCCCTTGGGGAAGCCGGTGGTGCCCGAGGTGTACTGGATGTTGATCGGATCGTGCGGTCCGAGCTCCGCGCCGATCGCCGACAGCCGGGCCCGGTCCCCGCGTCCGCCGGCCGCCGACAGCTCGTCCCAGTCCGCCGAGCCGATCAGCAGCACGTCCCTCAGCTCCGGACAGCGCGGGCCCGCCTCCGCCAGCATCGCCGCATAGTCGGAGGTCTTGAAGCGCGGCGCCGCGACGACCGTCCGGATCCCCGACTGGCGCAGCACGTACTCGACCTCGTGCACCCGGTAGCCCGGGTTGACGGTCACCAGGACCGCGCCGATCCGCGCGGTGGCGTACTGCACGAACACCCACTCCGCGCAGTTCGGGGCCCAGATCCCGACCCGGTCGCCCGCCGTCACGCCCAGCCCCACCAGACCCAGCGCGACCCGGTCCACCTCCGCCGACAACTCCCGGTACGTCCACCGCCGTCCGCCCGGCACGTCGACCAGGGCCTCCCGCTCCGGGAAGGCCCGCACGGCGCGGTCGAGGGCGGCACCGATCGTGTGGTCCAGCAGCGGCGTGGAGGCGCTGCCGGCACTGATGCTGGGAGACGGCGAGGTCATGGCGAGGGCTCCTGGACTCGTCCGGGCACAGGGCGACCGAGTCTACGCAGACCGCCCCACCCCGTCACCCGTCCGGACAGCGGTCCTTCGGGCCCGGGACCGGGGGCCACCGCCCGGACCCTCACAGGTCTGAGGTGCCGGGGAAGGCCCGGACGGGCCGAGGATGGTCGGCGGGCGAGGGCGGGCTCTCCGGGCGGGGCCGTCCGGCCGTCGTCGTCCGGGCGGGGACACACCTGCCGGCAGCGCACCGGAGAGTCGGGACCGTGGGGAGAGGGACCGTGGAGCGAACGACGGGAAGTACGTCGGGGCGAACGGCGTACCGGCGGGGCCTGCCGGGCGTGTTGCTGCCGGTGCTGCTCGCGGTGCTGGCCCTGCTGGGCGGGGCGGTCCCGGCCGGGGCCTCCCCCGCGCAGGGGCGGGCCCCGGCCGACACCAGGCCGATGTTCCAACTGCCCTTCCCGTGCGGCACCGTGTGGCAGTTGAACACCTGGGGGCACGACCCCGCGCTGGACATGGTGGTCGAGCACAACACCGGCTCCGACGGGCTGCCGATCCTCGCCTCGGCGGCGGGCACCGTCTCCGCCACGTACTGGCACAACGGCTCGGGCAACACCGTCCAGATCAACCACGGCAACGGCTGGTTCACGGCCTCCTACCACCTCAAGGACGGCCCGGCCGCGTACGTGCAGAAGGGCGACCCGGTGACCCCGTCCACCGTGATCGGGCGGATCGGCACCACGGGCAACTCCGGCTGGCCCACCTGCATGACGAGCAGCGCCACCTGACCACCGGTGGTGACTTCACCGACGAGAGCCACGGGGTGCCGGCGAGGTTCGACGGCGTCGAGTACGCGGGTGCCGCGCGGGAGTGGCCGAGCGTGACCAGCCGCAACTGCTCCCCCGGCCCGTCCGACGCCTGGCAGGACTGCCCGGCGGGCTGGGTCTGCTTCTACTCCGGCACGGACGGCACTGGCACCGTCTGCCGTACCGACGTCGACGTGCCCTCCAGCTCCTGCGGACTGCGCCGGTCGTTCTTCAACAACGGGAATCCGCAGCCGGGTTACGACCACGTGCAGGTGTACTTCCGGGAGGGCGGGAGCCAGTGCCTGCACTTCGGCCCGACCGACGGCCGCGGCAACCTGCCGTCCGGCGGGCGGACCGTCGACCGGATCGAGTGGCGCGGCGAGTGCTGACGACCGCACGGTGGGACCGGCTCCGGCGCGGACGGCTACGGTCACCCGGAGGACGGAGCGACCGGGATACTAGCTGATCGAGCGTCAAAAACGGTCGAGAAAAGGCACTTTCAACGGAAGTTGGCCCTCTGCACCTACCTTCTCCCGGCTGTCCGGGAGAAGGTACTGTGTCATGCACAGTATCATCGTGGTTCCGACGGCGGCCGACCCGTCCGCCCAGATTCGGCTGGCGCCCGGCGACACGCTCCACTTCGGCCGCAGCGCCCCCGCCGACCACCGCCGGCACCTCCTGCTCCCCCACGCCGGTGTCTCCCGCTCCGCCGGGGAGATCACCTGCGTCGGCACCTTCTGGTCGCTGAGCAACTTCAGCCCCTCCACCACCTACGTGGTCGAGAACCCCGAGGGCGCAGGTGAGCACATCAAGGTCGCCCCGGGCCGGGTCGAGGCGCCCGTCCCCTTCGAGTTCGCCCGGATCGTCCTGCCGGCCGGGGGCGACCTGCTCGGCCTCGACGTCTGGGCGCCACGCCACGAGTACGTCGAGTTCGGGGCGCCCGACGGCCCCGACGGACCGGACGACGCCGGCGGCCAGGGCGACCGCGGCGGTACGCCCACCGTGGTGGCCTTCCCGCTCGACCGCACCAAACGCTACTTCCTCGTCCTCACCGCCCTGTGCGAACCCCGGCTCCGCGGACGGCCACACGCGCCGCTGCCCACCGTCGAACAGGTGGTGACACGGTTGCGGCCGATCTGGCCCGAGGTCAACCGGGCGGCGGTGCAGTGGAACATCGGCTATCTCGCCGTCAAACTCCGCCTGCGCGCCGCACCGGACACGGCCGCCGCCGACCCGGACGGCCCGGGCATCCGGCTGAACGGGAAGAAGGACGCGCTCGTGTCGCTGGCGCTCCGCTTCGACCTGGTCCGCGAGGAGCACCTCGCCGCCCTCGCCGCCCCGGTGACGGGCAGGCCCCGCCGATGAGCGGGCCGGAGCAGCACCCGGCACTCACCCGCTCGGCGTCCTCCGGGTCGCTCAGCGTCCCGTCCGGCTACCGGGTCGGCCCCTGGGAGGTCGGCGAGCCGCTGGGCGCGGGCGGTCGGGCGGCAGACTCCGGTAGTACGCGCAGCGCGCGGATCAGCAGCTGCTCCGCGCGCTGCCACACGTCCAGCTCGCCCTCGGTCGGCCTGCGGACCGGACCGGCCGCACCGCCCCCGGCCGGCGCCGGGTCGGCCGCACCCCAGAGCCAGCCGCCGACGGCCAGCAGCGCCACGGCGGAGGCGAGCGCCGACAGCCGACGTGCGGCCGGGCGGTGGCGCCTCGACGCGACGCGCTCGTCCGCGCCGTCGGGCGACGCGTCCGCCGCCGTCCTCTCCCGTCCACCGAACACGCCCATCGGGCCGTCCCTCTCACCGTGCGGTCACTGCTGCCAGCGGCCATACAACCCGGGGCGCGCGGCGGCGTGAATCTGTGAAGAGTGAGGTTGACGGCGGCCCGCCGGTGGGCGGGCACAGGTCTCGGCGAACGGCTCCGCGCAGGCCGCCTCCACGCAGGACGACCGGCGCGGGACGACCGACCCGGGAGGGACGGCACGGGAGGGACGGCGAACGACGAAGGCCCCGACCCGCCGGTGGGCGGGTCGGGGCCGCGCGCCGGTCAGGCGCGCGCCGCGCCCTCCGTCGCTCCCGCCCGCTCCCCGCCGGCCGCGTCGACGCCCGGATCGGAGGCTGCCCGTCCGCCCGCGTCGTCGCGCGACACGGGGATGGTCGCGGCCACCGCGGCGGCGCCCAGCGCGACACCGCAGCCGATCAGCAGGCCCACCCGGAAGCCGGCCTCGGACGGCAGCGTGTGCCCGCCCACGGTGGTGTTCAGCTGCGCGAGGACCACGCCCACGACGGCGGCCGAGAGCGAGGTGCCGAGCGAGCGCATCAGGGTGTTGAAGCTGTTCGCCGAGGCCGTCTCCGACAGCGGCACCGCGCTCATGATCAGCGCCGGCATCGCGCCGTACGCGAGGCCCACCCCGGCGTTGCAGACCAGCGTGACCACCAGGACGCCCCAGGTGGAGCCGATCAGCACCATCGAGAGGCCGTAGCCGGTGGCGATCGCCAGGGCGCCGGCGACCAGCGTGAACTTCGGACCGCGGGCCGCGGAGAGCCGCCCGCCGAGCGGCGAGACCGCCATCATCATCAGGCCCGAGGGCGCCATCCACAGCCCCATGGCCAGCATCGACCGGCCCAGGCCGTAGCCGGTGGCCTCGGGCAGCTGGAGCAACTGCGGGATGATCAGTGCCTGCGCGTACATGCCGAAGCCGACCAGGACCGACGCCGCGTTGGTCAGCAGCACGCGCGGGCGGGCCGTCACCCGGAGGTCGACCAGCGGCTCGACGATGCGCAGCTCCCAGCGGCCCCAGGCGAGAAGCAGGAGGACGGCCGCACCGAACAGGCCCAGCGTGAGCCCGTCGGTCCAGCCCCAGTCACCGCCCTTGGAGACCGGCAGCAGCAGGCAGACCAGCCCGGCCCCCAGGCCGATCGCGCCGACCAGGTCGAAGCGTCCGCCCGCCGGGCGGACGGCGGGGGCCGGGACGAGGAACCAGATCATCGCGGTGATCGCCACGGTGAGGGCGGCGGCTCCCCAGAACAGCACCCGCCAGCTCGCGTACTCGGCCACCGCGGCCGAGATCGGCAGCCCGAGACCGCCGCCGATGCCCATGGAGGCGCTGACCAGGGCTATCGCCGAGCCGAGCCGCTCCGGCGGCAGGACCTCGCGGAGCAGGCTGATGCCGAGCGGCACCACGCCCATCCCCACGCCCTGGAGGCCGCGTCCGACGATCATCGGCAGGACGGAGGAGGTGAGCGCGCAGATCACCGAGCCGACAAACAGGGGAACGCAGCAGGCCAGCAGCATCCGCCGCTTGCCGAGCAGGTCACCCAGCCGCCCGCTGACCGGCACGAACACGGCCGCCGACAGCAGGGTCGCCGTGATCACCCAGGTGGCGTCGGACGGGGTGGTGTTCAGCAGCCTGGGCAGCTCGCCGATCAGCGGGGTGACCAGCGTCTGCATGATCGCGGCCACGGTGCCGGTGAGGGCTAGCGTGGCGACCACACCGCCGGTCCGGGTGGTGGCCTGGGGGCCGTCCATGGGGATCTCCTCGGGAACTCGGTGGGGCGGACGCATGGACGCACACGCCTCGACCTATGCATGGTACACATCATATGTATCGTGCACATTCACCGACCGGTGCACACCCTGCGATACTGGACCGACGCCGCAGGTCAGAGCTGCACGGAACCGACGGGAGGACGGCATCATGGGCGGCCCCACGGACGACGTCGCGTTCGAGTACATGGTGCTCAGCCGACACCACTACCTGAGCCCCTCCGGCGCCCGCCCGCAGGGCAGCCGGCTGGACCGGTCGGCGTACATCCTGCTCAGCCGGATCGGCATGCAGGGTCCGATGTCGATCGGCGAGCTCAGCGACGCGTTCGGACTCGACGCCTCCACCCTCAACCGCCAGACCGCCGCGATGACACGCGCGGGGCTGGTCGAACGGATCCCCGACCCCGACGGCGGGATGGCCCGCAAGTTCCGCGTCACCGAGGAGGGCCACCGTCGGCTCGAAGAGGACCGCGCGGCCCACGCACAGGCCCTCGATCTGGTGATGGCCGACTGGTCCGCCGAGGACGTCGCCGCCTTCGCCACCTACCTCCAGCGGTTCAACACCGACATCGAACGCCTCGACGGGCGCCCCTGGCCCCGCACCCAGGCTCCGTCCGCACGGGACCGGTGAGATCCGCCGGAGGGGTGCCACCGGGGCGGCACGGAGTGAGTCCGCCCGCAGAACAGCACCCGCCGGTGATGGCCCGTGAGTGTGCGTCTCGGGTCCGGCGGGCGCTCGTTCGTAGGCTACCGGGACACGGCCGACGGGCCGGGGATTCGTGCCCACCGCAGGACGAGCGTGTCACCTGCGGCGGGCAGCGCTCAGATCTGCCGCTCCGGATCGGAGAAGGTGAGGCCTCCGGCGGCGAGCGAGCGCCGGGCCGGGGCAGGGGCGGGCACGGCCTCGCCGGGCGGCTGGCGGAAGTCCGCGCCCTGCTCGACCGGAAGCAGCCGGCGCCCACCCGGCTGGGCGGGCACGGGAGCATCGGCGGCGGGCTCGGAGAAGGCGGGCAGCCCGAGGCTGCGACGGTCAGGGTTCATGGCCCCCAGTCTCGCAGCCCGTGCGGGTGCCGCAGGCCGGAGCGCTGTCACCGGTGGTAACAGTCTGACCCTCATCGTGAGGACCACGGGGCCGCCCGCGCGTTTCGGCTCCCCCGCGCACCGCCGTCGAGCCCCTGCCACCGCCGCCCGGCCCGGGGACGTACGGCCGCGCCCCGGGTGGCGTGGGAGGCTACCGGGGCACACCGCCACGCCCGACCAGGAGCCGACACCATGGACCGCCCGCAGGCCGCCGCCTTCCGACTCGACGCCACCGCCTCCGGGCACCCGGCCGGCATCCTCGACGCCGCCGAGCAGGCCGAACGGCGGGGCATGGACCGGCTGGTCGTCTCCGAGACCGCCTACGACCCGTTCCTCCAGCTGGCCCGCGCCGCCGACCGCACCAGCACCGTCGAGCTGGCCACCGGCGTCGCCGTCGCGCTCGCCCGGACCCCGATGACGCTCGCCTACCAGGCCTGGGGCCTGCACGCGGCCTCCGGCGGACGGGCCGTCATCGGCCTCGGCTCCCAGGTCAAGCCGCACATCGAGAAGCGCTTCGGCATGCCCTGGGACCGGCCCGCCGCCCGGATGCGGGAGTACGTCCACGCCGTGCGGGCGATCTGGCAGAGCTGGCAGACCGGTGAACGGCTGCGCTTCCGCGGCGACTTCTACCGGCACACGGTGATGACCCCGGTCTTCTCCCCCGATCCGGTCCCGGCGGGGGTGCCCCGGATCCTGCTGGCCGGCGTCGGTCCGCTGATGGTCCGCACCGCCGGGGCCGTCGCCGACGGCTTCCTCAGCCACCCGTTCACCTCGGTCGACTACCTCACCGGGCAGGTGCTGCCCGCCCTCGCCGAGGAGCGCGGCCGGGCCGAGGCCGAGGGGGCGGCCTGGACCGCCCGGCCGTTCGAGGTCGTCGGCAACGTGCTCACCGCGACCGGCCGCACCGAGGAGGAGCTGCGGACCAACCTGGCCGGCGTCCGCGAGCGGCTCGCCTTCTACGCCTCCACTCCCGCCTACCGGCCGGTGCTGGCCCAGCACGGTTGGGAGGACCTCCACGAGGAACTGCACCGGCTGTCGGTGCGCGGACGCTGGCAGGAGATGCCCGGGCTGATCGACGACCGGGTCTTCGACACCTTCGCCGTCGCCGGCGAGGTCGGGCAGGTGGCACGCGAGATCCACCACCGGTACGCGGGACTGGCCACCAGGATCTCGGTCAGCCTGCCGGAGGACGCCGCGCCGGAGCTGGGCCTGGACGTGCTGGACGCCCTGCGCGAACTGGGCCGACCCGGGCCGGGCGGCACCCGCGGGCGCCGTACCGGCCTCGGTTAGGGTGGGCCGCGATCCGTACGGCAGAGCAGGAGGAACAGGCGATGGCGCAGCGGACGGACCATCAGAACGACCGGTACCGGGTCCTGTTGGCCGAGCTCTGGGCGACGTGGGCCGAGCGGGGGGCGGCCCTGGACGCCGAGCAGTGGGGGCGGGCCACCCGGCTTCCGGGCTGGTCGGTGCGCGAGCTGTACGCCCACGTGGCGCCGACACCCGGGCTGTTCACCCGGATGCGGGAGGCCGTGGTCGACCGGCCGGCGACCGTGGCGCACGGCTCCGCCGTCCTGCGTGCGTACAACCGGCCCGACGGCGTGGCGCACACGGCGGCCGATCTCGTCGCCGATGACGCGCGGGAGCTGGCGGCGGCGGTCGGAACCGGCGCCCTGGTGGCCCGTTTCGCCACGGAGGGGCCGAAAGCGCTGGACGGGATCGCGGACCTGGCTCCGACGACCGTGATCGCCCACCCCCTCCTCGGTACGGCCACGCTGGGCGCCCTCGCCGAGGTCGCGGTGATGGAGGCGACCGTCCACCTGCTCGATCTCACGGCGGCGATCGGCGGCCCGCCGCCGCCGGACGGTGCGCTGCAGGCCGCCCGCGTGCTGCTGGCGGAGGTCGCCGATCCGGTGGAGTTCATCGAGGCCGCGGCGGGGCGGACCCGTACGGCGGTCCTTCCGGTCATCCGCTGAGCCTCGGCCGGCGCACGGCGCTCGGGCCGGCCCGGCCCGGCCCGGGCGCGGTCAGTGGCCGTAGTGGTACGGCGTCGCCGTGGTCAGGGCCGCGAAACCCAGGCGCTCCAGGATCGGCCGGCTCTGCGGCGAGGCGTCCACCCGCAGGTACGCGTACCCGAGTTCGTCCGCGAGCCGGGCCCGGTGCGCGACCAGCGCGCGGTAGACGCCACGGCCCCGCCACGCCTCGACCGTGCCGCCGCCCCAGAGGCCGGCGAACCCCGTGCCCGGGTGCAGCTCCAACCGCGCCGCGCTCACCGGCACCTCGCGGCCGTCCACCTCGGCGAGGGCGAGGTGGATCCGCAGGGTGTCCGGGGACTCGGCCAGCTGGGCCAGGATGCGGCGGCGCAGGCGCGAGCCGTCCGCACCGAAGGCCTGTTCGTGGACGGCCACGACCTGATCCACCCCGGCCTCGTCGGTGACCTCGCGCAACGTGATCCCGTCGGCGCCCGGCCGTCCTGCTCCGGCCGGCCCGGCGAGCAGGTCGGCGACCCGCGCGACCATCAGTGTCTCGGGTTCGTCCGGGGTGAACCCGGCGGCGAGCAACCGGTCCCCGAGGTCGGCCGGGCGGTCGTGCCCGTACAGCGTCCACTCGAAGTCCTGGCCGAGCGCGGTGAAGTAGGCGATCTGGTCGGCGACGACGCGGTCGACGCGGTCGGCGTCCTCGGCGGTGCCGACACCGGCGCGGGTGCCCAGGTCCGACCAGAGCACGCCGTTCCACACGCTGTCCGGGCCGCTCTGCCGCACCACGGCGCCGACGTGCTCGACGCGTGCCGCCGGGGACTCGGGCTGTGCGCCGCGCCGCATGTGCTCGTCGACCAGGGCAAGAAGTTCTTCATGATCCATAGCGACACAGCCCATCACTGCCGAGCTTCGGTGGCAATCGACCTAGGGTTCCCGGGAGGCGATGACGCTACGGAGTCGGGCGGAGCGATCAGGGCTTCACGGGAAAACCGGACACGCTGTTTGGTTCTGGTGCCTCGGCGACGTCGGTTGCCGTCTCCTCCGCAGCGGCCGGATCCGCGGCCGCCATCTCCGCGACGACCCGCGCGCCCCGGTCCGCCGCCAGGTCGAGCGAGGCCAGGACGCCCGGGACGGCGATGCTCGGCATCAGGTGCCGGTACAGCGTGGCGACCCGGACGGCGAGGTCCGCGCGTCCGGTGAACCGCTGCGACTGGAGCTGCACCCCCACCCAGGACGCCGTCATCAGCGCGGCCGTGTCGGCCGGCACGACGTGCGGCAGCAGCTCGCCTCGCTCCCCCGCGGCCACCAGCAACCGCTCCAGGCGCGCTATCCACCCGGGGGCCGCGTCGACGCCGAGACTGCCGTCCGCCCCTTGGTCCACCGAGAGCCTCACACCGGCGCTGAGCATCGGGTCGGTGGGGATCAGGTGGGTGACGACCATCCCCGTGTCCACGAACTCCTGAAGCTTGCAGGCCCGCTCGGGAACGGCCTCGCTGGCGTACTGCGCCTCAATGACGCCCTGGGCCAGCTCCCGTTTCGACGCGAAGTGGAAGTAGACGGCGCCCCGGGTCACACCCGCGCGGGCCACCACCTCGCCGATGGTCGCCCCCTCGTAGCCGGACTCGTCGAACACCGAGGCCGCCGCCTCCAGAATCAGCCGCCGCGTCCGCAGCGCCCGCTCCTGTCGCGCCATCACGACCACTCCCACCCAGGAAACAAAACCAAACAGCCCGTATCTTACCCGGCCGCCGATGCCGCCCACGGGCACGCCACCAGGGCAGCGGGCAGCGGCGCCGCACACTCAGCGTCAGAGAATACCGACCATGCGGTCCGGTATGAACGGTGAGACTTCCTCCCGTCGACCGCAAGGTGAACTCCCCGCCGGGGCGGACCGGGCGGCGGCGGACGACCGGGCCTGATCGGGACCGCCCGCGCCCGTCACCCCAGGACGGCGACCGCCTCGACCTCCACGAGCTGGTCGTGGTACCCGAGGACGGTGACCCCGACCAGGGTGCTCGGCACGTCGTGGTCGCCGAGGTACTCGCGGTAGACCTCCCAGACCGCCACCAGATCGCTCTGCCGGGCCGAGGCGACGTACACCGTGGTGCGGACCAGGTCGGTGAGCGCCGCTCCCTCGTCCTCCAGCACGGTGATCAGGTTCCGCATCACCTGGTGGGTCTGACCGGCGTGGTCGCCCACCGCGACGGTACGGCCCTCGGCGTCGAGCGGGCAGGCCCCGGCCAGCCAGAGCGAGCGGACCGGCGCATCGACCGCCGCCGCGTACGCGTAGTCCACGGCCGGGGTGAGCCGGTGGTTGCGGATCAACTTGACGGCGCTGCTCACGAAGTCCTCCGAAGTGGTCGCGGGTGATGCCGCGCCCATCGTTCGCACGCCGCCCACGGGCCGTCAATCGATTAACGAGGCCGACCCGGACGGCCGCGGACCCGTGTCCGGAGAATTCACCGTTCCGGGTGATGGCGGGTCGCGGCCTCCGGCCGGGATCCTGGTGGCCCGCCGACGACCGAGGAGGCTCTCGTGCTGTTTCCGCCGCCGACACCGGAATTGGGCCGCCGCCGCGTCCTGGGGCTGGCGCTGGGGGCCGGCGTCGCGCCCGCCCTGGGCGCCGGGACCGCGTCCGCCGCGGCCCCTCCCGCCCGACCCGCCCCCGTCCGACCCCGTGCCGACTCCCCCGAGCAGGCCCTGGGGCGCCGGGTGGCCACCGTGGCGACCGCGCAGATCGGAGTGCCGTACGCCTGGGGCGGCGGAGACCGGCTGGGCCCGACCCTCGGCTTCTGCGACGAGGAGAACGGCTACCTCGACGGCCGGTGCCTCGGCGAGAGCACCGTCGGCTTCGACTGCAGCGGCCTGGCGCTGTACTGCTGGTACCGGGCGAGCGGCGGTGCGGTGGAGCTGGCGCACTACACCGTCGCCCAGTACCACCGGTCCGCTCCGGTGGCACGGGCCGACCTGCTCCCCGGAGACCTGCTCTTCTTCTCCCGCCCGGGCGCGCCGCTGCACCACGTCGGCCTCTGGGCCGACGACGGCGCGATGATCCACGCCGAGCGCACCGGCACGCTGATCGCCCGGGTCGAGGGCGTGCTCGACCTGCCGCGCTGGGCCGGCGAGTTCGCGGGCGCCCGCCGCCCGCTTCCACTCGGGTAGGGCCGCCCCGCCCGGCCGTCGGGGCGAACGCGGCGGCCCGTCGTGAACCCGGCCGAGCAGGGCGCGGCGCACACCGACCGCCCGGGCCGGGGCCCGGGCGCCGAAGCGGGTGCGGGTCCGTCAGCTGCGGAAGAACCGGAGGTCGCAGACGGCGTCGGTGTAGGCCCGTCCGAGGTCGTCCTCGGCGGTGGCGTGGCCGACGACCGCGGCGCAGTACCGCGTGTCGGGGACGGGCAGCGGGCGGTGGACGGCGGGAGCCGCCGGGGCGGCGACGGCCGCGGCCGTGAGGGTCAGGGCGGCGGTGAGGGTGGCGACGGTGAGCCTGGGGGCGAGGCGCATGGGGGTACCTCCCGGTGCACGGGGACGGGGTCGGGGACGTCGGCGGCCCCGGACCCGGGCCGCCGGCCCCCATCGAACGGCGGGCCGGCCGTACGGGCGGGCCGACACACCGCACACCTCTGCTAGTCATATGTGTACGACCGCACCGCGGCCGGCCCGTCCGCCGCTCGCCCGCGCGGCCGAGACCCCGTCACGGGCCGGTACCCGGTACCCCGCCGGGCCTCCGGCGGGGTACCGGGCGCCGGCGGCCTCGTCAGCCGCCCGACTCCCGGCCCGCGGGCTCCTCGTCCCACAGGTCCAGGCTGCACGCGCCCACCAGAGCGCCGATCCGGGACAGCGCCTCGGCGGCCGGCAGCGGATCGAGCCGCCGCCCGTCCCGCAACCGCAGGGCGACGAGGTCGTCCGCCGCCTCCCGCGGCCCGATGACCGCCAGGTACGGGGCCGGCAGGGCCGCACGGATCCGGGCGCCCAGGCTCCCCCGGTCGGGCCCGGCGACCTCGGCGCGCAGCCCGCGGTCCAGACACCGCGCGCGGAGCCGCTCGGCCTGCTGCCGCTCGCCCTCGGAGAGCGGCAGCAGGACCAGCTGGGTCGGGGCCAGCCAGGCCGGGAAGGCCCCGCCGTACAGCTCGATCAGGTGCGCGACCACGCGCTCGACGCTGCCGATCACGCTGCGGTGGACCATCACCGGGCGGTGCCTGGCACCGTCCGGGCCGATGTACCGGAGCCCGAACCGCTCCGGCTGGTGGAAGTCGATCTGCACGGTGGAGAGGGTGGACTCGCGGCCGGCGGCGTCGGCGATCTGGACGTCGATCTTCGGGCCGTAGAACGCGGCCTCGCCCTCCGCCGCCTCGTACGGCACCCCGGAGCGCTCCAGCACCCCGGTCAGCAGCGCGGTGGCCCGCTCCCACAGTGCGGGATCGGCCACGTACTTGCCGCCCGCGCCCGGCAGGGAGAGGCGGTAGCGGACCGGCCGGATCCCGAGCGCCCGGTACGCGTCCCCGATCAGCTCCAGTGCGGCGACCGCCTCGTCGCCCGCCTGCTCGGGGGTGCAGAAGACGTGCGCGTCGTTCAGTTGGATCGCCCGGACCCTGGTCAACCCGCCGAGCACACCGGACGGCTCGGACCGGTACATGCCGCCCAGCTCGGCGATCCGCAGGGGGAGTTCACGGTAACTCCGGGCACGGGAACGGTAGATCAGCGCGTGGTGCGGGCAGAGGCTGGGCCGCAGCACGACCTGCTCGGCTCCCAGGTCCATCGGCGGGAACATGTCCTCGCGGTAGTGCTGCCAGTGACCGGAGATCTCGTAGAGCTCGCGCTTGCCCAGCACCGGCGAGTAGACGTGGCGGTAGCCGGCCCGGCGTTCCCGGGCACGGACGAACTCCTCCAGGGTGTGCCGGATCTCGGCCCCGTCGGGCAGCCAGTACGGCAGTCCGGCCCCGATGAGCGGGTCGGTTCCGAAGAGTTCGAGCTCGCGGCCCAGCCGCCGGTGGTCGTCGGCACGATCACCGGTCACGGGGCCGCTGCTCGCGGCGTGGGCGTGGTCGGGCACGGAGGTGCGGTTCATGGCGGCGGTCTCCACTCGGATCTGCGGGCGAGTGGACCGGTACGACGAAGCCCCGGGGCACTCGCCCCGGGGCTTCGGACTAGGTCAGCAGTCAGCGCACCGGGACTCTCTCCGGCGTCGTCGTGAGGACGGCAACAGCGCGCTTCATGTGTTCCACGGTAGCAGGGGCCCCGGACGGCGGCGAGCGGCTTTCCGCCCGCCGCCCTGTGCCGGACCTCACCGGACCTCACCGGAGGACGACGCACCCGCGTTCGGCCAGGGCCCCCAGCACGCGGGCCGCGGGCCCGAGGTCGTTCCACCGCAGGTCGAGCTTCTCCAGGGCAGGCAACTCCGCCAGCCAGTCCGGTAGTTCGGTGATCAGGTTGGCCCGCAGGTCGAGCCTGCGCAGCAACGGCAGGCCGGCCAGCGCCACCGGGACGGCGGCGAGGGCGTTCTCCCGGAGATCGAGTTCACGCAGTTCACCGAGCCCGGCGAAGGACGGCGGCAGGGTGGTCAACGCATTCCCCCGGAGCCAGAGTTCACGCAGGGCGCGGAGTCCTCCGAGCGAGCCGGGCAGCGAGGTGAGCCGGTTGTGCTGGGCGCGGAGTTCGACCAGGCCGGTCAGCTCTCCGAGGCTGTCCGGCAGCCGGTCGATCCGGTTCTCGCCGACGTTGAGGTAGCGCAGTGCGGTGAGCCGGCCGAGTGCCGCGGGGAGGCCGGTGAGCGCGTTGTCGTGCAGGTAGAGGAAGTCCGTGAGCCCCGCGAGGTCGCCGATCTCCTCGGGTACGGCGGTGAGCCGGTTGTGGCCGAGGTCGAGGGTGCGAAGTCTCCCCAACCGTCCTACGGTGGGCGGCAGTTCGGCGATGCCCGTCTCGGCGAGGATCAGGACCGTCAGGTCGGTGCGGTCCCAGACTTCCTCGGGCACCGTGCCGAGGGGCTGTCGCCAGAGGTTGAGGGTGGTGTCGGTCACCCGGTCATTCTCCCGCGCGTCCGGGTGCGGGCGCTTCAGGGGCGGGCGTTCCACAGCCCCGCGGCGATCTCGGCGTCGGCGAGCGTACCGGCCGGCGTGCCGCTGTGGACGACGACCCGTCAGTCCGGCCACGCGCCAGGGGGTCCGACGCTCCCGGGAGGACTCAGGAATCCAGTGAAGTCAAGGCTTTCGTTCGGAGGGGATCCACCGCATAGTGGTGCGCCGGACCGAGAGGAGGACCTGTCTTGTCGCAGGTCAATGACAGCACCGTGCGTGTGGTGGAGGCCGAGCGGGCCGAGGTGTCGGCCGTGTACGGGCTGCTCGACGAACGCCTCGCCGACGCGCGGGCGCGGTTGGCGCAGGTACTCACGGCGGCGCCCGGCAGCGCGGGCGAGGTGCATGAGCGGGAGCTGGCCGCACACCGGTGGGCCGCCGAGGCGCGCCGGCTGGAAGGCGCGGCGGACGGACTGGTCTTCGGCCGGATCGACGCCGGGGACGGCTTCGCGCTGCGGATCGGACGGATCGGTCTGCACGTGGAGGACGCCGATCTCCCGGTCCTGGTCGACTGGCGGGCGGACGCCGCACGGCCCTTCTACGTGGCGACGGCCGTCCACCCGATGGGCCTGCGGCGCCGCCGCCATCTGCGGACGGCCGACCGCACCGTCGTCGGGGTGAGCGACGAGCTGCTGGACGGGTCCTCGCCCACCGAGGAGGACGTGGTCGGCGACAGCCCGCTGACCGAGGCGTTGCAGGCGCGGCGGACCGGCCGGATGGGCGCGGCGGTCGCCACCCTCCAGGCCGAGCAGGACGCGATCGTCCGCTCCGCGAACCGGGGGGTGACGGTGGTGCAGGGCGGACCCGGCACCGGGAAGACGGTCGTCGCCCTGCACCGGGCCGCCTACGTGCTGTACGCGTTCCCGAGGGCCGCGGAGCGCGGTGTGCTGGTGCTCGGGCCGAACACGCGGTTCCTCGACTACATCTCGCAGGTGCTGCCCTCGCTCGGCGAGAACGACGTCGTGCTCGCCACCTGCGCCGACCTCGCCGGGATCCGGCCGGCGACCGCGGACGGTCCGAGCGGCACGGACGCCACGGACGCCACGGACGTGGCCCGGCTGAAGGGCGGCGCGGAGCTGGCCGACGCGCTGGCGGAGCTGGTGCGCTCCCGGCAGGCCCCGGAGGGCGGCTTCACCGTACGGTCGGGCCAGGAGTGGGTGGAGCTGACGGAGCAGGAGGTCGCCCGGTCCCGGGAGGTGGCCACCCGCACCGGCCTGGGCCACAACCAGGCCCGACAGGTGTTCAAGGAACAGCTGGTCGACGCCGTCACGGATGCGCTGGAGCGGGGTACCGAGGCGGTGCTGGACCTCATCGACGCCCAGGTCGCCGAGCTCACCGGCATCAACCTGGACCGGACCGCCGCCGCGGACCTGCGCCAGCTCGGCCTCGACGGGCCGCCGGTGGTCGACGCGACCGACGTGTTCGACCCCGACGCCGTCCGGGGCGCCCTGCTGGACGACCTCGGCGTCGAACGGGCGGTGGAGGAGCTCTGGCCCCGCCTCGGGGCCGAGGACCTCGTCCGGGAGCTGCTGGACCGGCCCGACGTGACGGCCCGCTACCTGCCACGGCTCACCGCCGAGGAGCGGGGCCTCCTGCGACGGAGCCCGAACGCACCGTGGACCGCCGCCGACGTGCCGCTGCTGGACGAGGCCGTCTGCCTGCTCGACGGGCCGCCGCAGCGCACCTACGGCCACGTGGTGGTCGACGAGGCCCAGGAGTTCACCGCCATGCAGTGGCGGATGGTGGCCCGTCGGTGCCCGGCGCGGTCGATGACGCTGGTCGGCGACTTCGCGCAGGCGGGCCCGGCGACGACCGCGCGGGACTGGGAGGAGGCGCTGACCCCGCAGCTCGGCTCACGGTTCACCCTAAACACCCTGACCGTCAGCTACCGCACCACCGAGGAGATCCTCGCCACCACCCGCGAGCTGCTGGCCCGGATCGCCCCGGGCCAGCAACCGAGCCGGTCGATCCGTCACGGCGAGGCTCCGCGTACGGTCGTCACGGCGCCGGACACGCTGGCCGCCGCGGTCCTCGGGGAGGTCAACGCCCAGGCCCGGGAGCACCCCGGCGACCTGGTCGGGGTGGTCTGCGCCGACGACCGGGTCGCGGAGCTCGCCGCCGTCCTGCCCGGCCCGGTCCAGCTGGTGCCGGCCTCCCAGGCGCGGGGTCTGGAGTTCGACGGTGTCGTGGTCGTCGATCCCACCGGGATCACCGGGGCGCACCCCGGCGGGGAGCGGGACCTCTACGTCGCCCTGACCCGGGCCACCAAGCGCCTCACCACGATCACCGCAGTCGCCGCCGGCCCCACGGCGGCCGGCACCGAGACCGCAGGTGTGGAGACCGCGGGCGCCGGGTCCTCCGGCGTCGCCGTGTCGCGGGACTGAGCCCGGGATCCGGGCGGGGCCGCCCCGGGATCAGGCCCCGCCTGATCCCGGGGCTCCCGGGCCCGGGTCTCGTCCCGGATCCGGGACGAGACCCGCAACCGGATCCGGAATCACATGTTGATCATGTGCCCGGCCAGCCCGTGGATCGCCTCCTTGACCGCCTCGCCGAGGGTCGGGTGGGCGTGGACGTTGCGGGCCACCTCGTGCACGGTGAGGTCCCACTGCTGGGCCAGGGTCAGCTCCGGCAGCAGCTCCGTGACCTCGGGCCCGATCAGGTGGGCGCCGAGCAGCTCGCCGTGCTTGCCGTCGCTGATGACCTTGACGAAGCCGATCGGGTGGCCGAGGCCGTGGGCCTTGCCGTTGGCGGTGAACGGGAACTTGGCGACCTTGACGTCGTGGCCGAGCTCGCGGGCCTGCACCTCGGTGTAGCCGAAGCTGGCGATCTGCGGCTGGCAGTAGGTGGCGCGCGGGATCATCGCGAAGTCCAGCTCCATGGTCTCCGCACCGGCGATGGTCTCGGCCGCGATGACGGCCATCGCCTCGGCGGCGTGGGCCAGCATCAGCTTGGCGGTGACGTCACCGATGGCGAAGATGTGCTCGACGTTGGTCCGGCCGCGCCCGTCGACGGCGATCGCACCGCGCTCGGTGAGCCTGACGCCGGTGTTCTCCAGGCCGTAGCCGTTGACGCGCGGCGCGAAGCCGATCGCCTGGAGGACCTTGTCGGCCTCCAGGACCTTCTGCTGCCCGTCCTTCGCGGTGACGGTGACGCGGACCTTGGCCGCCGGGTCCTTGTCGTCGATCGAGTCGACGCGGGTGGAGGTGAGCACCTCGATGCCGAGCTTGCGGTACTGCTTGGCGAGCTCGGCGGAGACCTCGGCGTCCTCCAGCGGCACCATCCGGTCGAGGAACTCGACGATGGTGACCTTCACGCCGTAGTTGTGGAGCACGTAGGCGAACTCGACGCCGATCGCGCCCGCGCCCGCGATGACGATGCTGCCGGGCAGGTCCTCGGTGAGGATCTGCTCCTCGTAGGTGACCACGCGGTCGCTGAGGCCGGTGCCGGGGAGCAGCCGGGTGGAGGCACCGGCGGCGATGATGCAGTGGTCGAAGGTGACGATCTCGAAGCCGCCTCCGTTCAGCGCGACCTGGAGGGTGCGGTCGTCGACGAAGGTACCGCGGCCGTCGTACTCGGTGATGCCGTTCTTCTTCATCAGGTAGTGGACGCCCTTGACGCGGCCGTCGGCGACGGTGCGGCTGCGCTTGAAGGCCTCGCTGTAGTCGAAGGTGACCTGGCCCTCGATCCTGATACCGAAGGTCTTGGCCTCCTTGGTGACGATGTGCGCGAGCTCGGCGTTGCGCAGCAGTGCCTTGGAGGGGATGCAACCGACGTTGAGACAGACCCCGCCCCAGTACTTCGACTCGATGACGGCGGCCTTCAGGCCGAGCTGGGTCGCGCGGACGGCCGCGGTGTAGCCGCCGGGGCCCGCGCCGAGGACGACGACGTCGTAGTGCGTGCTGCTCATGGTGCTGACTCCTCCGAGGGTGTCACGGTGAGGTGATCTCCGTGCCATGGTGTCAGGCGCCCCGGCGGCTCACCCATCGGGCCCCGACCGGCGCCCCGGGCGGTGGGGCGCCTGCGGCCGGGGCGCCCACGACCCCGGCCCGGCCTCCCGTCCGCACGGGGCGGGAGGGGGACCGGGCCGGGTCGGGCGCGGAGGCGGGTGGGGCCTCGGCCCCCTCGGGCGGCAGCCCTCCGGGGCCGGGGCCCGGCCCCGGGTTCCACCGCCGGTACGGTCAGGCCTCGACCTCGTGGGCGTGGCCCTCCTGGAGGCCGCCGCCGCTGCCGGCCTGGCCGTCGGTGTGCTGCGGGGCGACCGGCGCGTACAGCGAGGAGAGGTCCCACGCGTAGGTGCCGACGGCGTTCGCGATCACGGCGATGTTGACGTCGAAGGCGGCGAGGTCGAGGTTCTCCAGGTCGTCGCAGGCCTTGTGGTAGCACTTGTCGAAGGCCACCCCGGCGGTGCCGCCGTAGCGTGCGGCCTGCTCGGCGGTCTTGATCACCTCGGCGCCC
This sequence comes from Streptomyces sp. BE20, assembly GCF_036322525.1. Lineage (NCBI taxonomy): Bacteria > Bacillati > Actinomycetota > Actinomycetes > Kitasatosporales > Streptomycetaceae > Streptomyces > Streptomyces sp. BE20. Next base: position 138,733 of record NZ_JAQYWW010000436.1, on the reverse strand, counting down.
GTGTCGGTGCCGCCGGCCGGGATGCCCGCCTCGATGAACGGTCCGTAGTCGGAGCGGCCGGTGAAGTCGGTGCCCTCGTGCGGAACGTCCCAGTCGTCGAGGAAGTCGGTGATGTGGCGTTCGAGCTGCGCGGAGCCGGCCGGGCCGGGGCCCGAGCCGACGTGGTCGGAGTCGTCGCCGTCGTAGACGAACTGGGCGGAGTTGGGCGAGGCGATCATGTCGAAGTTCAGGTAGAGCTTGATCTTCTTCTTCTCGGCCTCGGACAGCGACTTCACGTAGGCCTCGGAGCCCTTGAGGCCGAACTCCTCGGCGGACCACCAGGCGAACTTCACCTTGTTCTTCACCGGCCGGGTGCCGAGGTTCTTCGCGACCTCCAGGATGCCGGCCGAGCCCGAGCCGTTGTCGTTGATGCCGGGCCCGGTCGCCACGGAGTCGAGGTGGGAGCCGACGACCACGGTGTTGTCCTCGTCCCCGCCGCGGGTCTCCGCGAAGACGTTCCAGGTCTTGCGCTTCTCCATGAACGTGCGGATGTCCAGGGTGACGGTCACCGGGCCGGCCGCGGCCTTGGCGGCGAGGGCCTCACCGGCGGCCTGGGAGATGCCGCCGGTCGGGATCCGGCCGGCGGCCGGGTCGCCGAGGGTGCCGTTGAGGTCGCCCGCGGTGTTGTTGTAGACGATCGCCCCGGCCGCGCCGGCGTCGGCCGCCGCGGCCGCCTTGACGGCGAAGCTGCACCCGCCGCGGCGGATCAGGGCGACCTTGCCGGTGACCGTGCCGGCCGCGTAGTCGGTGGCCTCGCAGCCGGTCGTGGCATCCACCGGAACGACCGCGAGCCCGGTGGTCAGGCCGCCCGCCGGGCCGCTCACCGAGTAGGTCATGGTCCGCACCGTCAGCTCCTCGGCCTGCGGGGAGACCACGGCGAACCGCTCGGACAGGGCCTGGAAGAAGGTGTACTCGAACTCCTGCTTCGACACCTTCAGGCCGGCCCGGCGGGCCTGCTCGTAGACGTAGCCGGCGGACTGCTCGTGGCCGCGCGCGCCGGCCACCCGGTTGCCGCCGTTGCGGTCGGCGAAGCGCTGGAACGCCTCCAGGGTCTCGAAGGCCTCGTCCGCGCTGCTGTCGTCGACCAGCCGCGCGGCCAGCTTGGCCCCCTTGCGGGCCGGGTCCGAGTCTGCGGCGGCGGTGCCGGTGCCGACCAGCAGCAGCGGGGTCACCAGCGCCGCGACGGCCAGCGCGGCGCCCGCCGTGCGGCGGGCGGTGGCGGCCCGGGGGCGGGGCGTGGCGGCCTGGCGACCGGTCCGAACGTTCAAGGCGAGTCCTTCCGACGGTCCGTGGGACTCCCGATTTGACATGTTCCTCGCCGCCTTGCCAACCCCGGCGCGCAAGCTGACCGGATGCGGACACTCCGGTGCGCGGTGATGCTGGAGGGAGTGGGGCCGTCTCATCCAGGAGTGTGACCACATGTCCATGATGGACAAGCTCAAGCAGATGCTGAAAGGCCACGAGAGCCAGGCCGAGAAGGCCGTCGACAAGGGCGGTGACATGGTCGACGACCGGACGCAGGGCAAGTACAGCGGCCACGTCGACACGGCCCAGGAGAGGGTGAAGGACCAGCTGCGCGACCAGCCGCCCCAGTAGGGCCGCCGTTCCGGCGGTCCCGTCCCGACCGGCGGACCGCTTCCCGGCAGGCCGTCTCCCCCGGTTCGAGGTGTCGTTCTCGGCCCCTCGGACCGGGGTGTCATTTTCGGACTTTACATACTCATTACTATTGATCCGGTTGCGCGTTCGCGTGTCACACGCGGTCAGGCGCCGGCGTTCCTCTGTGCTCCGGCGCGCCCGCGCCACACGCAGCCCCGCGGAGCACCCTGACGAGAGGACAGCCGCCGTGTCGATCCCCCGTGTCCGGACCACCCCGCTGCCCGGTGTCGGCGTCCAGTACGACCTCACCACCCGAGAACAACGGCACCTGTCCGTGATCGCCCACCGGGACGGTGCGCGCAGTCTGAACGTCTACCGCTCGGACGACCCTGACGCCTGCTCCCAGGCGTTCCGGCTCACCGCCGAGGAGTCCGCCGCCCTGGTCGACGCCCTGACGCCCGCTCACCACAGCCCGGGCCTGCTGCACACCACCGACCTCGGTCTGGTCGCCGAGCGGCTCCCGGTCGAGGGCGCCTCGTACTGGAACGGGCGGCTGCTCGGCGAGACCCGGATGCGTACCGAGACCGGCGCCTCGATCGTCGCCGTCCTGCGGCGCACCGGCGCCGTGCCCTCCCCCACACCCGACTTCCGGCTGGCCGGCGGCGACATCCTGATCGTCATCGGCACCCGCGAGGGCGTCGACACGGCGGCCTCGATCCTGGATCGGGAGTGATCGGATGCACACCGCCACCGTCTTCATCGAGCTCGGCTCCGTCATCCTCGTCCTCGGCCTGCTCGGGCGGATCGCCGGACGCTACGGCTTCTCCCCGATCCCGCTCTACCTGCTCGGCGGGCTGGCGTTCGGCAAGGGCGGGCTGCTGCCGCTGAGCGCCAGCGAGGAGTTCGTGGCCACCGGCGCCGAGATCGGCGTCGTCCTGCTGCTGCTGATGCTGGGCCTGGAGTACACCGCCGCCGATCTGGTGACCAACCTCAAGGCCCAGTACCCGGCCGGCGCCGTGGACTTCCTGTTCAACGCGACCCCCGGGGCGGTGGCCGCGCTGCTGCTCGGCTGGGGCCCGGTGGCGGCGGTGGTGCTGGCCGGGGTGACCTGGATATCGTCCTCGGGAGTCATCGCCAAGGTGCTCGGCGACCTCGGACGGCTCGGCAACCGGGAGACCCCGGTGATCCTCAGCATCCTGGTGCTGGAAGACCTGGCGATGGCGGTCTACCTGCCGATCCTGACCGCGCTGCTGGCCGGCGCGGGCCTGCTCGCGGGCTCCGTCACACTGGCCATCGCCCTGGCCACGGCCGGCGCGGTGCTCTTCGTCGCCCTCCGCTACGGACGCCTGATCTCGCGGTTCGTCTCGCACGACGACCCGGAGAAGCTGCTGCTGGTGGTCCTCGGGCTGACCCTGCTGGTCGCGGGCATCGCCCAGCAGCTCCAGGTGTCGGCCGCGGTCGGCGCCTTCCTGGTCGGCATCGCCCTGTCCGGCGAGGCCGCGGAGGGCGCGCACATCCTGCTCAGCCCGCTGCGGGACCTCTTCGCCGCGGTGTTCTTCGTGTTCTTCGGTCTCAGCACCGACCCGACCAGCATTCCGCCGGTCCTGCTGCCGGCCCTGCTGCTGGCCGTGGTCACCGCGCTCACCAAGGTCGCGACCGGCTACTGGGCGGCGCGGCGCGCGGGGATCGCCACGCGGGGCCGGTGGCGGGCCGGCGGGGCGCTGGTGTCACGCGGGGAGTTCTCGATCGTCATCGCCGGCCTGGCCGTCACCGCGGGCATCGAGCCCGGCCTCGGCCCGCTGGCGACCGCGTACGTGCTGATCCTGGTGGTCACCGGGCCGCTGGCCGCGCGCTACACGCAACCGGCCGTCGAACGGCTCGGCACGGTGCTGGGACGGCAGCGGTGGGTACCGACCCGCGCGCCCGGCTCGGGGCCTGCGCACCTCCCCGGGCAGGGCGGGGCACCGGCCCAGGAGGCCGGACCGACGGTTCCGGACGCCGAGCAGATCCCGCCCGGCACGCCGACGCCGGGCTCCACGGCGGCCGATTCGGGCCAGACGCTCGACGGGCTGTCGCGCTGACGCCCTGTTCGTTCCCACGTCCGTTCCCGGGGCGGGTCACCGACGGTGACCCGCCCCGGGGCGTTCCCCGTCCGGCGCGGTGTCCGTGACGCCGTCCGGTCGTCCGTCCGTCCGTGCGTCCGCACCGGCGCGCGCGCCGGGATCCGCGCCGCCGACCGGCCCGGCGCCGATGCCGCAGTGTTCACAGGGCCCGGGCCCGGGACGCTCCCGCAGGCACCCGCACTCCTCGCACACCCGGTCCAGCCAGCAGGCCGGCTCGCCGCCTTCGTCCATGCCGCCGATTCTGCCCGCCGACCCGCTCCGACCGTGAGTAGACAATGTCTACTCGATCTTGGTAGACAGTGTCTATGACCGATCAGGACTCCACCACCGGCCTGCGCGGGCGCCTGGTGACGGCCGGCGTCGAGCTGGTGACCCACGAGGGCGTGCACGCCCTCACCCTGCGCGAGATCGCCCGCCAGGCCGGCGTCTCGCACGGCGCCCCCCGCCGCCACTTCGCCACCCACGTCGAACTGCTCGCGGCCATCGCCCGGCGCGGCTTCGACGACCTGGCCGCCTCGCTCGGCCTCGCCGGGCCGGCCGCGGACCCTGTCGGAGCAGGCGGCCCCGCCGCCGCCCGGGCGGCGCTCGGCCGGCTGGCCCGCGGCTACCTCGACTTCGCGGCCGCCCAGCCCGGCATGTTCGAGCTGATGTTCCGCCACGACGTGCTGGAGGGCAGCGGCTCCGACCTGCGGCAGACCACCCTGCCGCTCTTCGAGGTCATCGCCCGCCTGGTCTCCGAGGCCCGCCCGGACACCGCGGGCCGCACCGGCGGGCCCGGGCCGTACGCCGCCACCCCGCCCGGCGTCCCGGACCCGGCCGGCGTGCCCGACCCCGTCACCGCCGCGGCGGCGTTCTGGGCCAACCTCCACGGCCTCGCCCAGCTCCGCGCCTGGGGCACCCTGCGGCTCGTCACCGGTACCGACACCCTCGAACCGCTGCTGTGCGCCGCCCTCGACGCCCACCTCGGCCCGGAGCCCCGGTGAACGCGGCCACCCGGCAGCGCCTCACCCTGGCCGGCAGCATCACCGGGGCCGCCGTCGTGGCCCTCGACGGGACGGTGCTCACCGTCGCCCAGCCCAGCCTCCGACGCGACCTCGACGCCTCCCTCTCCGACGTGCAGTGGACCAGCACCGCGTACCTCATCACCGTGGCCAGCCTGCTGGTCTTCGCCGGGCGGCTCGGCGACCGCTACGGACACCAGCGGGTCTTCGCCGTCGGCGTGCTCGGGTTCGCCGCCAGTTCCGCGGGGATCGCCCTGGCGCCCGACATCGGCTGGGTGATCGCCCTGCGGGTCGCCCAGGGAGTGGCCGGCGCACTGCTCCAGCCCGCCACCCTCGGACTGCTGCGGGCCGCCTACCCCGCCGACCGGCTCGGCACGCCGATCGCGCTGCGCACCAGCGCGATCGGCCTGGCGGCCGCCGCCGGCCCGGTCGTCGGCGGTGCGCTGACCACCCACTTCGGCTGGCGGTCCGTCTTCGTCCTCACCGTCCTGCCCGCCGTCGCGGCCGGCGCCGCCGCCCTGTTCGTCCGGCTCCCGCACGCGCCCGGCGACCGCGCCGCCGGGCTGGACCTCCCCGGCGCCGCGCTGCTGGGGGCGACGCTGTCCTGCCTGGCCTTCGCCCTGACCGGGATCCCCGACCGGGGCTGGACGGCCGGCACCTGGCTCGGCCTCGCCGCGGCCGCCGCGCTGGGAGCCGCCTTCCTCCGGCACGAGCGGCGCACCGCGCGCCCGCTGCTGCCACCGGCCGTGATCGGCTCGACCACGGTGACGGCGGCCCTCGGCGTGCTGTCGACCGCCTCGGCCGCGCTCTTCGGCACGATCTTCCTCGGCACCTACTTCCTCCAGGACGTCCTCGCCCTCGACCCGCTCGCGAGCGCGGTGCGGTCCCTGCCACTGGCGGTGGCGATGGTGGCGTCCGCGCCGGCCTCCGCCGTGCTGGCCCGCCGGTACGGTCCGCGCCGTACGGTCGTGGCGGGGATGTCGGCGATCGTGGCCGGGGCCCTGGGGGTCGCCGGGTTCGGACCGACCACCGGCGTGCTCGCGATCGGTGGGGCCTTCCTCCTGCTGGGCGCCGGGTTCGGGACGGTGATGGTCACCGCGACGGCGGCGATCGTCCGTGCCGCCTCGCCGGCCGACGCCGGGGTGGCGGGCGGGCTGCAGCAGACCGCGATGAACATCGGTCCGGCCGTCGGTGTGGCCACCGCGGCCACCCTGACCGCGGGCCATCCGCTGGTCACCGCCCTGGGCCCGGCGCTCTGGGCCCTGGCCGCCACCGCCGCCGCGGGCGCCCTGCTCGCCACCCGCCTGCCGCACGGTCGCACCGCCTGAGGCCCGCCCCGACGCCGGGCTGCCCGCGGGGGTCACCCGGCGGTGACCCCCGCGGGCAGCCCGGCGGACTCCACGGACCCCTCCGGCGGCCCGGCCGGCCGGCGGCGGACCGTCAGGACGTGGAGCAGCGCCAGCTGGACGAGCGCGCCGACCGCCGTCCCGGCCCACAGACCGGCCACCCCGATCGGGCCCGACAGCGCGATGCCGGAGGCGAGTTGCGCCGTGAGGCCGAGCAGCACGGACACCATCAGCGGACGCCCGGCGCCGACCGCCTGATGGACCCCGCCGAGGGCGACCACCAGCGCGTACGGCAGCAGGTAGAGCCCGGCCATCCGCAGGAATCCGACCGCTTCGCCGGCCACCGCCGGGTCGTCCGTGAAGAGCCGGGCCAGCGGCACCGCCGTGACCGCGCAGAGGACGGCCGCACCGCCGCCGAGCGCGCCGGCCAGCCGGGCGATCACCGTCGCCGCCTTCCTCCACCGCCTCCCCGACCCGGCCCGCCAGGCCGCCGTGCTCCGTCGGCGACTGGCGTTCCTGGACGCGCCGAGCAGCTTCTTCTACGACGCGGACGGCCGACCGGTCGCCGCCGAACAGGAGGACAACCCGTTCCGGCGCGGCATGCTGCTGGTCGCCCGGGCCTCCGGCGCGGCAGAACGGGCCTGGCTCGCGGAGACGATCACCCAACTGGAGGGCGCCGGTCCGGCGAGGTAGCCGGGCGTTGCCCGCCCGGCGACGCGTGGACGCCGGGACGACGCCCCGGGGTGTCCGCACCGTGACGCGAGGATGAACACGGGGCCCGACCGGCGCGTGCGGAAAGTCCTTCCGCACGACTCCCCGCGGCGCCCGCCCGTCGCTATGATGACGCCCTCGCAGCACGGCCGGTCCGCCCCCGGACCAGGGCACTGCCGCGCGTGAACCGCTCGCCGGGCCCCGCCCGCGCACGCTCCGCCCCGTCCGCAGGGAGACCGCCGTGCCCAGTGCCGACACCGCCGCCGGCCCCGCCGCCACGACCACGACCACGGCGGCACCCCGCCCGGCCCCGAGCCGGGACGCCATCCCCGGCTGGTTCTTCCGGCTCGACCAGGAGGCCTTCCGCCACCTGCTCGCCGCCCAGAGCACGGCCGGGCGCACCGGCGACATCCTCGAACTCGGGACCTACCTCGGCCGCAGCGCCGTCCTCCTCGGCGACCACCTGCGGCCGGGCGAGCGGCTGACGGTCTGCGACCTCTTCGACTCCGAGGCCGGCGACGCCGACAACGCCGCCGAGATGACGATGTCGTACCGGACCTCGCTCACCAGGGCCGCGTTCGAGGCGAACTACCTGGCCTTCCACCCGCGGCTGCCGGAGATCGTCCAGGCGCCGACGTCGGTGCTGGCCGACGGCCGGATCCCGGCCGACAGCTGCCGCTTCGTCCACGTCGACGCCTCCCACCTGTACGAGCACGTGGCCGGGGACATCGAGGTGGCGCGGGCGGCACTCGCCGAGGACGGCCTGGTGGTCCTGGACGACTACCGCTCGGAGCACACCCCCGGCGTCTCGGCGGCGGTCTGGCAGGCGGTGTTCACGGGCGGACTGCGGCCGGTGCTGCTCACGCCGATGAAGTTCTACGGGACGTGGGGCGACGCCGAGGCGGTCCGTCGGATCCTGCTGGCCCGGGACTGGCGGGCCGAGGGCTTCACCGTGGACGAGGACACCATCGCCGGGGTGCCGGTCGTCCGGCTGAACAACGCCGTACGGTCGGGCGCGGCGCCGCGGTCGACCCCCCGACGACTGCTGCTCGACCTCCTCCCGCCGGTGGCCACCCGGACGGTTCGACGGGCGCTCCGGGCGCTGCGCGACCGCCGCGCGGGCGGCCGGCCGCGCTGACCTCACGGGCGCGGTCGGCGCCGGCCCTCACCCGGCCGACCGTGCGGGCCCGGTTCCCCGCGCCCGGACACCCCGCCGGTCGATAGGGTCACCCGGTCGCCCCGCTCGGACGGCCGAGCGGGCCGCGCACCGAGGAGGAACCGTGGAGCAGTACCTGCCGGCGGACGAGGAACTGGCGGACGCGCTGCTGGAACTGGCAGTCCCGTTCGACGCGGTGAACGGAGTACTGGCCGCGCGGTCGCGGCTGGCCCGGGACCGCGGCCTGCGGACCGTCTTCGAGGAGATGCTGCACCTCCAGACCACGGCGGTCGGAACGCTCGGACGGCCGTCCGGACTCACCCCCGACTGGCCGGCCGACACCGACGGCGGCGGGTTGCTCTCCACCCTGCTGTTCGTCGCCCTGGCACCGCACACCCGGGCGTACCACCGCACGCTGGGAGTCGCGCCGGAGGTGACCCGGACCACCCTGGCCGATCTCGGCCGGCAGCTCGCGGTGAGCCGGTGGCGCGGACGGCCCACCGGGCTGGGCAGCCCCTCCTGGCTGACACTGCACTTCCGCGGCGAGCTGTTCCAGCTCGGCCGGCTCCAGTTCCAGCGCAGGAGCACGACCGGCAACGGCGGACCGGACGCCCGGGTCACCGAGGCCGCCCGGGCGGCGGGCCTCGGCGAGTGGATCCTCCAGCTGCACGTCCCCGACAGTTCCGGCCCGCTCTCCCCCGGGGCCTGCGACCGCTCGCTGGAGCGGGCCCGGGGGTTCTTCCCCGCCCACTTCCCCGCCGAGCCGTACCGGGCGGCCTGCATCTTCTCCTGGCTGCTGGACCCCCAGCTCGGGCACTACCTGCCCGACGACTCGAACATCGTGCGGTTCCAGCGGCGGTTCGTCCCGCTGCGCCGCCCCGGTGGCCCCCCGGAGCCCGAGGACACCAATCCGCTCCGCTACGTCTTCGGCGACGCCGGGCAGCCCCTCGCCTCGCTCCCCCGCGACACCGCCGTCCAGCGCGCACTCGTCGACCACCTGGGCGCGGGCGGCCACTGGTACGTGATCGGCGGCCGGCTCGCGCTCTGAGCGCCGTCCGCGCCCCATTCTCGGCGGATTCCTCGGATCAATATGACTGCATATCACTCTCGCGAGGGAACTTCCCTTAAAGATTTGCCCACGGAACATTAAAGAGAGCATAGTGATGTTGCCTCAGTTGGCCCTAGGAATGGCCAATTTATGGCAAAGTCCCGTGCGTCCCGCGTGCGGGTCCCGCAAGTGAGGAGATGGCGTTGCGACACGAGAACCTTCACGAGAGCGGCATCGCTGCCGCAAGTCACGGACAGCGGCTGCGCGAGCGGATCGCCACCCCGGGAACGACCCCGCTCATCGGCGTCTACGACATGTACTCCGCATCGATCGCAGCCGAACACTACGACGGAATGTTCGTCTCCGGTTTTGGATTCGCGGCGTCCTACTACGGTCTGCCCGACATCGGATTCATCGCCTGGCCGGACATGGTCGCCTTCGTGGAGCGGCTGCGCGGCGCCTTTCCGAAGCACCACCTGCTGGTCGACATCGACGACGGCTACGTCGATCCCGAGGTGGCCTGCCACGTGGTGCGGCGGCTGGAGCGGATCGGCGCGTCCGGTGTGATCCTGGAGGACCAGAAGCGGCCCCGGCGGTGCGGCCACGCCGACGGCAAGCAGGTCCTCCCGCTCGACGAGTACCTGGAGAAACTGCACCAGGTGCTCGCCACCCGCACCGACCTCGTGGTGGTCGCCCGGACGGACGCCACCGAGGAGGCCGACATCCTCCGGCGGGCGGAGGCGCTCGCCGCCACGGACGCGGACGTCGTCCTCGTCGACGGCGTGCGCAGCGAGGAGTGGATCCGACGGATCCGGGAGGTCGTGGGCGACAAGCCGCTGCTCTTCAACCAGATCGCCGGCGGCAAGTCACCGCGGCTCTCCCTCTCGGAGCTCGGCGATCTGGGGGTCGACGTCGCGATCTACAGCACCCCCTGCCTGTTCGCCGCCCATCAGGCGATGGACGAGGCACTGGCCGGCCTCAAGGGGGCGGACGGCCGGCTCCCGGCCCCGGTCGGGCAGCGGCGCGAGATCGGTGTCCGCGAGTCCACGGAACTGCTGGAGCGGAACATCGCACGGCCGCACGTCCGCGAGGAGGTGGGCGTGTGAAGGGCTTTGGACCGGGCCGACCCGCCCGGCCGCGCCGGGGGCGGCGGCACATGGCCGCCGCCGGACTGGCCGGTGCCTGGGCGGCGCTCGGCTGCGCCGTCCCGGCGGCGGCGGAGCGGAGCCTGATCACCGTGATCGACAACCCCAGGATCGACTCGATCGTCGAGGTGGACCGGACGGCCAACCTCCAGACCGGTCGGGGCTCGGCCGGCAGTGACCACGACGGCGGCGTCGTCCTGGCGACCGGTCTGCTGGGAGTGCCCGCGACGGGCCCGGAGGCGGAGGGGGAGACGTGAACGCGGCCCGTCGGCACCGGGCACCGCCACCGGAGGCGCGGGGCCGCACGGCACCCGGCGGCGCGGGCCCACCACGGCCCTGGTGGCGCGCCCTCGATCCCTACGTGGCGGCCTTGGCCGGGGCGGTGCTGCTCGCCGCACTGCTGCCCGCCACCGGACGGGCCGCGCGCGGCGCCGACCTGGCCTGCGACCTCGCGGTCGGCCTTCTCTTCTTCCTCTACGGCGCCCGGCTGTCGGCCCGCGAGACGGTCGCCGGACTCCGGCACCTGCGGTTGCACGGGCTCGTACTCGTCTGCACCTTCGTCGTGTTCCCGCTGTTCGGGGTCGCCACGGCGATCCTGACGCCCGTCCCGCTCACCGAGCAGGTGCGGGCCGGGGTGCTGTTCCTCTGCCTGGTCCCGTCGACGGTCCAGTCCTCGGTCGCGCTCACCGGCGCCGCGCGGGGCAACGTAGCCGCCGCGATCTGTGCCGGGACGTATTCGAGCCTGGCCGGTCTGGTACTGACCCCGTTGCTGGCGGCCTGGTTGCTCGGCGCCCGCGCCGCCCTGTCGGCGGACGGCCTGGTGCGGATCTGTGCCCAGTTGCTCGCGCCGTTCGTCGTCGGGCAGCTACTGCGCCCGTGGATCGGCGCCTTCCTGAGCCGCCACCGGCGGGTGCTCACCCCGGTCGACCGGGGCTCGATCCTGCTGGTCGTCTACACGGCGTTCAGCAGCGCGGTGGAACAGGGCATCTGGCACACGGTCACACCCACCGTCCTGCTCGGCCTGGCGGCGGTCCTGCTGCTCCTGCTCGCCACCACCCTCGCCTGCGCCGCGCTGGGCGTCCGGCTCCTGGGGCTGGACCGGGCCTCGGGCATCGCGGCGGTACTCTGCGGTTCGCAGAAGAGCCTGGCCGGCGGGCTGCCGATGGCCACCGTGCTGTTCGGCCCGCAGGCCGGCCTCCTGGTGCTGCCACTGATGATGTACCACCAGCTGCAGCTCGTGGTGGGCACGCTGCTCGCGGGCCGCTGGGCCCGGTCGGCGACGGACGGCCCCACGGCCCCCGCCATCGAGGAGGAGGCGGTGGGCACCGCTCGGGCCTCACCCGAACCGGCCTGAGCCGAACCGGCCTGGACCGAACGGCCTACCTGTCCCTGTGGACGCCCGCACGCCTCCGTTCCCGCACCCCGACACCCAGCGCCCCTGCGCGCCTGCCGGTGCGCCCTCCGTCCGGGCACGCCGGCAGGCGACGGGCGAGGTCCGGACCGTACGCCCGGCCCGGGCCTCAGGGCAGGTAGTAGGCGCGGTGGTGGGCGGCCACCGGGGCCGACTGGTACGTCCACACCCCCGCGGCGGGCGCCTCGCCCACCAGCCGCGCGAGGTCTCCGACGGCCTCCGCCGTCCGGTCGCCGAGCGTGAGCCGGATCCGTCCGGCGGTGCGGTCGTCGAGCGGGTGGAAACGGTACGGCTGGTGCACCAGGAGCGGCCCGGCCAGCAGCCTGCCCTCCTGGTCGGTGCCGTACCCGGTGATCGGGGTGTTCACGACCGGCTCGCCGTCGAGTCCGGCGAGGTCGGCCTCGACCGCGAGGAGTTCCTCGTCGTACCGCCGGAGGCGGCGCGGTGCGTCGGCACCGTCCTGTCCGTCCGGCCCGTTGTGTCCGTCCGCGGCGTCCGTCCGGTCCGGCTCCAGGGCCGCCCGGCGGCAGGAGAAGGACCAGCGGTCGTGGACGGCGGCCGCGTTGAGCGAGGGCAGCACCGTCACGAACCAGCCGGGGTACTTGGGTTCGGCGTAGAGCCGGGTGCCCGCGTCGATGGCGAACGGGTTGTCGCAGAGCACGTGGAGGCGGGCGATGCCGAGCAGCCCGGTCCGGTCGTAGCCACGGGCGTACTCGCCGTAGCCGACGGCCGGGAGCCGGTCGGCGGCGTTCCGGGGGTGGGCGATGACGTTGATCTCCACCTCCTCGGTGATGCCGCCGCCGGTCGGGTACTGCGCGAAGTAGAGCTGGTAGTTGAGCGAGACGCACGCCCGGCCACCGAACTCGGCGGCGGCCAGCGCGGGGTGGCGCTTCGCGAGCAGTTCGCGAACGGGCCCCGGCTCGACCAGGTAGTCCACGCCGATGTTGTGCAGGGCTCCGTAGTGGAACGGCAGGTGGTAGGGCTCCGGTACAGGTGGGAGAGGCAGACCGGTCACAGGGACTCCCGGAGGGGTGCGGCCGACGGACGGGCCGAAGGGACGACGGCGGACGGAGAAACGGCAGGAACGGCGGGAACGGCGGGAACGGCAGCGGGACCGACAGCGGAAATGACAGGAACAGCGGGCTGCGGTCCGGTCGGCGGCGGTGTGGCGAGTGGCGCACCGTCAACGGTCGGTGCCGCAGGCGGTACGGCGGTCGGCGGCGTCGAGGTCGACGGCCCGGCGGGCGACGGCGCCGAGAGCGTGGCCCGGTCCCGCAGCGCCAGCAGGTCCTGGTGGATCCGGTCGGCGCTGCGCAGCGCGAGCGCGGCCATGGTGAGCGAGGGGTTGGACGTGCCGAGGGAGGGCATGGAGCCGCACCCGACGGCGTAGAGATTGGGGTGTTCCCAGCAGCGTTGCCACTGGTCGACCACGGACGTGGCCGGCGACTCGCCCATGACGTGGGTGCCGCCGGCGTGGCCGGCGCCGCGGTAGGCGTAGCTGCGGCCCTCGTGCTCCAGCCTGCCGGGCCAGCCCGGGCCCGCCTCGTAGCGGGTGTGGTCCTCGGCACCGAGCAGCGCGAAGAGCTGGTCGGAGACCGCGCGGGCGGAGGCCATGCCGGCCCGGACGTACGGGGAGAGGTCGTAGCGGATCGCCGGGCGCGGCAGGCCCAGGCGGTCCCGGCGGTCGGGGTCGAGGGTGACCCGGTTCGCCGGGTCGGCCGGCTGCTCCAGTTCGAACTGGAGGGAGAACTGACGGCCGAGCCGGTCGCCCAGCCGATGCCGCAGCTCCTTCCCGCGCAGTCCCGCACGGAGCAGCCCCTCGACCTCGACCTGGGGCGGTCCGACGGCCCAGGACCAGCCCCAGTTGCCGATCTCGACCCGGTACGGCGCCCGGCGCGTGCGGGCCGGACCGAAGCGGAAGGACTCCAGCCCGCTGGTCGACCCGGGCCCCCGGTAGGGGCCGACGGGCTCGGGCATGAGGCCCCAGGTGAGCAGCGCCGGGTGGTCCATCAGGTTTCGGCCGACCTGGCCGCTTCGTTCGGCGAGGCCGGAGAGGAGCAGCAGCCGGGCGTTCTCGACGGCGTGGGCGGCGAGGACGACGAGGTCGGCCTCTGCGGTGTGGACGGTGCCGTCGGCGAGGTACTCGACACCGGTGGCGCGGCCGGTGCCGTCGACGAGGACCCGGCTCACCACCGCGTCGGTGCGCAGTCGGACCGTGGCCGCCCAGCGGGCCTGGGTGCGCAGCGGCGTGTACTTCGCGCCCGTCGGACAGACCGGGACGCAGCCGGCGCTGCCCCGGCAGAGCGGGCCGTGCCGGTCCCCCGGGCCGGACGTGCCACCAGGCCGGACGGTGGTCCGGCCGTTGCGGGCGTGCGGGGTGGCGGTGACGGCGAGCCGGGCGTCCTCGGTCATCGCCGGATCGCGGACGGTCCGGCCGTCGAGGGCGCGGGCGACGGTCCGGTCGAGGTGGCTCGCGGGGATGGCCCTCATCGGGAACGCGTAGTCCTCGGGGAGGGGGAGTCCGACCGCGTGGCGCTGTTGCCCGGCGTCGGCGGCGACGCCGAGTTCGTGCTCGGCCTCGCGGTAGTACGGTTCGAGGTCGTGGTAGCCGATCGGCCAGTTGCGGCCGTGTCCGAGGTCGGCGGTGCGGAAGTCCTCGGGGTGCATGCGCGGGGTGAGGCCGGTCCAGAGCAGTCCGGTGCCGCCGTTGGCGCGCAGGTAGCCGCTGGCGTAGGGCAGCGGGCCGTGCTGGACGAGGTGTCCGGTCGCGGTGAAGCCGCCGCCGGGGAGGCCGACGAGGTCGGTGACGTCGGGAGAGGGGGCGTCCTCGCTCAGGGGGTACGGGGAGGTGGGGGCGCCGCCGCCGGCCGCGCGGTACGCGGTGGTGGTCGCGATCGCGTCCGGGACGGGGCGGCCGGCCTCCAGGACGAGGACCCGGTGGCCCTGCGCGCCGAGACGGCGGGCGACCAGCGAGCCGGCGAACCCTGCGCCGACCACGATGACGTCCTGGTCCCGGTCTGTCGGTCGGCGGTTCACCGGTCACCGCCGCCCTTCGGGGCTTCGGACCAACTGCCGTGTCCGGGGGCGGTGGAGCCGGGCGGGGCGCCGTGGAAGGTCCGCCACATCAGTCCCTGGTCGTAGGCGCGGGGCGAGGAGGGCGGTTCGTCCGGCCAGGCTCCGACGTACCAGAGGCGGAGGAGGGCGTGTTCGTCGCGGGCCCGGTGTGCGAGGAGCGTGCGGTGATGCTCGTCGGCCATACCGGTCGCGCGCAGCTCGGCCTCGTCGAAGCCGGTCAGCTCGGCGGAGACCCGGAGGAAGGCGTCGAAGTCCGCGAGGTCGGCGGGGCCGCCCCCGTCGGAGAGGTGGTCGTGGTCGTCGATCGCTGGCAAACCGGAACCCCCACGGCGGGCACTGTACGTCCTGGACATGGCAGCGCACCTGGCCGGGACGGCCCGTGCTGTCACGTCGATGCTGCCGCGCGACTCCTCGACCCCGAACCGACTGTTCGAAACCGGCCACAGACGTTCGTTCTCTTGCTGTCGACGACCGCTGTCCGACCGATCTGCCGCCCTTAAGCGCAGGAATATGACCGTTTCACCGACCGCGCCGTCCCCCGGGCGGCGCAGTACAGCGCGCGGGGGCGGCGGGCTGCTGCGATCTTCGGAGCACGCGGCGGGTCAGCCGCGCACGCCTGGCGTCGAGACCTGGAGGCACGGATGTGGCAGGCACCCCCCACCCCCGCCCCCCGTCCGAGCGAGTGGCTGCCGGCCCTGGACATTCCGGCGCCGGGACCGCAGAACCGGCTCACCGTGCTGGTGCGTGTCCTGCTGCTGATCCCGCAGTTCATCGTGGTCTGGGTGCTGTCGGTGGTGGCGTTCCTGGTCGCGGTGGTCGGCTGGTTCGGCGCGCTGGTCCTGGGCCGGCTGCCGGTCTTCGCCGCCGACTACCTCTCCTCGTACGTGCCGTACGAGACCCGGGTGAACGCCTACCTGCTGCTGACGGTCGACCGCTATCCGCCGTTCGCGTTCCGGACCCCGGACTACCCCGTCCAGGTGGAGCTGCGGCCCGGTGAGCTCAACCGGCTCGCGGTGTTCTTCCGGCTGATCCTGGTGATCCCGGCGGCGATCGTCCAGGGCCTGCTCTACGCCGGGTGGTGGGTGGTCGGGTGGATCAGCTGGCTGGTGGTGCTGATCCTGGGGCGGATGCCCCAGCCGCTGTTCGAGGCGACGGCCGCGATCCTGCGCTACCGGATGCGCTACATGGCCTACCTGCTGATGCTCACCTCGGCCTACCCGAAGGGGCTGTTCGGTGACGAGCCCGACGGGCCGGTCCCGGTCCCGGTCGTACCGGCGTCGGGCGCCTCGGCACCGGGCGTCAAGGAGCCGGGCACACCGCTGTCCGCACAGGGCGCCGTCGGCCGGGCGCCGGGCGCCCGGGTCTCGGCGACCCGCCCCCTGGTGATGAGCGGCGGCGGGCGGGCGCTGCTGGTGGTCTTCCTCCTGCTCGGCCTGATCTCCGGGGTGACCAGTTCCGTCACCACGAGCTTCACCTCGGACGACGACGACGCCACGTGGTACTCCGGCCCGCCGGCGCCCGGGCCCGCGCTGTCCGGGCCGGTGGTACCCGGACCCGCGACGCCCTGATCCGACGGGGTGCCGGGCCGCCCCGCCGGCCGGGCCCGGCCGGCGGGGCCCGGCCGGCGGGGCGGCCCGACGGCCTGCGCTCCGCCGCCCGGGAGGCGGCGGAGCGCAGGCGACGGCAGAGGTGCGGAAGGGCTAGAAGGTGAGGTTCCAGGCGTCGATCGTGCCGACGTCGCCCGAGGCGCCGTCCTTCACCCGCAACTTCCAGGTACCGGCCGCGAGACTCGCGGAGGCGTTCACCGTGTACGTCTTGACGACGTTGTCGGCGCTGTCGTTGTTCGCGAAGTCCTCCAGCAGGTACACCGTGCCGTCCGGGGCGACCAGGGAGACGACCAGGTCACCGCGGTAGGTGTGCTTGACGTCCACGCCGACCTTGAGGGTGGCGGGGGCGTTGCCGGCGACCCCGGTGACGGCGATCGGGCTCTCCGCGGTCGCGTTGTCGGCGACCGCGACGTCCGTCAGGTTCTCGAAGTACTTCCCGGTCGGCGGGGTGCCGCCGCCGACCGCCTTCAGCGCGTCGACCTGGCCCTCGCCGAAGAAGGCGTTGTTGGGGGTGGTCCCGGTGCAACGGCTGTCGGAGGCCGGGCAGGCCACGTCGTTGGCCTGGGTGGCGAGCCGGGACCGGATGTCGGCCGGGGTGAACGTCGGGTTGGCACCGGCGATCAGCGCCGCCACGCCGGCGACGTGCGGGGAGGCCATCGAGGTACCGCTCTTGCTGCCGTACTTGCCGCCCGGCAGCGTGGAGTAGACGCCGGTGGCGCCGTCCCCGCCCGGCGCGGCGACGTCGATGACGCCCCTGCCGAAGTTGGAGTAGGACGCCTTGCCGGTGCCGCTGGCCATCGCGGCGACGGTCACCACGCCGGGCAGCTCGGTCGGGATGTCGATGCAGGCGTTGGTGATGGTCCGGGTGACCTTGGTCGAGTCGTTGGGGCTCTCGCTGTCGGTCGTCTTGTTGGCCAGGTCGTAGTTGGAGTTGCCCGCGGCGGCGACCTGGAGGGAGCCCTTGCCCTCGGCGTACTCCTGGGCGCGCCGGACGCCCTCGATGATGGCCGCCTGGTCCACGTTGTCCGGGCAGTTGAACTGCCACGGGTCGGTGTAGTAGCTGTTGTTGGTCACCTTGAAGCCGTGGTCACCGGCCCAGACGAAGCCGCAGACGGTGTTCTCGGCGAAGAACAGCGTGCTGGTCGGCTCGGCTATCCGGACCGAGGCGATCTTGACGCCGGGGGCCACGCCGATGACGCCCTTGCCGTTCTTCGCCGCGGCTATGGTGCCGGCGACGTGCGTGCCGTGGGTGTCGACGTCGCGCCAGGCACCCGTACGGGTGTCGGCCTTGCCGTACGCGCAGGAGGCGGAGTCGGCGGCGTCGAAGTTGGGCGCGAGGTCCTGGTGCTGGTCGTCCACGCCGGTGTCCAGCACGCCGACCTTGACCGCGGACGAGCCCGTGGAGACGGCCCAGGCCTGGTCGGCCTTGATCTGGGTCATGTCCCAGCGGTTGCTCTCGGTGAGCGTGGTCGCGGACTGGCCGGGGTTGGCGGGAAGCGCCGGGCTGTAGGCGTCGGCGGGGACGTCCGAGGTCCGGGTCGCACCGACCTGCTGGATTCCGGCCACCCCGCGCAGGGTCGCGGCGAAGGTGCCGGAGGTCGAGTGCGCGACGACGACGCCGATCGCGTCGTAACTCGCGAAGACCGTGCCGCCGTTGGCGGTGACCGCGGTCCTGGCGGCGGCGGTGTCGGCGGGGGCGCTGATGACCAGGTAGGCGCGGGTCCCGGCGGCCCAGCCCGCGGCGATCTGCGGCGCGGTCGCGGCGGCGGGGGCCGCGAGGGCGGTCGTGGTGCCCGGCGCCCCGGCCGGACCGGTGGCCGACTCGGCGGCGAACTTCGCGGAGACGGCGGGGGCGGTGGACGCGGCCGGCGCCGCGGCGGCCAGGGTGGCGGGTGCGGCCAGGATCGCGGCGGCGAGCAGGGCGAGCGCGGCGGCGGGGCGGCCTGCGCTCCGGGATATCAGGGGTGACACGTGCATCCTCCGATCGACCCGTGCGTGAGGGGATCACACGGGGTTTGAACGCAACATGCCAGAACCGTGAGCATCTGGGGAAGGCTTTACGCATGACTCGTTGTCACAAACGTGTCAACTTTTGATGTCCCACCGATTGCCCCCGTCCGGCACCCGCCCGAAAACGACCACACGCCCGCCGGACGGAGGAGGGGGGAAGCCCGGAGGAAGGGCGGAGGAGACGCCTCGGGGGCGGCGGAGGAGGCGGGCAAGGGAGCGGCGGCCGAGCTCCTCGCCCCGACGGCCCCACCCCCGCCGCGGCGTGGCGATTTGACTGATATCTTCGAAAAGGCCCCAATTCTGCGATTGGCCGGAGACACCTCCCGTCCCCCGGCACGACAGGAGCAGGAATGACCGGTGGACCAGAGCCCATCAGCGAGGTCGCCCGCGAGGCACTCCGGCAGGACCTCGCCGACCTGCACATCGAACGCGAGAAGGTCGCCGCCACCCTGCGGAGCGGGGACGAGGTGGGTGATCCGGCGGACCAGGCCGACGAGTTGCAGCGCGCCACGGAGCTCGACCGCCTGGACCGCCGGATCGCCGAGATCGACGAACGGCTCCACGGGGCAGCCGTCGCGGGCCGGCCCAGCACCGACGCCGTCGGCGTGGGCAGCACCGTCACGGTCCGGTTCGAGGACGGCACGGAGATGACCGTCCAGGTCGGCGAGGTCGCCGAGGCGCTGGACGAGACGCTGGTCACGGTCGACAGCCCGCTCGGCCACGCGCTGCTCGGCCACCGGGCCGGCGACACCGTCGACTACGAGACGCCCAGAGGGCGGACGGCCGCGGTCGTCCTGTCGATCGGCGCCGAGGACGGCGGGGTGTGACCTGCGGGGCCGAAGGGTCCCCGCACGGCGGAAGGGTGGAGAGCTTTGAGCACCGACAAGGACGAACAGGCCCCCCGGGACTCCGTGGGGCCCGACGGTCCCACGGAGTCCCGGGTCGGGCCCGTGCCGGAGGGGGAGCCGGAGTTCCGCCCCTACCACCACCCCGCCGCCGCCTGGGGCGCGGCCAAGAGCGTGAGCCGTTTCCTGGTCCGCAAGGGATCGCCGGTCGACAGCCCACGGGCCATCATGCGGATGAACCACGAGAACGGCGGATTCGACTGTCCCGGGTGTGCCTGGCCGGACGACACCAAGGGCCTGCACCTGGACATCTGCGAGAACGGGATCAAGCACGTCACCTGGGAGATGACCCGCAAGCGGGTCGGCCGCGAGTTCTTCGCCGCGCACTCGGTGACCGAACTGTCCGGGTGGAGCGACTACGACCTGGAGAACCAGGGCCGGCTGACCGAACCGATGGTCTACGACCCCGCCTCGGACCACTACGTCCCGATCGACTGGAAGGACGCGTTCGAGCTGGTCGGCCGCACCCTGCGGGAGCTGGACGACCCGGACCGGGCCGCGTTCTACACCTCCGGCCGGCTCGGCAACGAGGCGACGTTCCTCTACCAGTTGATGGCCCGCGAGCTGGGCACCAACAACCTGCCGGACTGCTCCAACATGTGCCACGAGGCCAGCGGCCGCGCGCTGCAGAGCTCGCTCGGCACCGGGAAGGGAACCGTCGACCTCCAGGACTGGGAGGCCGCCGACGCGCTGTTCATCCTGGGGGTCAACGCCGCCTCCAACGCGCCCCGTATGCTCACCGCCCTCGCCGCGGCGTACCACCGCGGGGCCCGGATCGTGCACGTCAACCCGCTGGTCGAGGCGGCGGCCACCCGCACCATCGTCCCCCACGACTTCCTCGACATGGGCTTCTACCGCACGACCCGCACCAGCACCCTGAACCTGCAGCCCCGCATCGGCGGCGACATGGCCCTGCTGCGCGGCATGGCCAAGGCCGTCCTGGAACAGTCCGCCACCGACCCCCGGGCGCTGGACCGGGAGTTCATCGACCGCCACACCGCGGGCTTCGAGGAGTACCGCGCACTGTGCGAGGCCACGGCCTGGGAGGAGATCGAGCGGCAGTCCGGGCTGGTCCGCGCCGACATCCTGGAGGCGGCGCGCGTGTACGGCGAGGCCGACCGCAGCATCGTCAGCTGGTGCCTGGGGCTCACCCAGCACGAGCACGGCGTCGACACCGTCCGGGAGGTCGTCAACCTGCTCCTGCTCCGCGGCAACGTGGGCCGCGAAGGCGCGGGTCCCTCCCCCGTCCGCGGGCACAGCAACGTCCAGGGGAACCGCACCTGCGGCATCGACCACCGCCCCACCGACGAGTTCCTGGACCGCCTCGGCGAGGTCTGCGGGATCCGGCCGCCCCGGAAGCACGGCCTGGACACCGTCGGCACCATCAAGGCGATGCACGGCGGTGGGATCTCGGTGTTCGTCGGCATGGGCGGCAACTTCGCCCTCGCCGCGCCGGACACCCCGTACACCTTCGAGGCGCTGCGGGCGTGTGACCTGACCGTCCAGGTCAGCACCAAGCTGAACCGCAGCCACCTCGTGCACGGTCGCCTGGCCCTCGTCCTGCCGTGCCTGGGCCGGACCGAGAAGGACCATCAGCGCCGCGGCGTGCAGAGCACCTCCGTCGAGGACTCGATGAGCATGGTCCACCTGTCGGTCGGCATGAAGCGGCCCGCGTCCCCGCACCTGCTCTCCGAGCCGGCCATCGTCGCGGGCATGGCCCGTGCCGCCCTGCCCGACAGCGCCACGCCCTGGGAGTGGTACGTCGAGGACTACGACCGGATCCGCGACACGATGTCCCGGGCGCTCGACGGCTTCGAGGACTTCAACCGCCGGGTGCGCCTGCCCCTCGGCTTCCGCATCCGGCAGCCCGCCCGCGAGCTGGTCTTCCTGACGCCGTCCGGGCGCGCGGAGTTCTCCGCCGCCGCCCTGCCCGACGTCGTGCCCGCGCCCGGCACCCTGGCCCTGGGCACCATGCGCTCCCACGACCAGTGGAACACCACCATCTACTCCGACAACGACCGCTACCGGGGCGTCAAGAACCTGCGCACGCTCGTCTTCATGAACCGCGCCGACATGCGCGACCGCGGAATCGCCGACCTCGGTCCCGTCGACATCACCAGCACCGCCAAGGACGGCAGCCGGCGCTCCCTCCACGGCTACCTCGCGATCCCGTACGACATCCCCCGCGGGTGCGCGGCCGGCTACATGCCCGAGATGAACGTGCTCTGCGCGCTCGGCGACTACAGCACGCAGAGCGACCAGCCGATCATGAAGCACGTGAAGGTCACCATCGACCCCGCTTCCTGAGCGGGGCCTCGCAGGGGAGTTCCGCAGGGCCGGCGCGGATAGGACGATCGGTCGGCCGGGTGATCCGCCGATCGGGTGATCGGGGCGGCCCCGGGCGGACATGATGGCGGTGACACTCCCGTGGCACCACCGGACGCGCAGCGAGGCACAGATGACCGACGCACCCAGGACACCCGGGACACCCGGGACACCCGACGTGGCCGGCCCCTTCCGGCTCCACCCCGGATCGCCCGACTCCCCCGTGATCCTCCACGTCCCGCACTCCGCCCGAACGGTACCCGCCGACGTCCGCTCCGGAATCGTGCTGGACGACCGGGAGCTCGCCCTCGAACTGGACCACATCACCGACGCGCACACGGCGGAGATCGCCCACCGGGCCGCGCAGGCCGCCGGGTCGACGCCCTGGCGCTTCGTCAACCGGCTTTCCCGGCTGGTCGTCGACCCCGAGAGGTTCCCCGACGAGCGCGAGGAGATGCTCGCGGCCGGCATGGGGGCGGTCTACACCCGGACCACCCACCGCGAGGACCTCCGCCCGGCCGGCTTCGACGGAGGGCCGCTGCTCGACCGCTACTTCCACCCGTACGCGGAGGCGATGACGGCCGCGGTCGCCGAACGCCTCGCGGCGGTCGGCCGCGCGGTGGTCGTCGACGTCCACTCGTACCCGACGAAGGCCCTGCCGTACGAGCTCCACGGCGACGGCCCCCGGCCGCCGATCTGCCTGGGCACCGACGCCCGCCACACGCCCGCCCCGCTGATCGACGCGGCGCAGCGGGCGTTCGCGGGGTTCGGCGGTACCGGCCTCGACAGCCCGTTCGCGGGAACGTACGTGCCGCTGCGGTACTACGGCGGGACGGCGGACGTCAGCGCGCTCATGGTGGAGATCCGCCGCGACCTCTACATGGACGAGCCCGGCGGGGCGGCCGGGCCGGGCCTGGACGCGCTCGCGGCAGCCCTGGCCCGACTCGTCGACCTGGTCTCCGTCTGACGCCGGGGTCAGCCCCGCAGACGGGCGGTCAGGACCTCCACCACGGCGGCGCGCTGGTCGGCGAGGTAGAAGTGGCCGCCGGGGAACACGTTCAGGTCGAAGCCGCCGGTGGTGTGGGCCGCCCAGCCGCGGACCTGGTCGAGCGTCGCGCGCGGGTCGGCGTCGCCGGTCAGTGCGGTCACCGGCAGGGAGACCGTCGCGTCCGGCGCGGCGCAGTACGTCTCGATGGCCGTGTAGTCGCCGCGCAGTGACGGCAGGATCAGTTCCCGCACCTCGGGGTCGGCCAGGACGCGCTCGTCGGTGCCGCCGAGCCTGCCGACCTCGGCGAGCAGGCCGTCGTCGTCCAGCAGGTGGACCGTCGAGTCCCGGGGCACGGAGGGCGCGCGGCTGCCGGAGACGCAGAGCCGCACCGGTCCGGCCACCCCGTCGCGCTCGAAGCGGCGCGCCACCTCGAAGGCGACGGACGCGCCCATGCTGTGCCCGAAGAGGGTGAGCGGGCGGTCCGCCCAGCCCAGCAGCGCCTGGTAGGCCCGGTCCGCGAGGACGGCCAGCGAGTCGACCGCAGGCTCCCCGAACCGGTTCTGCCGGCCCGGGTACTGGACGGCAAGCACGTCCGCGTAGGGCGAGAGGGCGGCCGACCACTCCAGGAAGTAGCCGGCCGACCCGCCCGCGTGCGGGAAGATCACGACCCGTGCGGGCGCCGCGTCGACGGGGTGGAAGCGGCGGAACCAGAGGCTCTCGGTGACGGCGGTGTGGCCGGGCATGCGGGGGCTCCCTCTCGGCGGACGGATCGGTCGGTGATCTCTCTCCCCAGTCTCCCCACCCGACCACCCCCGCCACCAGATCATCAGCCGGAGCGGCGCCGTGACGGCCGCCACTTCCGAGCGCCGCCGGATTCCCGGCAGGCCCGCGCCACCGGCCGCCGAGCCCCGCCCGTCCGCGCCGAAGCCCCACCGAGAACGGGGCGAGGACGGGGCGGGACAGCGCGGGACGAGCCGGGACGGGGCGGCCCCGTTCAGGCTCCGGGCGTCGTGCCCGACGGCCCCGGTCCGAACCGTGCCCGCACCGCCCGTGAGCGGGAGGCCCCGTCCAGCAGCAGCACCGACGCGGCCTCGGGCGTGGGCGTCGCGCCGTCGCCGCGGGCGTGCCGGGTGAGCGAGGCGACGAGGCGGTCGAGGCCGCGCCGATGGCGGGCGAAGGCTCGGCGGGGCGCCCACCGGCCGCGGGCCTGCTGCCCGGCCAGGGCGGTGGCGGCGCCGACGTCGAGCAGGACGAGGTGCAGCTCGCGTCCCTGGCGGGCGGCCGAGCGGGCGAGCCAGCGGCGCATCCACGCCCGGCTGCCGCAGTCGTGGACCAGCAGCGGTCCGCCGCGGGAGACCGACCGGCGGAGCAGCCGGACGTGCTCCAGCCGTGCCCACGGCCGGTAGACGCCGTACGGCAGGCGCGCGGGCATGACGGCGGCGCAGGCCTCGTGGACGGCCCTCGGGTCGACGGTGGCGGCCGACGGCGCCCCGGCGGACCACCGGCGCAGCAACGTGCTCTTGCCGCTCCCGGGCAGGCCGGAGACGACCACGACGGCGTCGCCCGGGTACTCGACGGCGAACGGCTCGCCGGCTTCGCCGCGCAGGTCGACCGGCCCGCGCGGTGCCATCGTCACGCCCACGCCCACACCCGCCGCCGGCGTCGGCCCCGTCCGGCTTCCGGTCCGCGGCCGGACCGCCGTCGGGCCACCCGCGCCGGTCGACCCGTCCACGGTGCTCACCGGCGCTCTCCCGGGAGGCCCCCGCCGTCGGGCCGGGGAGACGGGGGTGCCCCCGCCCTCAGCGTGGCGGCGGGTCCTCGGCCCGGATCCGGGGAGCGGCGGAGCGGACGCCGGGACCGTGGACGGACCGCGTCGCCGGTCGGGGCCGCCGGTGGGACTGCCGTGCCTGTGGGGTGTTCCATGATCCTGACCTCAACGCTGCTCGAAGCATCCTGCCCGCCGGGCAGGCGGACGGACTGTACGCCCATCGAGGGCCGGCACGTCCTCGCGTGGCGATCGCACGCCGAATTCGGGCCGAGGAACGGGAACCCGCCCCGGCGAACCGGCCGAGGGCGCGCGTCCGTACCCGCAGGACGGGAGGAATCCCCGACCTGGAGGGCAGGAAGGGTGCCGGCCCTCCCGTCCGTGCCCGACCCGGCACGATAACAATCCACAACAGTCCACGTCGGAGGCCGGGTCCCCGGTTCCGGCAACGTGCCGCGGGCCTGCCCCACGAAGCCGGTGCGGTCCGCCGGACCGGCCACCGACGGACCGGCCACGGACCGGCGCCTCCGCCACGACGGCCCGGACATACCGGCACGGACCTGCTGGAGCCGGCCGCGCCGCTGCCGGCCGAGCCGGTGGCGCCCCGGTTCCGGCCCGAGGACGTGATGGCGGTCCGGTTCACCGGAGGGTCGACCGGGAGACCGAAGGGGGTCCTGCGCCGATTCGTCCGCCCGCCGCGGCCGGAGCTGGTGGCCGCCACGGTGCGGACGCCCACCGCGATGCAGGGCTACTGGCGTGACCCGGAGCTGACCTCCAGGGTCCTCCGCAACGGCCTGGACACCGGCGACCCGGGCAGTCTGGACGGGGCCGGCTACCTGACGGTGGCGGGGCGGCGCGATCCGATGGCGATCGTGGACGCGCACAACGTGTTCCCCCGCGACGTCGAGGAACCGCTGCTGGCGCACCCTGCGGTACGGACGGCGGTCATGTTCGCCACGACCGGACCGGACCGGCTCCAGCGGGCGCACGCCGCCGTGACCGTGCTGCCGGGCAGCGGGGTGACGGCTGAGCAGCTGCACCGGTGGGTGCGGGACCGGAGCGGGCCGGTCTGCGACCCGGCGACGATCCTGGTCCTGCCGGGCATCCTCCTCACCGGGCCCGGCAAGCCGGACCTCGGGGCCCTGCGGGCGCCGGCCGTCCCACCAGGGGCGCACGTGCCGGAATAGTGCGCCTCCCGCGCTTCGACCGCCCGCGCACGCCGCCGTTCGCGCGGCGGACGCGATGCGGAACCGCCCGTGAACACTCGACCTGGCGGGCCGGTCTGCCGATATCCCCGGCGGTACCCTTCGCGCCGCCCTCCAGGAGGCACCTTCCGTGACCTGGCTCCGCGTCCTGACCGCGCTCGGCATCCTCGCCGTGGCGGCCAGCGCCCTGATCGTCTTCGCCCTCTGCACAGCCGCGGCCCGGGGCGACCGCACCGACCGCGGCGCCCCCCGGGGCGGTCTCCGCGAGGACGCCGAGAGGTCCGGACTGATCCGGCGCACGGGCGGGGAGAGCTGACCACCGGTCCGGCCCCCGCCGGGTGACCCCCGGCAGGCACCTCCGCCGACCGTCACCCTCGCGGCGGCGCCCGGGCACCCGGAACGCCGCCCGGTACGCCGCCCGTTCGGCGTCGACACGAGGACACAAGGTGTCCTAAGGTGAACGACGTGTCCTTCGTCGATCCTCCGGCGCACGACACCGACGCGCCGCACGCCCGGCGGCGCGCCGCACCCCGGCGTCCCCGACGGACCCGGTGTCCCCGCACGAAGGAGAAGCACCGTCATGGCCGAGACCCTGACCGCCGCCAAGGCGGACCTGGTCGACCTCGCACACCGCAGGATGCAGAGCGCCATCCCCGACAACGACTGGACCGTCCGCCAGAAGCTCGCGCTCACCTGCCGGATCCTCTTCGACGCCGGCCACGACTCCGGCCTGGCCGGTCAGATCACCGCCCGCGCCGAGCGGCCCGGCACCTACTACACCCAGCAACTCGGTCTCGGCTTCGACGAGATCACCGAATCCAACCTGCTCCTGGTGGACGAGGACCTCAACGTCCTCGAAGGCGGGGGCATGGCCAACCCGGCCAACCGCTTCCACAGCTGGGTGTACCGGGCCCGCCCGGACGTCAACTGCATCATCCACACCCACCCGCTGCACATCTCCGCACTGTCGATGCTGGAGACCCCGCTGGTCGTCTCCCACATGGACCTCTGCCCGCTGTACGACGACTGCGCGTTCCTCGAGAAGTGGCCCGGCATCCCGGTCGGCAACGAGGAGGGCGAGCTCATCTCGGCCGCGCTCGGCGACAAGCGGGCGCTGCTCCTGGCCCACCACGGACAGTTGGTGGCCACGGGCACCGTCGAGGAGTCCTGCACCCTCGCCGTGCTCTTCGAACGGGCGGCCCGGCTCCAGCTGCTGGCCTCCGCGGCCGGCCGGATCCAGGAGATACCGGAGCTGCTCGCCCGCGAGGCCCACGACTGGACCTCCACCCCCAAGCGGGGCCAGGCCAACTTCGCCTACTACGCCCGGCGCGCCCTGCGGGCCGGCCACGGCGACGCACTCGTCCCGCCCGGCTCCCCCCACGCCCACGACGCCCACGACGCCCACGACACGAACGGCGGTGCCTGAGATGACGAGCCTCACCCTGGAAGGGATCATCGCCTACCCGGTGACCCCGTTCGCCGCCGGTGACGGCGGCGTGGACACCGACGCTCTCGCCGCTCTCGTCGACCGCCTGATCGTCTCCGGCGTCCACGCCGTCGCACCGCTCGGCTCGACCGGCGAGAGCGCCTACCTCGACGACCAGGAGTGGTACACCGCCGCCGAGACCGCGCTGGCGGCGGTGGCCGGACGGGTGCCCTCGGTCGTCGGCGTCGCGGACCTCACCACCCGCAACGCGGTCCGGCGCGCCCGCTTCGCCGAACAGGCGGGCGCGGACGCGGTGATGGTGCTGCCGGTGTCGTACTGGAAGCTGGACGAACGCGAGGTGGTCCGGCACTTCACCACGGTGGCCGAGGCCGTCTCCGTGCCGGTGATGATCTACAACAACCCCGCCACCAGCGGGATCGACCTCTCCCCCGAGCTGATGGTCTCCCTCGTCGACCGGGTGGAGAACATCACCATGGTGAAGGAGAGCAGCGGCGACGTGCAGCGGATGCACCGGCTCTCCCAACTCACCGACGGCGCACTGCCGTTCTACAACGGCAGCAACCCGCTGGCGCTGGAGGCGTTCGCCGCCGGCGCGGCCGGCTGGTGCACCGCGGCGCCGTGCCTGATCCCCGAACCGGTGCTGGAGCTCTACCGTGCCGTCCGGGCCGGCGAGCTGGACACCGCCCGCAAGGTGTTCTACCGCCAGCTGCCGGTCCTGGAGTTCATCCTGCGCGGCGGCCTGCCCACCACCGTCAAGGCCGGCCTGGCGCTGCGCGGGCTGGACGTCGGCACGCCGCGCCGCCCGCTGCTGCCGCTGGACGAGGAGCGGACCGGCCGGCTGGCCGAGCTGCTCGCGGCGGTCGGCTGACGCCCGTCGCCCCCGGGACCCGCCCCCGGGACCTCGTGTGAGGGCCGTCGCGTCAGGGTCCTCGTGTCAGGGCAGGGTGGGAACGCGGTCCGCCGGGCCGGCCGGGTCGTCGTGGATCACCACGAGAACCGCGGCCGGCCCGGCGCCGGTGGAGCGGCAACGGTGCGGCAGCGCCGAGTTGAAGTAGACGCTGTCGCCCGGCTCCAGCCGCACGGTCTGCTCCGGGAACTCCAGCTCGACCGTCCCCTCGTGGACGAAGAGGAACTCCTCGCCCGCGTGGGACTTGAACGGCGAGTCACCCAGCTCGGTCGGCGGGTGCATCATGAACGGCACCATCTGCTTGCCGGTCAGCCCGGTCGCGATGCCCTCGTAGTGCGGGGTCCCCGGGCCGGTGCCCCCCGCCATCGGCGTCCGCTCGCCGGCCCGCACCACGGTCACCAGCTCGGGCTCCACCTCGTCCGAGAACAGCCGGCTGACATCCACGTCCAGCGCGTGCGCGAGCTTGAGCGCGGTGGAGATCGACGGGTCGCTGAGGCCGCGCTCCACCTTGGACAGGTAGCTCTTGGTCACCCCGACCTTGGCCGCCAACGCCTCCAGGCTGAGCCGGTTCTGCTTCCTCAGCACCCGCACCCGGCTGCTCATCGCGCCACCTCTCGCCCCGGAACGTCCCGGTCCAGTATCCCATCCGCGCCCGCCGCGCCTCCACCGCGCCCGCGCCGCGGCCCTCAGTGCCCTTCGAGGTCGTCCGGGCGGACGGAGATGTGGTCGGGCGCGAGCTCCACGGCCACCCGGTGCTCCATGCCGAGCGCCTCCAGGAACTTCGCCGGCAACTGCACCCGGCCGGTGCGGTCCAGCATCACGTACTCGGTCTCGTTCACCGACTCCTCGCCGTGCTCGTCGGTGAGCGTCCGGCGGAGCACCTCGCTGCTGGTCCGGCCGTCGCGGATCGCGACGGTGCGCCGCACCTCGCCGGCCACCATCGGGTCGTGGGTGACGATCACGACCGTGGCGCCGAGGTCCCGGTTGACGGTGCGGAAGGCCTCGAAAATGCTCGCCCCGGTGTCCGAGTCGAGCTCACCGGTCGGCTCGTCGGCGAGCAGCACGGGCGGGTTGTTGGCCATGCCGACCGCGATGGCGACCCGCTGCTGCTGGCCGCCGGACATCTCGGAGGGGCGCCGGTGGGCGAGGTCGCCGATCTCCAGGGCCTCCAGCAGTTCGGCGACCCGGGCCGCCTGGCGGCGGGAGGCGCTCCGGGTGGAGCGGCTGCCGCTCAACTGCATCGGCAGGGCGATGTTCTCGGCGGCGGTGAGGAAGGGCAGCAGGTTGCGGGCGGTCTGCTGCCAGATGAAGCCGACCACCTCGCGGCGGTAGCGCAGGCGCTCGCGGGCCGACATCTCCAGCAGGTCGCACCCCGCCACCGTCGCGGTTCCGGCGGTCGGCACGTCGAGGCCCGCCAGGATGGTGAGCAGCGTGGACTTGCCGCTGCCGGAGGCGCCGACCAGGGCGACCAGGTCGCCCTTCCGGATGGTCAGTTCCAGTCCCTGGAGGGCCTGCACCTCGACGCCCTGGGCGCTGAAGATGCGGACCAGGCGGTCGCAGACGATGGCCGCGTCCGCATCTCCGAAGGCCTTGGGCGCGGCGGCGGCACGCGCCCGTTCCTGCAGTTCCTGGAAGGTGGGGACCGGGACGGCCGTCTGTTCCTGGGCGCTGCTGTTCACCGCTGCACTCCTCTCGTCGACGCTGTGCTTCTGTCGCGGTCGCACTGTCGTGCTTCCGTCGTGTGCCGGACCGGGACGCTCATTGCTGGTCCCCCGCCCGGAGTTCGGTGGCGATCTGGCGGCGGCCGGAGACCAGTGCCTCCGCGACCACGCCCGCCGAGACGAGGGCCGCGAGGCCGACCGTCTGGAGCAGGACCGGCGGGACGGCGACCGGCAGGCCGGCCGGGATCGCCGCGCCGACCAGGGTGGACAGGTCGAACGCCGGGCCGAGCAGGGCGACCGCGGCGACCGCGACCAGCCCGCCGCCGACCGCCGCGACCAGCGTCTGCGGCAGGGTCTCCACCAGGATCAGGAAGAGGCCCTGGCGGGGGCGCAGGCCCATCGTCCGCAGCCGGGCCAGCAGGGCGGCCCGTTCGGGCGCGGCCCGTACGAGGGTCAGCAGGACCGCGAGCAGGGCGAGCACCCCGGCGCCGAGCACGGCGACCCAGAACAGCCGCTCGGCGGACTCCTGGAGCGGATCGTCGCCGAGCTCGGCGACCACGCCCGCACCGGTGCGCACCGTGTACCCGGCGGGCAGTGCGTCCTTCTCGGCCGTCGAGCCGGTGACCCGGCCCTTGGTCGCCGTGGCGGCGATCAGTTCGCGCACCAGCCGCTTCAGCTCGGCCTCGTCGACGGAGCCGGCGGCGAACCAGAGGTTGGGGCGGCCGAGTTCCGGTGCGCGGGCGACGGCCGGCGCGGCGGGGAGGACGACGAACATGCGGCCGTCGCCCTGGAGGGCGGGCGTGCCGTCGACGGTCCCGACCGCCCCGACGAGCAGTTCGCCGCCGCCGGGCAGCCGGAGCCGGTGCCCGGTGGCGTCCCCGGCCAGCTTCTCGGCGAGGGCGGTGGAGACCAGCGCCGGCAACGGGGCGTCGGGGCCCTCGGATCCGCCGGCCAGGACGGCCGGGTCGAACGCGCCGTGGCCGAGCGAGCGGGAGATCGCCGCGTACGCGACCGGATCGGCGACCACGGCGGAGATCCGGGTGGAGCCGCTGCCCGTGCCGAGCAGGAACACCTCGGTGTCGGACCAGACCGGGGCGGCGTCCCGGACACCGGGGAGCGCGGCCGCCGCGGCGGCGAAGGCCGGCGTGACGTTGACGCCGATCGGGAGCAGGACCGAGGCGTCGCCGCCTACGGTGAGCCGGGCGGCACGGGTCCGGGCCGACTCGACGGCGTCGAGGACGGTGGCCCCGAAACCGGCGGTGGTGACGGCGAGCAGGAGGGCGAGCAGCGGCAGGACGGAGGGTCGCGGCCGGGTGTCGGTACCGCGGGCGGCGCGGGCCAGCCCGAGGAAGCCGACCACGCCGGGCCGCCGGCCCGCAGCCCTGGCGAGGGCCCCGACCAGCAGCGGCTGGATCCGGGCCAGCACCAACCCACCGGTGAGGGCGAGCAGCAGCGGCGATGCGACCAGCAGCGGGTCCAGGCCGTCGCCGACGGGCGCGACACCGCGCCGCCGGACCTCGGCCACGGCCGCCACGGTGAGGGCCAGCACGGCGAGTTCGCCGACCAGCCGGCGCCGGGCGCCGGCGGCGCGGGGCCGCGACCAGAGGAGTGCGGCGCGGACCGGGAGGGCGAGCAGGGTGAACAGGCCGACGCCGAGCGCGGCCAGGACGGCTCCGCCCCAGCGCGGGGTGGGCAGCAGCCACAGGGCCAGCGCCGTCGCCAGCGCGGCGGCGGGCAGCACGGTGACGGCGCCCTCGCCCAGCAGCCGTCTCGTCACACCGCCGCGCGAACCGCCGCGGGCCTGGAGCAGCCGGAGTTCGGCCGTACGCCGGTCGGAGGTCAGCGCGGCGGCCAGACAGAGCACCACCGCACCGACCCCGGCCAGACCGGCCGGGCCGAGCGCGGCGAGCGGGGCGACGGCCTGCTGCCGGGCGGTGGCCTGGGTGAACAGCTGCGGCAGCTGGGAGTTGATCCGCAGGTCCGGGTGGTAGGTGGCGGCCATCAGCGCGGTCGCGGTGGGACCCGTGAGGTAGGAGGCGATCTCCTGCTGGACCCGGGGCAGTTGGTCGGCGCGCAGGCGGTCGACGTCGAGCGGCAACCGCCAGAAGTCCTGGGCGCCGGTCTCCCAGCCGTCGACCCGGTCGAGGGCGCCCCCGGCGACCATGCCGGTGACCCGCCAGTAGGCGTCCGGGAACTTGCCCGTGGTGTAGGCCAGGCAGGCGTGCACGGGGCAGGGCAGCTCGGTCCAGTACGGGTCCTCCGGGGCCGGGGCGGTGAAGAACCCGACGACCTCGGCCTGGGGTGCCTGGCCGGTGACGGACTCCGTGGTCCGGAGTACGTCACCGAGGTGGATGCCGACGGTGTCCGCGGCGTTCTTGCTGATCGCGATCCGCACGGGGGCGCCCTGCGGGCCGACCTCCGGCCAGCGGCCCTCGACCAGCGTGGTGCGGTCGCCGAGGCCGTTCACGTAGAGCAGGTCCATCATCGGGAGGACGCCCTCGGGCATCGCGAGCCCCGGGTTGGCCAGGGTGCGGGGCTTGCCGCTGCGCGCGCCGTAGACCGGGCCGCCCGGGGCGACGCCGAAGGTCTTACCGGTGTGGGCGGTCAGCTGCGCGGCGGCGGCGTCGAGGTCCTTGGCTCCCCCGCTCAGGCGCGAGGTGGCGAACAGGCTGGTCGCGGCGGGGCCGCGGTCCTTCAGGAACTCGCGCAGCCCCTGGTCGGCCGTCCGGTCCAGGATCCTGGGGAAGGCGGCGGCCAGGAAGACGGTGCCGAAGGCCAGTGCCGCGGTGAGCAGGGCGGCGAGCGGCGTCGCCCGCAGCCTGGTGCGCACCCAGGGCGCGGGGCGGTGGGCGGCCGAGGGGAGGGCGGTCGCCCCGCCCGTGCCGTCCGTTCCGGTCGGGCTGGTCACATCTCCTCCATGTTCCGGAGCCGTTGGGCCACGTCCCGGCGCCGGCGGCCGCCGAGGAGGGCCGAGAGCAGCGGGACGGCGGCGATCACGACGGCCAGGAGCACCGCGGTGCCGACCGGCAGGTCGACCACGGCCTCCGGGACGGGACGGCGGGCCGCCGGGGTGAGCACCACGAGCGGCACGATGAGGTGGACGATCAGGGCGCCGAGGCCGAGTCCGACGAGGCTGCCGAGGCCCACCAGGACGGCCTGTTCGGAGGCCGCGGTGCGAACCAGACGGCGCCTCGGCGTACCGAGGGCGAGCAGCAGCGCGAACTCACGGGACCGTTCGCCCGCCGCGGCGGCCGAGGCGGCGCCGAAGCCGATCGCGGCGAGCACCGTGGTGACGACCGCGATGGCCGCGAGCGCGTTCTGCGGGGCGGCGCTGAGCGGGTCGCCGGTCAGTGCGGCGGCGACCTCCTCGCGCAGTTTCAGGTCCGGCGTGCCGGGGGCGGCGCGCAGGGCGGCGGCGGCCCGGGCGGGTGCCGGGTCGTCGGAGCCGGTGGCCGGCAGCCACCATTCGGCGGGGACGGGGGTCTCCCGGCCCTCGGCGGCGAGCGCCCGGCTGACGGTGGCGAGGTCCAGCAGGAGGGACTTGTCGCCGACGACCGGCAGGGACTCGACGACCGCGCTGATCCGCACCCGCAGGACGGTGGGGCCGACGGGCACCCGGACGGTCTCGCCGACGGCCCCGCCGTTGGCGGTCAGGAAGCCCCGGGTGGCGACGCCGGCGACCTCCTGCGGCGTGCCCGCCGCGGCGGCTCCGGCCGCAGCCGCCGCGACCGGCGTGTAGACGCCCCGGACGCTGCCGGAGGCTCCGTTGACCGGGCGGTAGCGCACCTTGAACAGCTGCTGGGCTTCGGCCCCTCCGAGACGGCCCTCGGTGGCGAGGACGCCGCTGACCGCGGAGCCGGTGGGGGCCCAGGTCAGACCGGCCGGGACCTCGGCGGGCGCGGCGGGAGCGTCCGCCGCGTCGGCGGCGGAGATCCGGCGGACGGTCAGCTCCCCACCGTCCCGGACGTCCGCGGAGACGATCAGCCCCACGACCGAGAGCGGTGCGGACGCCGTGCTGAGCGGGGCGTCCGTCAGGGCGCGCAGGTCGGCGGTGGCGCGGCCCTCGCCCGAGGCGGGGACGCCGATGAGGGGGGCCTGGAAGGTGAGGCCGTAGCGGTCGCGCAGCAGCACCCAGACCTCCGGTCGGCCCTTGGACGGTATGACGTAGCTGTCGCGCGGGTTCTCGGCCTGCTCCCTGGGCACGAACGTGACGTCGGCGTCGATCCGTTGCGGTCGGCCGGGCAGCGGTACTCCGGCCGCCGCCCCGGTGGGCGCGGCCTGGGCCAGGGGGTCGAACAGCGTGTGCGGGTCCTGGTTCTCCAGGAGGTCGGAGCGGACCGGCACGCGGTCGGCGAAACCGGCGGCGTCCAGGATGAGCACCTGCCCGTAGCCGTTGTCGGGGAGCGACTGCTCCTGCCGGACGACCGGGAGGACCCGGTCTCCTCCGGGCAGGGCGCTGTAGCGGCTGCCCTGGCCCATCGGAGCGGTCTTGGAGTTGTAGATCCTCAGCCCGCCGGCGGTGGTGAAGCTCGCCTGGTCCTGCTGGGAGGTGTTCCAGGTGGCGTGCTGGCCGAGTGCCAGGACGCCGGTGGAGACACCGAGGACGAGGAGGAGGACCGGTCCGCTGGCGCGGCCGGGCCGGCGGGCCAGCTGCCAGCCGACCAGGGCGGGCGCCAGGCCGCGACCGCGGGCGGCCAGCCGGGCACCGAGCCGGGCGGCCAGCGGCAGCAGCCGCAGCGCCAGGAGGGTGCCGGCGCAGAGCGCGAGGGTGGGGGTGGCGACCAGGACCGGGTCCAGGCCGAGCCGGCCGTCGGAGTCCGGGGACAACCCGCCGCTGTACTGCGAGAGTTGGTGGTAGGCGAGCACGGCCAGGGCGAGCAGGGCGAGGTCGGCGCCGGACCGGGCGGCGCCGGAGGCCAGGGCCTGGCGGCGGCCGGCCCGGCGCAGCACGGCCGCCCCGGCGCCGCGCAGCACGGCGGGTACGGCGGCGAGCAGGACGCAGCCGAGCGCGCAGAGGACCGAGACCGGCCAGAGCGTCCAGCTGAGACCGGTGTCCAGCGGCACCCGGCGCAGCGGCCCGAAGCCGCCCAGGACGCGGAGCAGCGGCGGGGTGAGCAGGGGGGCCAGCAGCGCGGCGGGCAGGGCGAGCAGCGTCGCTTCCAGGGCGGTGAAGGCGCCGAGCCGGGCGCCGGACGCACCACGGGCGGCGAGCAGGGCGTTCTCGGACTGCTGACGGGTCGCGATCAGGTGGACGACCAGTAGCAGGGCGGCGGCGGCGAGGACGATCAGCTGCAGGGCGCCGATCAGCAGGGTCGACCGGGCGACCAGCGCGCTGGACTCCAGTTCGTCGAGCAGGTCGGGGAGTTCGCTCCGGGCGATCAGGCCGCCGTTCTTCGCGAGCTCGTCGCCCAGCCCGGCGGCCCGGGCGCGCAGGGCGTCGACGGTGGCGGGGGCGGTGCCGGCGAAGTCGGCGTCGAGCAGCCAGCTGCGGCCGTTCTGCGGGACGCCGGCGGCGGTGAAGACACTGTCGTCGACCAGCAGGGGGCCGTAGGTGGTGAAGCCGCCGGCCTGGATCTCGCGCCCTTGCAGCGGATCGAGCCGCCAGTAGAGGTCGGTGGCGTCGGTGGCGCGGTAGAGGCCGGTGATCCGCACGGTGAGCGGCGCGCCGCCGTAGCGGTCGGCGAGCCGGACGTCCGCGGGCAGCGCCTCGGCGGTGAGGCCCAGCCGGGTCAGGACGGTCTGCGGCACGGCCGCCTGGACGGGGCCGCCCGCGCCGCCGGCGGTGGCGACGGCGGGCAGGGTGCCGGCGAGCACGGTGACGCGCTCCCGGTCGAGGGTGGCGAGGAGGGTGAGGTCCGCTTCCTTGCCCCCGGGCTGGCCGGTGGCCTGGCCGCTCGGCTGCCCGGTGGCCGCACTGCTCGGCCGGCTGCCTGACGGGCTGCCCGACTGCGTGTCCGGCAGCCCGTAGGAGCGGCTGCGGGCCAGGCTGTGGACGGTGGTGGGGAGTTCGCCGAAGAGGGCGCGGTTGTAGTCCGCGACCGCCGTCTCGTCCTTGGCCCGCTTGTCCAAGCCGTGCTCGGAGTTGACCACCACCGTGGTCCGCGGGTGGCCCGCGCCCTGGAGCGCCTGGCGCTGACCGACCTCACCCACGGTGCGCTGGAACGCCACCAGTGCGGTGAGCACCGCCGTCGTGATCAGTACGGTGAGCAGCGCCGCACTGGCCAGGGGCAGTCGCCCGCGCAAACGGCGCACGACAAAGCCGAGCATCCTGATTCCTCCCCCGGTCCATCATGGTCCCCGCGCCGCTGCCCCTACGGGCAGACTTGTCCCACTACGCGGATGGGCGCCCTCGGCGCACCGATACGGTGATCACCGGCACTTGATCACCGGATAGCGGACGATGCTGTCAGATCCGGCCAAAGAAAGGAAGGGACTTGCGCGAATCATGTAAGTAATGAGCAAATGCTCCGCACCGCAGCGCTGTTGCGGCTGACAACAGGTCAAGCCGCTCGGCTTTTGCGTGACCGATAGCCATGAACACCTCAGCCCTTTGCCCCCGGCAAGGAGCCCCGTAGGAACACCCGAACACCGAGGGGACGTCGTCATGACGCAGCAACCGGTCGGCACCGTCACGGCTCCCATGGTGGCCGTGACCGATCTCCGACGCAGTTTCGGATCCGGTGAGCGCGCCGTCCACGCGCTGCGCGGGGTCAGCTTCTCCATAGGCAAGGGCGAACTCACCGCCCTCAAGGGCCGGTCCGGCTCCGGCAAGACCACGCTGCTCAACCTGGTCGGCGGCCTCGACAGCCCGAGCGGCGGCACCATCACCCTCGACGGCACCGACATGGGAAGCCTCGACGAGGAGGGCAGGCTCGCCCTTCGCCGCGACCGCCTCGGCTTCGTCTTCCAGTCCTTCGGCCTGCTCCCGGTGCTCACCGCCGCCGAGAACGTCGGCGTACCGATGCGGCTGCGGAAGGTCCCCGCGGCCCAGCGCGAGGAGCGCGCCCACACCCTGCTCGCCCTGGTCGGGCTCGCCGACCACGCCAACCAGCGTCCCGGCGAACTCTCCGGCGGCCAGCAGCAGCGCGTCGCCATCGCCCGCGCCCTCGCCAACGAGCCCGACCTGATCATCGCCGACGAGCCGACCGGCCAGCTGGACTCGGAGACCGGCCGCGCGATCATGCAGCTGCTGCGCGCGGTGGTGCGCAGTGAAGGGGTGACCGTCCTGGTCGCGACCCACGACCCGACCCTGATGGAGCTCGCCGACCGGGTGGTCGAGCTCCGCGACGGCCGGATCGTCGAGGAACCCGCCGCCTGAGCCCGGACGCCACCTGCCGCCGGTCCCGCCGTCGGCCGCTGTCGGCCGGTGGCGTCCGGTCGCCCTGCCGCCGCTCGGACCGGCGGCAGGGCGACCGACCGGGTGTGGCCACAGCGAATGCCCGCACGGACAAAAGGCCGGGCAGCGCAATGCGCCGGGACGGCAGACCGGGGAATCCGGCCCCACCGGCCAGGAATAGGCAGAGGCCCCGCTCACCAGCGATCCGCCACCGCTCAGGAATTCCCCGCCGCGCCCGCACAAGGCGAAGCGCACCGAGAATTGTCCGGCCGGCGGGGTCGGGCGGCTCCGGCGACGAACCGCGGAGGTGAGCACGGAACCGCCGACGAGCGGGGCTCGCCCTGTCACCCGCAATTCGCCGGGCCGTCGATGCCGCGAGCACGGTGACCGCGCAACCGCTGGGCAGACCACCCGCCCCTGGCCAAGCTCTCGAAGCTCGGCGGCCAGGGCCACACGGGCCGTCGGCCGGGCCCTGCCCGCCCCGGGCGTCACCCTGCCGGCCTTCCTCACAGCCGACGTCCTCCCCGGCCTGGTCCGCCGCACCGGCGCGGACCGGTCCGGGCGCTCCGGTCCGGTCCGTGGACACGCTCCCGACGGGTGCGCGGGCATGGCGGATACTGCCCCGAGGACCGACGGAGGGGGCTCGCGATGGGCTGGTCTTCGAGCCTGCTCGGGTTCGGCACCGGACTGCTGATCTCGACGGTGACGGCGCCGGTGGGTGTCTCGGGAGCGGTGTTCCTCCTGCCGGTCCAGGTCAGCGTCCTGGGGGTGCCGAGCCCCGCGGTGACGCCGACGAACCTGCTGTTCAACGTCGTGGCCGGCCCGGGTGCGCTCCTGCGCCACCGCAGGGCCGGACGACTGGGCGGGCCGCTCACCCGGCTGCTGGTCGCGGGCACCGTTCCGGGTGTCGTCATCGGCGCCGCCGTGCGGGTGTTCGCGGTGCCCGGGCCGGAGGTCTTCCGGCTGCTGGTCGCCGCCCTGCTGCTGCCGCTCGGCGGCTGGCTGTGCCTCCGCACCCTGCGTCCTGCCCGGGACCGCGCCGCCACCGCGCCGACGGCCCGGACCACGACCGGACTCGCCCTGGCCGTCGGTGTCGTCGGCGGGATCTACGGGATCGGCGGCGGTTCGATCCTCGGCCCGGTCCTGGTCGGCCGCGGCGTTCCGATCGCCGAGGTGGCACCGGCCGCACTGGCGTCGACGTTCGTGACCTCGCTCGTGGGTGCCGGCACCTACGCGGCGCTGGCCCTGGCAGCCACCGGCGACATCGCCCCCGACTGGGTGCTCGGTCTGTCCTGCGGGCTGGGCGGCCTGGTCGGCGGCTACCTCGGCGCCCGCTTCCAGCCTCATGTGCCCGAGACCGCGCTGCGGCTGCTGCTCGGTGTTCTGGCCGCCGCCGTCGGCCTCCTCTACGCCGTGCAGGGCCTGCGCTGACCGGTGCCCGCCCCGTCGGGGCGAGCGCGGCGGCGAGGTCCCCGTCGGCGGCGCCGGGGACGAGAGGCTCGCGGACGTGTTCACGGCGTGGCGGCAACGGCCGCACGTACGGGTGAACCGACCGGTGGGCCGTGCTGCCCGCCGCCTCGCCGATTCCTCGGCCGCACGACGGCGACCGCGTCAACGCGGCGTCAAGGCCGCGTCAAGGACGAGGGCGGCCGGATCATGAAAGCGTCAGGGACGGGGACGGAGCGGGCACGGGCGGGCATACGGTCATGGTGCTAGCCCGGCCGGCGACGGCGCCGAGGACCGGGGCACCGTCCGTCCGTGCCGTCCCTGCCTGGAGGCAGCCATGAACCGCCGTTCACTCGCCGAGGACCCCGAGCCTTCCGAACCCGTCCCGGCCGGACTCCTCCTGGTCCCCGTCCGGCCGGGTCCGCTGGGCCACACCGCCCGGCTCTTCCGCACGCCCCTCGGCGACCGCACCGCCGTCGCCTTCACGACCGAGCAGCTGCTCATCACCGTCCTGGGCCCCGCCCAGCCGTGGATGACCCTCGCCGAACCCGCCCTGCGGGCCCTCACCGAACCGCTGGGCGTCACCGTGCTCACCGTCGACCCGCAGCTGGCCGCAGCCGCCGCCCGGCCCCGGCGCGAGGGCACCTTGGACGGTCCCCTCCTCATCACCCCGTCCTTCGCGGGCGCTCCGGGCCGAGGGCCCGCGCCCGACGTGCTGCCGCACCGGGCCCGCCGGTAGAGCCTCCGCTCCGACGGGCGGCCGGGCGGCACGGCCGGGTGACCGGCCCGGTGGCACCGCGAAGCGGCAGCCCGAGCCGATCCGCGTCAACATCACCGTCGGCGTCGCCGTCGGCAGGCGGGACTTCAGCGCTGCCCGCCCGAGTTGCGGTCACTGCTCCGGGATGCGGCCGCACATCGCGTTGCCGGGCTCGGACGGGTCGGCACTGATCCAGAACTGCGCCCACAGGAGGGCGAATTCGGGCCGGCTGAGGTACCCGTCGCCGTCCAGGTCGAGCAGGTCGAAGACGTCGTCGGTCTCCACGCTCCGCCCGTGCCAGATGTCGACGAGGCGGCGGTGCTCGGCGCGCGAGATACGGCCGTCCCCGTTCTCGTCCACGGCGTCGAAGACCGTGTCGGCGGTCGCCGTCACGACCTCCCGCAGGGCGGGGAGCCGGTCGACGAGGGCCAGGAACTCGTCCATGTCGACCGTGCCGTCGTGGTCGGTGTCGGCGACCGTGAGCAGGTGGTCCCACCAGCCCGTCATGAGCGCCTCGACCCTGGCCCCCAGCCCGGCGTCCCGCTGGACGGCCGGCAGCCGGCTCCAACGCTCCGCCAGGGCACCGAAGTCGCTCTGCCGCAGGCAGCCGTCCCCGTCCGCGTCGAACGCGGCGAACACGTTGCGGAGCTTGCGCTGCTGGAACTCGCTGGCCATGGACGGGCCTCCCCTGTGCCGACTGCCCCACCACGTGTGGCGACAGGCTGGTG
This sequence comes from Streptomyces sp. BE20, assembly GCF_036322525.1. NCBI lineage: Bacteria > Bacillati > Actinomycetota > Actinomycetes > Kitasatosporales > Streptomycetaceae > Streptomyces > Streptomyces sp. BE20. Next base: position 98,995 of record NZ_JAQYWW010000436.1, on the reverse strand, counting down.
ACTTTAAGTGCGCAGCGCGGGCGTCGCCGGGTTTCGGGGGAAGAACCGAGGACTCCCGGCGCGGCCACCCGGAGTGTGCTACGCATCGCCCGGCGATCCGGCGCGGCCCGTGACCGCCGGGGCGCGGCCCGGCGCCGTGCCGGATCCGGCGGCCACGAAGGGCAGGCTCCCGAGGCGTGGAGCATCGCGGCGGGCCCGGGCAAGCGACATGTTCAGATAAATTGCGTCGCCTTCTGTTCGTATCCGCGACACCCCCCTACAGTGGACCGCGACCCCCCGACATGTGTCCTTCCCCACATGCCGGTTCACTGGCTCCCGGAACGTCCAGCGCAGCGTGTTCCCCACCGTCGAGCCGGAAGGGCCGGGTCAGTGACGCAGGCGTTCCAGTCCCCCGGCTTCGCCGCGTTGGCGGCCGACCGCGCGGTCGAGACGCGGCTCGTCGACGAGCGCTGGCAGGCGGTCGCCTGGGACCTGGGGACGGGTCGGCGCCGGGTGGTCACCGACCGACCGGGGGGCGTCCACCTGAGCGAGATCGAGCCGGACGGCGATGCCATCTGGTGGTTCGACGCCGACGGTGCCGGGGAGGGGCGGTGGCAACGCGAGCCGTTCGCCGGCGGACCGGGCGGCGCGGCACTGCACGGCGTGCCGCACGGGCGGGCGTACGGCGTCGCCTTCGACCGGACGGGCTCGCTCGCGGCCGTGGCCGTCGGTGTCCACGACGCCTCGCACCTCTATGTCGGGCCGCCTGCGGGCGAGGCGCGACCGGTCGGTTCGGCGCCGGGGTACCTGGGCCTGGCCGACCTGTCGCCGGACGGTCGACTACTCGCCCTCGGCGGGCGGCCCGACGGGGACGACGCAGCGGTCCTGTGGCCGACGGACGCTCAGTCGGGCAGTCCGTTACGGCTCGCCGGGGACCGGCGACTGCGGCTCTGGCCGATCGAGTTCAACCCGCTCGCGCTACTCGAACCGGAGCTGCTGCTGGTGGTCGAGGAGGACGAGCGGTACACCGTCGCGACCTGGCGGGCGGGCGCGGGGCTGAGCAGGTACCCGAGGCTGTCGTTCGACTCGCAGATATCGGCCGGCTGGTACCGGGGGCCGCGCGGGGTGCTGATCCAGCACGAGCGGGCCGGGCGGAGCCGGCTGCTGCTCGCCGACCTCGACCCGCCGGTGGGGTCGGGGGCGGCGCGGCCGGGGCCTGCGGGCCGGGCAGCGGTCGGCCGGGCAGCGGTGGGCGGCGAGACGGCGGGCCAGGGGGTGAATGCCGACCAGGAGCCGGCCGAACAGGCCCCGACCGCCCGGGAGATCGACACACCCGGCGGCACGATCCACGACCTCTCCTGCGCCCCGGACGGCACCCTGCACTGCGTCTGGAGCCGGGAGTCGACGCCGCCCCGCCCGCTGGTCCTGCGCCCCGGCACGGAGGTCGCGGACCACACCGAACCGGAGCAGGGCGACACCTCCCGCAGCCGGCGCTGGACGCCCCGGCCGTACGGGAGGATCCACAGCTTCGTCAGCACCCCCGTCGGCGGGGGCCCGTGGCCGACCCTCTTCCTGGTGCACGGCGGCCCCGCCACCCACGACCGGGACTCCTACGACCCGCGGGTGAACGCCCTGGTGGGCCACGGCTACGCGGTGGTGCGCACCAACTACCGCGGTTCCACCGGCTACGGCGCCCGCTGGCAGCACGAGTACGGCCACCGGGTCGGGCTGGCACAGATCGAGGACCTGGCCGCCGTCCGCGCCGAGCTGGTCGCCGACGGCACGGCGCTCGCGGAGCGCACCGGCCTGTGCGGATTCTCCTGGGGCGGCTACCTGACGCTGCTGGCGATCGGTGCGCAGCCGGAGCTGTGGTCGCTCGGCATGGCCGCCCAGCCGATCGCGGACTACCCCGCCACCTACCGCACCACCACCCCCGCGCTGCGCGAGCTCGACCGGCAGCTGTTCGGCGGGACCCCGGACGAGGTGCCCGAGCGCTACCGCGCGGCCGACCCGCGATCCTACGTGCACCAGGTCCGCGCGCCCGTCCTGCTGGCCGCCTCCCGGACCGACGAGCGGTGCCCGCCCGACCAGGTGGCCCGGTACGCCGCGGACCTGCGCCGGCTGGCGGTGCCGCACGAGCTGCTCTGGGTGGACGGCGGGCACTACAGCAGCCGGACCGCCGACCACCGATCCGTGCTGGCCGCGATGGTCCGGTTCGCCGGGCACGCCTGGCCGGCACCGCTCCCCCGAGCACCCCGGGGCAGTCGTCCCGGGGTACCCGCCGATCTGACGGAAGGAGGTGAACAACCATGAAGCGACGCAGCATCCAGAACGACCCGATCAGCACCCCGGAGCGTGACCGGGGCGCCGTCGTGGTCCAGAACTTCGCGCTCGACATCACCAAGGCCACAGCGGTCGCGCCTGCCCTCAAGGGGCAGCCGAAGCCGAAGCCTGAACTCAAGGGCAAGTGACCCACGGTCGCTCCGGGGCATCTGCGGTGCCCCGGAGCGACACCTCGCCGACCGCCTGCGGACAACAGAAGTGGCCATCATGCGTATCGTCCTGCTGCACATGCCCTGGGGCGCGATCGACGTGCCGTCGCTGGCGCTCGGGATCCTGCACACCGCCGCCGCACGCGCCGGCCATCAGGTCGAAGTGCGGTACGCCAACCTAGACTTCGTGGACTGGGCGGCCTCGACCGCGGGTTTCGGCGTGGACGACTACCAGTACTTCTCCGAGAAGTCCTACTTCCAGGGCGCGGGCGACTGGGCGTTCGCCGGTGCGCTGTACGGTGACGACGGCCCGGCCCCCGGCGTCGACGGCGGCCTCGACGGCGACGGCAACGGCGCCGGCGACAGCGATGTCGAGTTCGCGAGCTACTTCGAGCACCTCGCCGCCAACGGCGCGAGCGAGCAGGACATCGCCCTGACCCGGGCCACCCGCACGATCGCCCCCGCCTTCATCGACCGACTGGTCGACGAGCTCGCCGCCGACCCACCGGACCTGGTCGGCTTCACCACCACCTTCCAGCAGAACACGGCGAGCCTCGCCGCCGCGAGGGTGCTCAAACAGCGGTGCCCGCAGGTGCGCACGGTGTTCGGGGGCGCGAACTGCGACGGTCCGCAGGGCGCCGCGCTGCACCGCAACTTCCCCTTCCTGGACTACGTGGTGCGCGGCGAGGGCGAAGCCGCCTTCCCGGCGCTCCTGGAGGGCGGCGACCTCTCCGCCGTCCCCGGGCTGTGCTGGCGTGACGACTCCGGGACGTCGACGGCCAACGAGATGACGAAGCGCCCGCTGCCGCCCTCGGCGATCCTGACGCCCCGCTACGACGGCTTCTTCGAGCGGCTCGACGCCTCCGTCGCGGCCGGCTGGGTCGATCCCAAGCTGGTCCTCGAAGGCTCCCGGGGCTGCTGGTGGGGCGAGAAGCACCACTGCACCTTCTGCGGGCTCAACGGCTCCTCGATGGAGTTCCGCTCCAAGCCGCCGGCGGACTTCCTCGCCGAGGTGCTCACGCTCGCCGAACGCCACCAGCTACTGGACGTCTACGTGGTCGACAACATCCTGGACATGGGCTACTTCGACACCGTCCTGAAGTCGCTGGCCGAACTCCCGGTCGATCTGCGCCTGCACTTCGAGATCAAGGCCAACCTGCGCCGCCACCAGTTCCAGCTTCTCGGCGACTCGGGCGCGGCCCAGGTGCAGCCCGGCATCGAGAGCCTGAGCACCCGGGTCCTGCGGATCATGGACAAGGGGGTGACGGGCTGCCAAAACGTCCGCGCGCTGCGGGACGCGCAGAGCGCCGGGGTCTCGGTCAGCTGGAACTACCTCTACGGCTTCCCGGGCGAGCAGCCGGCCGACTACGAGTCGGTGATCGGCCAACTTCCCGTGCTGCACCACCTGGACCCGCCGACCGGGGCGGGACGGATCGCGATCGAGCGGTTCAGCCCGTACTTCGACCGCCCCGAACTGGGTTTCGCGATCACCCGGCCGGCCTTCCAGTACCGCGCGACCTATCGCCTTCCCGAGAGCGAACTGGCCCAACTGGCGTACGTGTTCACCGCACCGCCGCGCGGGATCGGCGGCGACCTCGCGGAGCGTCTGAGCGCGGCGGTGGACACCTGGATCGCGCGGTTCCCCGACAGCCGGCTCAGCTACCGGGACGCGGGCGGGCGAATCGTGCTCGTCAACACCCGGCCCGGGTACGACTGGCGGGTGGTCGAGCTGACCGATCCGGTGGAGCTCGCCGCCTTCCGGCTGCTGGCCCAGCCCCGCTCGACCGCCACGCTGGCCGCCAAGGTCCCCGGCGGCGCGGCGGCGGTCCGGCCCGTGCTGGAACGCTTCACCGCGCTGGGCCTGCTGTTCCACGACGGGGACAGCTTCCTTCAGGTCGCCGTCGAGTCCGACAACCAGGTGCTGATGCGGATGCAGCACCGGCACGGCCCGGCCGCCGCCCGTCCTCGTACCGAGGAGGTGCTCGATGCCGTCACGATCGGCTGAACGGACCGACGCCGCCTGGCGCGCCGCCGACCCGGAGGTCGAGCTCTGGCTCGACTACGACCCGGCCGCCAGGGAGTTGCCGGGCTTCGCGCTCGGTCGCCGCACCCTGTCCGGCCCGGCGCAGGCGGAGGTGACCGAGCTGCACCGGGCCGGGGTCCGCTGCCTGCGGCTGACCGAGCCGGTCCGGCTCTGTGCGGACGCGCCGGCGGCCTCCGCGCGGGCGCTGATGCTGCTGCGCGAGGCGACCGGACAGGGGCTGGCCGTGCTCTGGCAGGCGGTCTGCACGGACGGCTGCGCGGCGCGGCGCCGCTTCCACCACCTCTACCCGCCCGAGCGGTTGACCGGCGCACCGGAGGACGTCGTCGCCGACTGGCGCGCCACGTACTTCCCGAGCAAGTGCGTCTTCCGGCGCGGCCCCGGCTTCGTCGAGGTGCGCGACCGCCGGTTCGGGATGCTGGAGCTGTTCACCATCGACGAGCCGGGCCACCTGGCACAGGTGGACGCGCTGGCCGAGGGTGTCGAGATCGGCCGGCTGCCGGACGCCGTCCACCAGGACTTCGCCGTGGCCGGTCTGATCGCCGAACAGGCGGGCCGCGCGTGGTTCCTGCCCATGCGGGTCCGCCGCTGGCCCTTCCCGTCACTGACCGTGTAGTTGCGAGAGTTCGAGTCCGAGGAGAGATCCATGACCACCGCGGTCGACGACGCCGCCTCACGGATGTCCGCCTTCATCCGCGACCCCTACCCCACGCTCGCCCGGATCCGCGAGGCCGGCGCGGTCTCCGTCGTGGAGTTCGGCGAGGGCCTGCCGGTCTACCTGGTGACGCGTTACCAGGACGTCCGGGCCGCGCTGATGGACCCGCGGTTCGGGCAGGACGTCCGCCGCAGCCAGGCGATCGCGAGCGGGCGGGGCTCCGGCCTGACGCTCGGCTCGGAGGTCGTCCACATGCTCAACAGCGACCCCCCGGACCACACCCGGCTGCGCCGGCTGATCCAGGGCGTCTTCACCCGCCGGCGCGTCGATCAGATGCGACCGCTGGTCGAGCGCATCACCGACGGCCTGCTCGACGGCTTGCGCGGGCGGGAGACCGCCGACCTGGTGACGGACTTCGCCTTCCCGCTGCCGATCATGATCATCTGTGAGCTGCTGGGCTTCCCCCCGGAGGACATGCAGGACTTCCGCACCTGGTCGACGGCGATCCTGACCCAGGGCGGGGACATGTCGTTCCACCAGGCCACCACCGAACTCAACGACTACTTACGGGAGTTGATGAAGGACCGACGGGCGGCGCCGCGCACGGACATCCTGACCGACCTGGTGCAGGCGTCCGACGCCGGCGAGCTCACCGAACAGGAGGTGTTCTCGATGGTCTTCCTGCTGCTGATCGGCGGTCACGAGACCACCGTCAACCTGCTCGGCACCGCCACCCTGGCACTGCTCCACCACCCCGACCAGCTCGCCCGTCTGCGCGCCGACCCGGCGGCGATGCCGGTCGCGATCGACGAGTTCCTGCGCTACGAGTCCCCGGTGAGCATGGCCACACTGCGGTTCACGAACGCCGACGTGACGGTCGACGACGTGGAGATCCCGGCGGACGAGCTGGTGCTGCTCTCGCTCGGCGCGGCCAACCGGGACCCGGCTCGCTTCACCGATCCCGACCGGCTGATCCTCGACCGGGGCGATCCGGGCCACCTGGCCTTCGGGCAGGGCCTGCACCGGTGCCTCGGTTCCTTCCTCGGCAAGCTGGAGAGCGAGGTCGCGCTGACCGGCCTGCTGGAGCGCTTCGAGCGGATCGAGCTGGCCGCCGCGGAGGAGACCCTGCCCTGGCGCAACACCATCATGCTGCGCGGCCTGGAGTCGCTGCCCGTCTCGCTCGATGGCTAGCGGCGCGGGGACGGGCGGTACGGGGACGGGCGGCGCGGGGACGGGCGGCGCGGGGACGGGCGGCGCGACGGGGCTGTTGCGGTTCCGCCCCCGGATCGGCGTCGCGCCGCTGCGCTCGCGCGGTTACCGGCTGCTGGTGATCGGGCAGGGCACCTCGGAGTTCGGCAACGCGTTCCAGGTGGTCGCCCTGCCACTGCTGGTCTACTCCCTCGCCGGCGGCGCCCGCCAGTTGAGCCTGGTGGTGGCCGCCTACGGCGCGGGACGGCTGGCCGCCACCCCCCTGGGCGGGGTACTCGCCGACCGGTTCGGCGCCTGGCGGGTGATGCTGGCCGCCGACCTCCTCCGGCTGCTCGCCACCGCCGGGCTGTGCGCGGTCGCCGCCGGCGGGGCGGCGGAGTTCCTGCTGATCGGCGGGCTCGCGCTGCTGGTCGGCCTCGGGGCCGGGGTGTTCCTGCCGGCCGCCTGGGCGATCACCCCGACCCTGCTGCCCGCCGAGGACCTCCACGCGGGCAACGCACTCAGCAGCACGGTCACCTTCGGCGCCGGTCTGCTCGGTCCGGCGGCGGCCGGCCCCCTGGTCGCCTGGCTGGACCCGGCCGCCGCACTCGGCCTGGACGCGGCGACCTTCGCCGTGTCGACCGTCACGCTGCTGCTCATCGGTCGCGGCAGCCTCGCCGCACCGCCCCGACCGATCTCCGAACGTTCGTCCGTGCCGAGGAACTTCCGCGCCCTGCTGCGGGAATCGCCGCTGCTGCGCGCCGTACTGACGGTGACGGTGATCGCGAACCTGACCGTGGGCGGCGCCACCAGGGTCGCCCTGCCGACCCTGGCCACCGACGGCTTCGCCGCCGGTGCCGTCGGGCTGGGCATGCTGCTGGCCGCGTTCACCGGCGGTGCCCTGGTCGGCGGCCTGTTCGCGGCCGGTCTCACGGAGTTGCGCTCGCGGGGCCGCACGGCGATGCTCTCCGGCCTGGTGATGGGTGCGGCGATCGGCCTGGTGCCGTTCACCGGCCTCGTCGGCGCGGTGCTGCTGCTCTGCGTGGCCGGCGGCGCCAGCACGGTGACCAACGTCCTGGTCGTCACCGGCGTGCAGAAGAACACCCCGCCCGCGCTGCTGGCCCGGGTCATGGCGGCCATCACCTTCTGCGCGCTGGGGGTCTTCCCGCTGTCGGTGATCGCGGCCGGCGCGGCGGTGGAGGCGTTCGGGAGCCGGGGGGTGTTCGCGACGACCGGGCTCTGCCTCCTGGGCGCGTTCGGGTACGCGCTGACCAGGCGCGAGATCCGCGCGCTGTGAGGCCACCACCCCCGCCGGCGTCGCCCGTCGACCGGAACGGTTTGCCCGGCCCTCTTCCGCACCGCGTACGGCAGGAACTCCCTCGACGGCGAGGGCGGCCCGCCGGGGCCGCGGATGTGAACCTGCCGCCCCTCGGCCCCGGCCGGTAGCCACCTTTTTGTGGGTACTGGGCAACGACGTGCGGCGCGACGAGACTGGTCCCCAGAAGGACGGAAGGAGATGACAGCGGGTCAGGAGGCCGACAGTTCGACCTGTTCGACCTGTCCGACCCGTCCGGCCTGCTCCGCCGTCATGCGGTCGAGGCGCTCGTGGCCCAGGTCGGAGACCGGGCCGAGGGCGTCGGAGAGCCGGCGGCCGAAGTCGGTCAGCGAGTAGACCGTCTTCAGCGGAAGGACGTCGTGCACCTCGCGGTGCACCAGGCCGTCGGACTCCATCTCACGCAGGGCCTGGGTGAGGACCTTCTCGCTGATCCCGGGCAGCCGTCGACGGATTTCGGCGGGGCGCTGCGGTCCGGCCTCCAGTAGCCAGAGCAGGGACGTCTTCCACTTGCCGTCGATCACGGCAATCGCGGCGGTCACCCCGCACACGTTCGGGTTCACGGCCTGGCTGCGCGTCATCTCTTCCCCCCGGGGTCGTCGTTGTCCACCACCATGTCTACAGGAGATGAAGTATGCCCACCAACCACACCCTGCCCACCGTCACCGTGCTCGGCCTCGGGCCGATGGGACGCGCCCTGGCCGGTGCCCTCGTGGACGCCGGCGTCCGCACCACGGTCTGGAACCGCACCCCGGGGCGGGACGCCGCGCTGGTCGCCCGGGGCGCGGTGAGCGCGGCCACGGCGGAGGAGGCCGTGGCGGCGAGCGAGCTCACGGTCATCTGCGTGGTGAACTACGACGCCTCGGACGCCGTGCTGCACCGTGAGGAGGTCGGGGCCGCGCTCAAGGGCCGGGCGGTGGTCAACCTGACCGCCGACTCGCCGGACCGGGCCCGGTCCACGGCCGCGTGGGCGGCCGAGCACGGCGTCGAGTACCTGGACGGCGCCATCATGACGCCGGCCCCGAGCATCGGCACGCCGGAGGCGGTCTTCATCCACAGCGGGCCGGCCGACCTCTACGAGCGGTACGCGCCGGTGCTGGCCGTGTTCGGCGGTACCCACACCCACCTCGGCGAGGAGATCGGCCGGGCGGCCGGCTTCGACATCGCGCTGCTGGACATCTTCTGGACGACGATGGCCGGGTACGTGCACGCGCTGGCACTGGCCAGGGCGGAGGGGATCAGCGGGCGGGAGCTGGCGCCGTTCGCCCAGGGGATCGGTGCGATCCTGCCGCCGCTGTTCGCGGAGTTCGCCGAGGACTTCGACAGCGGCAGCTACTCGGGCGCGATCAACCCGCTCACCTCGGGGGTCTCCACCATGGCCCACGTCGTGCACACCGCGGAGTCGCACGGCATCGAGTCCGGGGTGATGCGCGCGGCCGAGGGCCTGGTCCGCCGGACCGTCGCCCTCGGCCACGGCGAGGACGGGGTGAGCCGCCTCGCCGAGGTGCTGGGCCGACGCTGAACCCCGGCGGACCGGCCCCCCGGCCACCCGCGCGCGACAGCAACCCCGAGGGCCCCGGACCCGAGCGGGCAGCACCACCAGCTCGGCGAGGAAGACCGGGCCGACCCCACCGGCCCGACCCTGCCGCGGCCGGTGGCCGAGCGGAAAGGCCCGTGCCGGGCGGAGGTCCGACCTCCGCCCGGCACGGGCGTGATGCGCGGGTCGGGTCTCAGACCGCCGTGGTGACGCTGAGAATCCACCGCTGGTTCGCGCCGCCGTGGCAGGACCAGATGCCCAGCCCGGTGCCGTTGGTGGTGTCCCAGCCCGGGATCTCCAGGCAACGCTGGGCGAGCGGATTGTACAGCTCGCCGCTGGGGCGCAGCGTCCACTGCTGGCCGCGGGCCCCGACGCACTCGGACATCGCGACCGGAGAGCCGTCCCCGGCCCCGCTCTCGGGAACGGAGAGGCAGGCCGCGCCGGACCGCACCGTGCCGTCCGGGGCGAAGGTGAGCTTCTGGTTCACCCCGGCCCAGCAGTTCCAGACGGCCGGGCGGTGGCCGTCTGCGGTCGTCCCCATGCTGTCGACGCACTTGCTGCCGTTGGAGGCGGAAACCAGCTGGTAGCCGACGGGCCGGTTGGGAACGCCGAGGTTGACGCGCCCGGAGAACTGCGGAAGGCCGTTCGCCGCAGCCGCGCCGCGCAGGACCGTCAGGGTGCCGTCGGCGGCGACCACGTACAGGTCCGGGTGGCCGTCGCCGTCGACGTCACCGGGCGAGTCGACCTTCGGGAAGGCCGAGGAACTCAGACCCAGCGGGAGGACCTCCTGCGCACCGGCCTGCTCGGCCGGGATCCCGGCGTCCCACTTCTGACCGGCGCTGCCGTCACAGTTCCGGATGGCCAGCACGCCGCCGACACCGGTCGCACCTCCCTCCACACCCAGGCAGAGGCCCGAGTGGGGGTTGCGCAGCGCGCCGGTGGACGCCTCGGGCACCCACTTCTGGTTGGCGCCGTTGTTGCAGTCCCAGAGCACCAGCCTGGTGTCGTTGGCCGTGGCGCTGAACGGGACGTCCACGCACTTGCCCAGCACGTGCAGCGAGCCGTCGGTGCCGAGGGTGAACTGCTGGTTTCCCGCGCCGGCGGCGCAGGTCCAGTTGAGCAGCGCGGTCCCGTTCTCGGTCAGGCTGTGGTCGACGTCCCCGCAGAGGCCGGACAGCCCGGAGGCCAGCAGCCGGCGAACGGGCGCCGCGATCGTCGCGGTGGGCGTGCCCTGGGCGTCGAGCGACAGCGGGTAGGTGTGGATCGCGCCCGTGAGGTCGTCCCGGGCCCACAGGGTCGGGGTGGAGCCGACGGAGCCGGGCGGGAGCAGGGTCACGCCGGACCAGTCTCCGGTGCCCAGATCGGTTCCGGTGGCGAACAGGCAGCCTCCCAGTGTGCTGCCGGGGTAGTAGCGCAGCCTGCCGTTCTCCACGGTGATCAGGTTGGGCCGCTTCGCCACGTTGCCGTTCGGGGCCGTGGCGACCATCTGGGTCAGGTGGTTCCAGGTGCTGTCGATGCCCTGCGCACAGGTCGACGAGGTACCGATCGGGGAGATCGCGCGGCGGCTGAAGTGCCCCGCGATGCCGGGCGGCACCGCGGTGGCGTCGTTGTAGTAGACGTAGAGCTTGCGGGTCGCCCTGTTGAAGGCGATCAGGTCGTCCTGGCTCCCCTCGCTCACCGAACCCCGGTGCGCCACCAGGTAGTTGTTCCAGCTGTCGTGCTCGGGGCTCTGGTCCTGGGTGGAGGCGAGCCCGGGCTTGGCGGTGAAGTCGCTGTTGCCCGGCACCAGGGTCAGGGTGCCGTCGGTGGCCTGGGAGAGGAAGTCCGGGGTGCCGTCGGACGTCACGTCACCGGGGCTCACCACGTTCGCCGGGTTCCACGGAGCGTAGAAGTCGTACCGGGCTGCCTGCTGCTGGGTGTTGCCCGCGGCGTCGACCGCGCGGACGAACAGGGTGTGGACGCCCCAGTCGTCACGGTTGAGGTTCACCGGGATGTCCGCGACGGCGGTCCCGTCGGCGTCCGGCCACACCCACATGGTGTTGGCGCCGGCCGGCGGGATGTTGTCGTCGAGCGCGTACTGGAAACCGCGCACGCCGCTCTTGACGCACGCGGCGCGGTTGCATCCGCCCGGGGTGGGGTCGTTGCTGCTGACCCTGATGGTGAGGTTCTGGTCCCCGGCGTGGGCGGTCGGCGTGAGGCCGCTGCCCAACGGTGGGAGGACCGTCGACCGCTCGAACTCGGCGAGCGACGGCGGGGTCAGGTCGACGCCGAAGTAGCAGTACGCCGAATCCGGCCCGTTCAGCAGACCGTCGGTCGCCCGGGCGTTCCACCCGTACTGGTGGCCGTCGGAGACCGGGCTGCCGATGTAGGCCTGTGCCAGGCCGCCCGACCCGATCGGCTGGCTCGCCGGCCAGCCCACGTCCGCCGGGTTGCCGTTGCCGTCGGCGACCATGTTGTCCCAGACGTGGAAGCCGACGACCAGGTTGGTCCCCGGCATCGGCGTGGTGGCGCGCGCGTTGAGGATGATGTTGGAGGAGTTGCCGGCCATGCTGGTCATCCCGATCCAGCCGGGCTGCCCGCCGCCGCACGCCGGCCCTCCGGGGTTCTGCGAGTCGGGGGTGGTGGACATGTCGTAGGGCCGGTCCGGCGCGATGTCGTAGTTCGCCTCGACGTACGGGTTGGTGTTGAACCGCATGAACCCGAGGTTGCCCGCGACCTTGGACTCGTTGCCGAACAGGCCGACGGTCCACCGCGGGATCTGCTGCTGGGCGACGGTCCGCATGGCGTCGGTGACGTTGAACACCACCGGCTTCCAGCCACCGCAGTCGAACCAGGCGCTCTTGGGCCACTGGGTCTCGAAGGACATCTCGACGTTCTGCGGCTGGTGGTTCCAGTCGGTTCCGCCGCCGATGCCCTCGCGCATCCACTTCGCCGTCACGGGCGCGGTGGCATTGCAGTCGTGGTTGGCGCCGTACGTCTCGTACATGATGAGCTTGGCCTCGTTGACGACCATCCGGTTGGTCATCGCGCCGGTGTTGAACTCGTAGTACGACCGCTCCAGGCCGCGGCAGGTGGCCGCGTACTGCTGGTAGCCGACGCCCTGGCCGTTGGCCTGCGGGATGTCGTACTTCGGGGCGCCGGCGCACCCCTCCATGACCTGGGCGAAGTGGTTGGTGCCCATCGGCCCGGTCGGCGTCCATGACGGGTCGATGTACAGCGGCCAGGTCGTGCCGTCCCCACCGAGCAGGCCGGTGTCGGGGGTGAGGGTGACGCCGCCCGGCTCGGCCTTGACGGCGACCGGCCGGACCGTGGCCCCGTTGCCCGGCCCCGCCGAGGACGAGACCGGCGCGCCGGTCGCCGCGGAGTGGGCGACGGCCTCGGTGTCGTCCGGGCCGGCGGCCGGGGCCGCCGCCCTCGGGGCCGCCCCGCGGGCGGAGGCCGTCGCGTCCGCCGAGGGACCGGAGGAGCCGGCGGGAGCGGCGGGGGCCGTCGAGGAGTCCCACATCACCGGAGTGGGGGCGGTGAAGACCGACGTGCCGTCGGCGGCCTTCGCGGCGAGGCCGCCCGCGGTGTCGGCCTCGACCGTGAGGTTCCCGCCCGCGGTGCCCATCCGCAGCGCCTTCAGCCCGGGGTTGGCCGCGGCCTCGGCGTCGCGGACGACCAGGACCTCGCGGACCGCACCCTGCTCACTGACCGTCACGTCGAGGTCGACCCCGGGCAGGACGTTCGCGTACCGCGCGCCGGCGCCGGTCACCACCGGCTCGGGCAGGTCGAACGGAAGCGAGAGCGCGAGGCTCCGGCCGTCCGTGTCCGTGAGCGTGGCCAGCGGCCCCTTGCCGCCGCCGGACAGGACGACGCCGGACGGGGTCGCCTTCGGCGACCAGCTGCCGTCGGCGTTCCGGGCCAGCCCGGCGTCCACCGGCGTCCAGGCGCCGCCCTTCTTGACCCGGGCGGCCTGCAGATGGCTGGTGAGGGTGATCCGGCCGTCCGGTTGCGCGACGGTGAGCGAACTCCCGGTGGTGAGCTCGTCGACGGTCACGGGCTTCCCGGTGGCCTTGGCCTTGAGCCGGGCGGCCTGGAGCGGCCCCCCGGCATCCGGGGCCGGAAGTGCCCCGGGGCGGACGGTCTGTCCCGGTTGCACAGCAAACGGGCGGTCATCGGCGAATGCCGGAACGACGTTTCCGAGCGCGAGTCCGCCGAGCGCGGATATGACGGCAAGGCGGGCCGTCAGCCCGCGCGTCCGAATTCGGCAGAATCGGATGGGTTTCCCCACGGGTTATCCCTTTCAATGAGCTGAATCAGCATCAGAACCCTGCGCGAACAAGGTCGCACGGCGACCGTCAGGCGAACAGGGACTTGACATCGGTGGAGCTCCCCCTTTCACCGACGGCGTCGAACCACCTGGTCAGGTGGGCCTCGCGAAGGGTATTGCGCGGTTCGCACGTCTGGCAATACGGTTCCCGCGCCGCAATCCTGCGGTACAACGGGTCGTCAATTGGCTTTACTCGTCCAGGAACTGTTCTCAAGTGGGGGGTATGGTTAGTGCGCACTAGATTGCGCCGGTTCGTCTCCGCCGCCGGTGGGGGTCGCCGACGAAGCAGGATGGCCCCGGTGGCCGCCCTGACCGTGGCGATGTCCCTTCTGGCGCCGATGGCGGGCGCCGAAGGCGTCAGAATCGTCGGCGGTTACCGCAACGACAATCCCGGGCAGCCGGAGAAACCGCTACCCCCGCTGCCCCGGGTGTCGGGCAGCAACGCGGACGGGCCCGGCCGTCCGACGCTTCCCGCCCAGCCGGGCGCCCGGGACCTGACGGCCTACAAGCCGTCCCCGGCGCAGTGGCCGGTCGAAGCCTCGGCCACGGTCCGGCTCGGTGCCGCCGGTCCGGCGGGCACGTGGCCGGCCTCGCCGCGCTCCGCCGATGCCGGGGACAAGGTGCGGGCCGGCTCCACTCCGGTCCTCGTCGGCCCGGCCCCGGCCGGTGAGCGGCCGAACACCGCAGCCGAGGCGCAGGCCGGCGCAACCGGCACGGACCGTACGGACGGCGCCGCAGGTACGCCGTCCTCGGTCGACGTCAGGGTCGCCGATCGGGCGAAGACCCAGGCGGCCGGCGTCGACGGCCTGCTGGTCGGCCTGGCCCGGAGCGACGGCCGCAGCGAAGCGGGCGACGTCTCGGTGAGCCTGGACTACGCTTCGATCGCCCAGGCCTACGGCGGCGGCTGGTCGTCCCGGCTGCGCCTGGTGGCCCTTCCGGCCTGTGCCCTGACGACGCCCCAGGTCGACGCCTGCCGTGTCCAGGCCCCGGTCGAGCACACCAACGACCCGGCCGCCCGGAGGATCAGCGCGACGGTGACCCTGCCGGCCGCCGAATCCGGGACCGGTTCCGCCGCCCGCAACACGACCGCGTTCGCGGCGCCGTCCTCGGACCAGGCCGCGCCGGCCTCCTCGCCCGCGGTGCTGGCGGCCGTCTCCGGCACGGAGGGCTCGCAGGGTTCGTACAACGCGACCTCCCTGTCGTCCTCGGGGTCCTGGGCCCAGACCGGGTCCGGGGCGTTCACCTACGGCTACCCGGTCGCCATGCCCCCGTCGCTGGCCGGTCCCGTTCCCTCCGTCGGTCTGTCGTACAACTCGCAGGCCGTCGACGGACACACCTCCGCCCGCAACTCCCAGGCCTCCTGGATCGGCGACGGCTGGTCGTTCAGCCCCGGCTACATCGAGCGCTCGTACAAGGCGTGCCGCAACGCCGGCGTGGAGGACTCCTCCGACCAGTGCTGGGCCGGGTGGAACGCCACCCTGTCGCTCGGCTCGCGCAGCGGCGAACTGGTCCGCGACGCCAACGGCGTGTACCACCTGCAGAGCGACGACGGCACCAAGGTCGAACGCCTCACCGACGCGTCCAACGGCCTGTGGCAGGGCGAGTACTTCAAGGTCACCACGCCCGACGGGACCGCCTACTACTTCGGTCTCAACCACGCGCCCGGCACCACGGCGGACAGCGCCACCAACAGCGCCTGGGGCGCGCCCGTCTACCACCCCAACAGCGGCGACCCCTGCTACACCGCCGCCAAGGGCAAGAACTCGCTGTGCGGCCCCCACCAGGTCGGCTACCGCTTCAACCTCGACTTCGTCGTCGACCCGAACGGCAACCTGCAGCGGTTCGACTGGGCCACCGAGACCAACCACTACAACCGGGGCTACGGCCAGGCCCTCCACGGCGGGGGCACCGGCGAGCTGACGCCGTACACCCGCGGCGGGTACCTGACCAGGATCTCCTACGGCTACAAGCTCGACGACGCCAAGGCCGGCCGCGAGCCCTCGGCCCGGGCGGTCTTCGACACCGCCGAGCGGTGCGTCGTCTCCGACACCACCTGCCGGCCCGAGAACCTCAGCACCGGCACCGCCACCAACTGGCCGGACGTGCCGTACGACCTGGCCTGCCAGTCGAACTGGACGACCAGCGGCACCGGCGCCAACGTCTGCAAGATCGGCTCGCCGACGTTCTGGTCGACCAAGCGCCTCGCGAAGATCACCACCGAGGTCCGCACCGCCGCCGGCTGGCGCGGCGTCGACCGGTACGAGCTGAAGCACCTGTTCTCCGACGCGGGCGGCAGCATCGACCCGGTCACCGGTGCCTCCGGCGACCCGAAGAACGCCGGTGCCGTGCAGTCCGTGATGTGGTTCTCCGAGGTCAAGCACACCGGTCTGGACACCACCGCGGGCGGCAGCGGCGAGGCCCCCCTGGACCCGGTGGTCTTCACCGGCAAGGAGTTCGACAACCGCGTCGACGGCCCCTCCCCGGCCGCGCCCGCACTCTACCGGCCGCGGATCGTCGCCGTCCGGACCGAGAGCGGCGCGTACATCACGGTCACCTACCGCGACCCCGAGTGCTCGCGGGTCAACGGCACCATGCCGGCCTCGGCCGCCGACAACACCAAGGCGTGCTACCCGGTCCACTGGAACACCCCCGGCTCCTCCGAGCCCACGGCGGACTGGTTCCACAAGACCCTGGTCTCCAAGGTCACCGTCAACGACATCACCAACGCCGGCTCCCTGCCCCAGGTCGTCCAGTACGCCTACGGCCCCGCCGCCTGGCACCGGGACGACTCGGACCTGACGGACGACCGGTACCGCACCTGGAACGACTTCCGGGGCTTCCGCACGGTGACCACCACGTCCGGCGCCGCGCCCGACCCGGTCACCAAGAGCGTCACCGCCTACCTGCCGGGCATGGACGGCGACTACACCTCCGTCACCGCCACCCGGCCGCCGGCCGACATCAGGAACTCGCTCGGCGAGCGGATACCCGACAGCCCCTGGCTCGCGGGCATGCCGCTGGAGACCTCCACCTACACCGGCGCCGACGGGACGGTGATCGCCAAGTCGCTCCCGGACGTCCCCACCACGGTGCCGACCGCGAACCGCAGCCGCACCGCCTGGACCTCCAGGAAGCCCGCTCCCGGGGAGACCCCTCCCCCGCTGTCCACCCTGCCCGACCTGGTCGCCCGCAAGGTGAGGACCACCGGCGGCCGCAACCTGTCGCTGCTGTCCGACGGCGTGACCTGGCGGACCACCCGGAGCACCACCGAGTTCGACGACCTCGGCCGCCCCTGGAAGGTCAACGACAAGGGTGACGTCAGCGTCCCCGCCCACGAGACCTGCGCCACCACCACCTACGCACCGGCCCCCGCGGCCAACCCGGCGTTGATCCTCGCCCCGAGCGAGAGCGTCAGCGTCTCCGGACCGTGCGCCACCGCCACCAGCGCCAACACGCTCAGCCACAAGCGCTTCGTCTACGACGGCGGCGGCGACATCAACGACCCGGGCGAGTACGGCCGCCTCGGGCAGAACGGCACCACGCTGGGCATGGTCACCGCCACCCAGTCGGTCAAGTCCTACGACGGAGCCGGGCGGCCGGTCTTCCAGACCCTCGCAACCGAGAGCGTCGACGGGTACGGCCGGGTGGTCGGTCACCGGGACACCGCCGGAAACCTCACCACCACCAGCTACACCCCGGCCACCGGCATCCTGCCGACCGAGGTGTCGACGACCAACCCGCAGAACTGGACGGCGACGAGCACCGTCTCCCCGTCCCGCGGGCTGATCACCCGGGCCGTCGACGTCAACCACCGGATCACCGACTCCGCCTACGACGCGCTCGGCCGCCTCACCCGGGTCTGGCTGCCCGGCCGCAAGAAGGACGACGGCAAGAGCCCCGACCGCACGTTCGAGTACGCGATCCACGGCACCGGGATCAAGCCTGCCGCATCCAGCGTCACGACCCGGACGCTGCGGGAGAACGAGACCTACGACGTCTCCGTCACCATCTACGACGGGCTCCTGCGTCCCCGGCAGAGCCAGAGCACCCCGGCCGACGACAGTCTCGGCCGTCTGATCTCCTCGACCCGGTACGACAGCCACGGCTGGCCGGTCATCAGCATCCCGACCTGGTCGGACCCGATCACCGCGCCGGGTTCCACGCTGTTCCAGGAGGTCGAGAACACCCTTCCGGCCGAGTACATCACCGTCTACGACGGCCTCGGACGCCCGGTCGCGCAGCAGCAGCACACCAAGGGGCGGCTGCTGTGGGAGTCCACCACCGCGTACCGCGGCGCGGACCGGACCGACCGGACGCCGCCGCAGGGCGCCTCGCCCAGCACCGTCCACACCGACGCCCTCGGGCAGACCACGTCCTCGGTGATCCACGCCGGGGGCACGATCGGTGACGTCACCACCGGCTACACCTACAAGCCCGGCGGCCAGATCTCCACCGTCAAGGACAACGTCGGCAACACCTGGTCGTACGAGTACAACCTCCGCGGCCAGCTGACCTCGAAGACCGACCCCGACAGCGGCACGGCCACCACCGTCTACGACGACCTGGGCCGGCCGGCGACCGTCACCGACGGGCGCGGCGAGTCCCTGTCCTTCGTCTACGACACCTTCGGCCGGCAGACCGCCAAGTACAGCGGCACCAGTACGACGGACGCCTCCAAACTCCTGACCACGGTCGAGTACGACTCGTTGGAGAAGGGCTACGTCACCTCCGCCACCCGCTACGTCGGCGGAGCGGCCGGCGACAAGTACGTCCAGAAGGTCAACGGGTACAACACCGCCTACCAGCCGACCGGTTCGACCACCACGATCCCCGCCTCCGAGGGCAAGCTCGCGGGCGACTACACCATCGGCTCCACCTACACCGCCAACGTCGGCCTGCTCGCAAGCAACACGTACAACGGGGAAGCGGGCCTGCCGGCCGAGAGCGTGGGCTACGGCTACAACCTCCAGGGCCTGCTCCTCCAGAGCGGCACCGACACCAACCAGTCGCTGCTGGCCCGGGCGAACTACAACGAGCGCGGCCAGCTGCTCCGCTCGACCTACGGCACGGGCGGCGAGCTGCTCCGCACCTCGCAGATCTACGACGACGCCACCGGGCGGCTGGTCAACCACCGGGTCGCGCTCCAGGAGTCCTCGGCCAACCCCCTTTCCGACAGCACCTTCGGGTACGACCAGGCCGGCAACGTCACCAACGTCTCCGAACTGCAGTCCTCCGGCGGGGCGGACCGGACCTGGGACGTGCAGTGCTTCCGCTACGACGGCCTGAGCCGGCTCGTCGAGGCCTGGACGGACACCTGGGGCGTCACCGCCGCGGGGGCCGGCCAGACCTCCCGCTGCAACAACGACAACCCCGGCCCGGCCAGCATCGGCGGCCCCGCCCCCTACTGGCAGAGCTGGGAGTACAACACGCTCGGCGACCGGACCCGGCACGTCCGGCGCGACGTCACCGGGGACACCTCCCGGGACGTCATCCAGTCCAGCAGCTACCCCGGCGAGGGCCGCACCCCCGCCGCCAAGCCCAACACGCTCACCGCGGTCACCACCTCCACCGGGCCCGCGACCAGCAAGCTGGTCTCGGCCATCCCGACCGGCGGGACGGCGCTCTGCCTCGACGTCGAGGGCAACCGGACCGCCAACGGCACCGCCATCCTGTCGTACACCTGCAACGAGGGCGGCGGCCAGCGGTGGACCAAGGCCGCCGACGGCACCGTGCGCTCGCTCGGCAAGTGCCTGCGTCCGGCCAACGGCGGTACCGACCCCGGCGTGGCGCTCGAACTGTGGGCGTGCGACGGCACCACCGGGCAGAAGTGGCAGGAGGGTGCGAACGGTGCCCTCGTCCACACCGCCACCGGGCTCTGCGCCGACGTGCCCTGGGCAAACGCCAACCCGGGCACCCCGGTGACGCTCTGGTCCTGCAACCAGAACGTCAACCAGCAGTGGCCCGCGACGAAGAACGCGCCCACCGGGCCGTCCTACACCGCCACGCTCACCCCGCAGTACGACACCGCCGGCGGCACCGTCTCCCGGTCCGCCACCAGTGCCGGATCGATCGCCTCCGGCATCGCCACCGGCTCGGCCACCCCGCTGTGCCTGGACGACGACCACGCCTGGACCGCGGACGGCACCGCCATCCTCTCCTTCACCTGCAACGGGAACACCTCCCAGCAGTGGACCCTGGAGACCGACGGCAGGCTGAAGACCGGCGGCAAGTGCATCCGCCCGGTCGGCGGCGTCGCCGAGCGCGGCCGGCAGGTGGAGCTGTGGACCTGTGACGGCAGCGCCGCCCAGGAATGGCGGTCCGGCCCGAACGACTCGCTGGTCAACGTCGCCTCCGGGCAGTGCCTCGACGTGCCCCACGGGAACACGACCCCGGGCACCCGCGTCGGCCTGTGGGACTGCAACCAGGGCACCAACCAGAGGTGGCTCTCGGCCGGCGGCACGCCGCCGACCGGCGCCACCCAGTCGTTCACCTACAACGCCGAGGGCCTCACCGCCACCGTCACCACCCCGAGCGGCGGGACCACCCGGACCTCCGGCTACCTGTACGACGCCGGCGGCAACCTGCTCATCCAGCGCGGACCCGACGGCACCGTCCTCTACCTGTTCGGCGGGACCGAGCAGCTGATCCTCGACAAGACCGGTACCACCGTCACCGGCAAGCGCTACTACTCCAACCCCGACGGCACCGTCATCATCCGCACCGGCAACGGCGGACTGACCTTCCAGCCGACCAACCCGCAGGGCACCGCGAGCCTCCAGGTCGACGGCACCACACGCACCGTCACCCGGCGCGCCTTCGACCCCTACGGCAACCCCCGCGGCCCCGTGCCCACCACGTGGGCCGACAACCTCGGCTACCTCGGCCGGCCCGCCGACGCCACCAGCGGCCTCAACCTGCTCGGCGTCCGCGCCTACGACCCGGTCCTCGGCCGCTTCCTCTCCGTCGACCCGCTCTTCCAGGCCGGCGACCCCAACCAGATGGGCGGCTACACCTACGGCGCCGACAACCCCACCTCGGGCAGCGACCCGACGGGGTTCAGCTGGCTCAGCAGCGTCAAGAACTTCGTCAACAAGGTCATGGACGACCCCAAGGCCGCGGCCAACCAGGCCGGAAGCTACGCCGGCGGCGTCGTCGACTCCTACGTCGGCGACTTCTGGACCGCCGGGGTCAACGGCGCGCTGAACATCTACGACGGCGCCCGCAACATGAGCTGCATCGCCAATCCGTTCGGCTGCACGGTGTACCAGCACGAGAAGTACACCAACGACTCGCCGACCGCGACCCTCTTCAACATCGACACCAACTCCAGCGCGTACCAGGCCGGCCGCACCACCGGTGACTACGTCGGGATCGTCACCAGCGTCAAGGGCCTCCTCAAGGGAGTCTCCAAGGGCGTCCGGACCCTGATGAAGTGGCGCTCGGGAACGAAGCTCGCCGACGACCTCCCCACCCCCACCCCCGCCAACCCCGCCCCCGCCCACCCGGTCAAGCCCACGACCCCCGACAGCCCGGGCACCGGCACCAGCACTCCCAAGGGCGGATCCGGCTCCGGCAAGGGCTCGGCCGGCGGAGGTTCGTCGGGCGGGGGTTCGGCCGGCAAGGGTACGTCGGGCGGATCCCCGGAGATGGGCGGACGCGGGTCCACTCCACGGAGCGGCGTCAAGACCAAGATCAAGAACCCGGCCGTCGTGAAGACGGTCGCCGCCGAGGAGGGCTGGACGGTCGAGGGTCAGATCGCCAAGGCGCGGGACATGCTCCACGAGGTCATGGCCGCCGACCACAACCAGCCCATCCGGCGCACCTGGAGCGCCGGCGTGAACACCGAAAGCGGCACCATCGCGGTCGCGTCCTCCGGGACGCCGAAGGTCCCGGGGTGCGGCTACTGCGCCGAAGGAAACGTGGTGAACGCCCTGGGCGGCGACCACCGGCAGGTGCGGTTCACCATGTCGGCGAGCAAGACGAGCCTGAATCCGCTGACGATCGACGGCAACATCCCCATCTGCGACGACTGCATCCTGGACTACGACCCCCGGCAATTCCCGTCCGGCACGATATGGGGGCAGGCGAACCCGAGGATCCTGGAGTGAGTCCTATGATGCCCGCACGGCAACCCTGGAATCGGAGCACGGCATGAGCGGAAGTTCACTGAACTCCTCACCGGAGCTGATAGCCCTCAGCGCCGACGGGGAGTTGGTGGCCGAGGTCGTCCACCGCGGACCGTGTCTCGTCTGGCACCGCGCGACGGGGGCCGTGGTGGCCTCGGTCGAGACCGCCGCGCACGCCACCGCCGTCGCGTTCGGCGACGACCGGTCGGCCCACCTCCTGGTGATCGGTGACGAGGCCGGCGGAGTCCACACGTGGTCGCAGCACGGTGGGCACGTGCCGCTCCACTCGGACCACGGGTGTCGCGTCACCGCCGTCGCCCCCGGCCCCGGCGGGCTGGTCCTGTCCGGCGACGAGAACGGGTCCGTCAGGGTGTGGAACACCACGGCGGGTGCGCCGGGGCGGCGGATCGACCTGGAGCTGCCCGAGCAGTTCGGGAAGCAGGTCACGTCGTTGACCGCCCGTCCGGACGGTGAGCGGTTCGCCGCGGGCACGGCGAGCGGCCGGATGTTCCTCGGCGACGTCCACTCACCGGCGCCGCCGCGCCTGGTGTTCAAGGACGGACCGAGGCTGCAGTCGGTCGCCTTCGCCACCCGGGCGGAGGCGATCCTGGCAGCCGGTGGAACGTCCGCCCAGCTGTGGGATCCGACGACCTTCGGGACGTGGTCCCTCCTCCACGACCACCGGGGGACGGTCGTCGCCGCCGCGCTCGACCCACGCGCCGCACGGGTCGCCACGGGCGGGACCGAACGGATCGTCAGGATCTGGGACACCTCGACCGCCGAGGTGGTCCACCGGCTGACCGACCTCAACGGATGGGTGCTCGCGCTGCGCTTCGTCGCCGACGGCACGCAACTCGTCGCCGTGGACGGCGACGGCGAGGCGGGCCTCTGGGACGTCCGGACGGGCGCGCTGCTGGCACGCTCCCACCGGCTCGGTTCCCGGTCGGAGACGGGCGCAGCACCCGGTGCGCCGGCGGCCCCCTGGCAGCAGGAGGCCGCCCGCCACGACTGGAGCCGCATCGCGTGCTCCTGTCGTCGGGGAGCCCGCCACGTCCCGGAGGACTTCGCACGGCTCCTGGCCGCGCGGACGCCCGAGGAGGCGTCGGGACACGGGCTGGTGGGCGACGTCGAGTCCCAGGGCTTCCTCTCCGAGGCCTCCCTGCCGTTGGCCTCGATGCTCCTCCTGGCACTGGAGCACGAGCAGCTGTCGGCGCCGGCCCGCTACCGGGTGCTCGACCTGCTGATGGCGTGCGTGGAGGGTGAAGCCGACCTCAGCGCCTCGGCGGCCGGCCACCCCGACATCGAGGAGGAGTGCTGCGACGCGGTGCGGCGCGGGATCCCGCTCTTCTACGAGGAGTTGGCCGCCGGGAGCACGCCCGGTGCCGGCGAGCCCGCCTACCTCATCCTGCGTGCCCTCGGCGAGGACACGGAGCGGCTGGACGGCATCCGGAAGGCCGGTCTCGGGTAGGCGTTCCCTGAGGTGTGCCTCGTGATCCGAGGGCCGGGCGGTGATGCCGCCCGGCCCCCGGATCATGTCCGAGCGGTCCCGCAAGGTGGCCGCCGGCCGATCCCGGACGCGGCCCGGAAGGCCAGGTGGGAGACGAAGGGCAGTGCCCCGGGCACCGGGGCCGACGCCGACCACGAGCCCCGGAAACTGATCGGCGACGACGACTGACCGTTCTCGGCCACCCGGGCGCGCTCGCTGACGAACCATCCAAACGATCACCCCAGGTACCGGCCGACACCGACCTGACCACGCCTGATACCTTGCAGTGGCCATGGTGTTCGGGAAACCGGTCTGAGTCCGGTGCGGCCCTCGCCACTGTTGCCGCGGAGCGCCGCGGCCCTCGCTGACCGGCTCTGCCAGCGGTCAGGGCCACTGGGTCGGCTGGAAGAGCCACCCGGGAAGGTCGGCTGCGGCGTGTCGATGCGGAAGCCAGGAGACCGGCCACGGCGCGACATGTTCCACGAGGGTTTTGGAGAACACGTGCCCAGCGCTCTGCCGTACCCGTTCCGTTCCATACGTTCCGCACGTCCCGTAGGTGCCGTAGGTCCCACAGGTCCGATACGCGTCGGCCGCGCGGTCGCGGCCTTCCTGTTCACCGGCGTGCTCGGCGCCTGCGCGGGCGCCCCCGCACCCGACACGCCCACTGCGACGGCCGGCAGTGCCGGGCCCGTCACCGTGAACAACTGCGGGACCACCGTGACGGTCGGCGCGCCGCCCGAGCGGCTGGTGACGCTCAATCAGGGTGCCACCGAGGTGGCCCTGGCCCTCGGCCTGGAGTCCCGCATGGCCGGTACCGCCTATCTCGACAATGCCGTCCCGGAGAGGTGGAAGGCGGCCTACGACTCCGTGCCGGTGCTCTCCAAGGACTACCCGACGAAGGAGAAGCTCCTCGCGGCGCGGCCCGACTTCCTGTACGCCTCCTACTCCAGTGCGTTCACCGACAAGGTCGCGGGCACCCGGGACGAGCTGGGCGGCCAGGGCATCCCGTCGTACCTGTCCCCGTTCGGCTGCTCGGACAAGAGCCAGGTGCCGCCGCCGACCTGGCAGGCGATGTGGGGCGAACTGAACGACGTCGCCAGGGTCTTCGGTGTCACGGAGCGGTCCGCCGCGATCCAGCGGCAGCAGGAGCAGCAACTGGCCCAGTTCACGGCGACGGCCGCGGGCAAGGGCCTGAAGGTCCTGTGGTTCGACTCGGACACCAAGGCACCGTTCGTCGGCTCCGGCCATGGCGGGCCTCAGCTGGTGCTCGACGCCGTGGGGGCCCGCAACGTCTTCGCAGACCTGCCCGGTGCCTGGCAGAACGTGAGCTGGGAGAAGGTCGTCGCCGCGGACCCGGACGCCATCGTGCTCGCGGACGCCGACTGGGACACGGCCCAGTCCAAGATCGACTATCTGCAGGGCGACCCGGTGCTGAGCAAGCTCACCGCCGTGCAGCGCAAGGCCTTCGTGGTGGTGCCGTTCTCCGAGTCGACCCCCGGTGTGCTGCTCGCCGACGGTGCCGCCCGGGTGTCGGCGGGACTGGGCCGACTGCACCCGGGATCATGACCACCACATCCCCTCCCGCCGTGCGGCCCGCCGGTCCGGGCCGCACGGCGGCGGCCCTGGCCGTCGCCGCGGCCCTGCTCCTGGCCACCGTGCTCCTCGGTCTGGCCGTGGGCTCGCACCACGAGCCGGTCCGGACGGTGATCGACGTCGTGGTGCGCCGTCTCGGGCTGGGCGACCCGCACGTGACGCTGCTGGACGACCAGATCGTCTGGCAGTTGCGGCTGCCCCGGGTTCTGGGAGCGGCTGCCACCGGCGCCGGTCTCGCGGTCTGCGGCGCCGTGCTGCAGACACTGACCGGGAACGACCTGGCCGATCCCTTCCTGCTCGGGATCTCGGACGGAGCCGCCGCCGGCGCGGTCACCGTGATCGTCCTCGGGGTCGGCGTGTCCGGCGCCGTGGGAACGGGCGCGGTGGCGACGGCGGCGTTCGCCGGTGCCCTGCTCGCGGCCGTCGTCGTGCTGGCCCTGGCCGGTGCGCGCACCCGGACGCTGCCGACCACCCGGACCGTGCTCGCCGGCATCGCCGTCGGGCAGATGTGCGGGGCCTACACCTCGTTCGCCGTACTGGTCCTCGGGGACCGCGACGCGGCGCGCGGTGTCATGGAGTGGACGCTGGGCTCGGTCGCCGGCGTACGGTGGCCCACCGCCGTCTTCCTGACTGCGGTCGCGCTGGCCGGGGTCACGGTCCTGGCATCCTCGGCCCGCGACCTGGACGCCTTCGCCTTCGGCGAGACCGCCGCCCGCTCCCTCGGCGTCCACGTCGAGCGGACCCGCTGGGTCCTCGTCGCCGTCGCTGCGCTGGTGACCGCGTGCCTGGTCGCCCACACCGGCGTCATCGGGTTCCTCGGCCTGGTCGTACCGCATGTGGTCCGTCTCGTCTGCGGCCCGCGCCACGCCGTCCTGCTGCCCGTGTCGGCGCTGACGGGTGCGTCGCTCCTGGTGGGCAGCGACATCCTGGCGCGCTCGGTCCTCCCCGACCGGGAGATTCCCGTCGGCGTCATCACGGCCGGGCTCGGAGCACCCTTCTTCGCCTGGCTGCTGTGGCGCCAGGGCCGGGCCGACGGGAGGGGGCGGTGACGGTGACACACCCCGTCGACCTGCGCGCGGAGGGACTTCGTGTGCGCATCGGCGGAGCCACCCTGCTGGACGCGGTCTCGCTCACGTTCGGCCCCGGCCGGATCACGGCCCTGCTCGGGCCCAACGGCGCCGGGAAGTCCACCCTGCTGCGCGCGGTCGCCGGACTGACCCGTCCGAGCGCCGGTCGGGTCCTCCTGGACGGCGAGGACCTCCACGCGCTCACGGCCCGCCGACGGGCCCGACAGGTGGCCTTCCTGGAGCAGCAGGCGGACACCCGGCTGTCGCTGCCGGTCCGTCAGGTCATCGAGCTCGGCCGCACCCCGCACCGCAGCCGCTGGCCCGTGCCGGCGAACGCAGCCGCCGACGCCCACGAGCGGGCCGTGTTCGCCGACGCCGTGGCCGCAGCCGACGTCGGCCATCTGCTCGACCGCTCCTGGCCGACGCTGTCGGGCGGCGAGCGGCAGCGGGTCCAGCTCGCGCGGGCGCTGGTGCAGGAGCCCGGCGTGCTGCTGCTCGACGAGCCCACCAACCACCTCGACCTGCGCCACCAACTCGGCTTCCTCGAAACCGTCCGAGGGCTGGGCATCACCACGGTGGCGGCCCTGCACGACCTCGAACTCGCCGCCGCCTACTGCGACGAGGCCGCCGTCCTGCTCGACGGCCGCCTGGTCGCCCACGGGACCGGTCCCGAGGTGCTCACCTCGCCCATGATCGCGCGCGTCTACGGCGTCGACGCCACCGTGGAACCCCACCCCCGGCACGACCGACCGCACATCCGGTGGAACGGACTGCTCCACGAGAGGAAGACGCCATGACCTCCCCGGTCCCCGACGCCAACGCCCGCCGCGGCGCCGTGCTCCTGGTCGGCATGTCGATCGCGGAAGCCGTCCGCCGTGACGAACTCCTCAGAACAGCGGCCTCGCACCGGGCCTCGATCGCGTTCCTGCAGCAGGCCGACCCCTCGCTGTCGGCCGAGCTGACCAGGCTGGCCGACGCGGGCACTGAGACAGTGGTCGTGATCGGCGTCCGGCTCACGGCCTCCGGCCCGGCCCAGTCCTGGCTGCGGCGGATCGCCGCGCACTGGTGGCGCGAGCGCGCGGGCCACCGCCCCGAACTCCTCGTCGCGACCCGCCTCGCCGCTTCGCCCGACGAGGTCGCCGCGGTGGCCGCGACGACGAAGGCCGTCACCGGCAAGGAGCCCGGCCTCACGTCCGCGGCCTGGGAGGACGTCACCGGCCACCGGCACCAGGTCCTGGTGTGCCGCGGTCCGCGCTGCGCGGCCCGGGGTGCCGAGGAGGACCTGCGCGCCCTGGTGCAGAAGCTGACCGAGCAGGGTCTCGGCGACGACGACGTGCTCGTGACCCAGACGGGATGCCAGTTCCCGTGCAACCAGGCACCCGTCGTCAGCGTGCAGCCCGACGATGTCTGGTACGGCGGGGTCGACCCGGCTGTCGCAGACCGCATCGTCACCGAGCACCTCGCCGGTGGACGACCGGTGGAGTCCCACCGGCTCCCCCGCCACCGGAAGGAGCAGACGGGCCACCACGGCTGATCGCGATCACCGGCACGGGAGCGGGGCCGGGCCCGCGCAGAGCCCCCCGAAGGCGTGGGCGAGCGTCGCGCCTGCGGCCCCGCAACGCAGCCGCGCACGACTCGACCCCGCCTGCGCGCCTTCGGCGGGGTCGAGTCGTGCGCGGCGGGGAACCGCCCGTCAGACCGCCGGAGCGGGGACGGCCGTCCGGTCCTCGGCAGGTGCGGCGGGGGTGAGGGCCCGCTGTGCCAGGGCTCCGAAGACCAGGGCGAACCCGGTCCAGAGCACGACCTGCAGACCGATCGAGGCGAGCCGGAAGTCCCACATCAGCCCGGCCGGGAAGCCGTCCGGGATCGCGTCGTCGTTGGACGGCAGGACGACGGCGAGCACGGCCATCACCACGGCGTAGCCGAGACCGGCCGCGACAACGGCGTTCCAGGTGCCCAGACGCGGGGCCAGGCGCTTGCCGAGGATCACCGCGGCCACGCCGATCAGCACGCTGAGGGCGATCATCAGGAAGAACAGCGCCGTGCGCTTCCCGATGGTGTCCGGATTGCCGACCGCCGGTGGCATCGCCGGGTACTTGAGGAACGGCACCAGGTAGATCGTGGTGAACGCGGCGCCCGCGACCAACGCGGCGGTGGCCCGGGGGCCGAACCGGCCGATCCGGCCGAGGGCGAAGCAGAACGCCAGCGCCGCGACGCCGCCGACGGCGACGCCGTACACCAGCACGCCGGTGGCGAGGCCGACCGTGGACTGCAGGTCGCGGCTGACCAGTTCCTCCTCCTCGTCACCGGAATCGGCGGTGCCGGCGGCCTCGTGGGAGTCCTCATGGCCGGCGGCGGGTTCGGCCTCGCTCCCGTGGTGGTGCCCGGCCGGGGCGGACTGTGACTGCTCCTGGGCGATGGCGTCCGCGACGGGGCCCTCGCCGACGGTGTAGGCGAAGAGGAAGGCCACCAGCCCGGCGAGCAGGCCCGCGAGCAGGCCGCGCAGCAGCAGCTTTCCGACGGTGCCGGAGGAGACGGTTGCGGAGTTGTTCATCGGTGCTCGGTCTCCGCTCAGTGGCACGGGAAGCCGAGCAGGTGGCGGCCGTCGTGCACCCACTCGTGCACGGTGGCCCCGGAGAAGACCGAGGTGGCGCCCTGTTCGGCACCGACGAAGTACAGCAGGACCAGCATCAGGGTGCCGAGGAACAGCGCCCAGGGAAGGATGGCGCGGATCGGCAGCGTGGCCGGGGCGGAACCGCCCACGGGCAGGCTGGGAGAGAGTACGGACTGGGCCATGGCAGGACCTCCTGGGGGAAACACGCGTCCCGTTCGGTGGAGCTCTGACGACGGCGGTCGGGTCTGACTTGCCGGACCCCGCCGTTGCGTGAGGCGGCCGGTTCCGGCTTACAGTGGCGCGACCGTGCCGGATTCCCACCGGACTTCCGTCTCGCCGTCGTCTTCAGTTGTCGCAGCAGACCGTAGCGCCCGGGCGGCGGCGGCGCCAAGGGCGTGCACCGAATCGTTGCCGCGCGGTCACCTGCGCATTTGTCCGCGGGCGGGCGCGGAACGCGGTACTCCGAGGGGCTCCCAAGGGTGACAGGTGTACGAAGGGGGAAGGACATGACGGTACGGGTGATCTTCGTCGCACCGGCGATCGGACCCGAGCTGCGGCAGGCCCGGTTCGTCGGCGAAGGATCCTTGGACGAGGGCGATCCGCTCGACGCCGCCGGGATACGCGCCGCCCGCGCCGCCGCACCGGGCCTGCCGGCGGCCGCCCACCGGTTCGTCTCGCCCACCGCCCGCTGCCGCCGCACCGCCGAGGACCTCGGCCTGCCCGACGCCGTGGACGAGCCCGCGCTGCGCGGCTGCGCGGCGGGCCGCTGGAGCGGGCGGACCCTCGACGAGGTGGCGGCCGAGGAGCCGGCGGCCGTGATGACGTGGCTGGCCGATCCGGCGGCCGCGCCGCACGGCGGCGAGTCCGTGCGGCAGTTGTGCGCCCGCGTCGGCGCCTGGCTCGACGGCACCGCGGCCGCGCTGGGCGGGCGGGTGCTGGTGATCGCCGAGCCGGACGTGGTCCGGGCCGCCGCCGTGCACGCCCTCGGCATCCCGGACCATGCCTTCCGCCGGCTCGACGTGCCACCGTTGGCGGGCGTCGAACTGACCGGGCGGGCGGACCGCTGGAACCTGCGCCTGGGCCTCGTCCGGCCCATCACGGATGGAGCCGGATGACGGGGGCAGCTCCTGCGACCGCGCCGGGGCGCCCGTCACAGCGTTCGCCCAATGACCGGGTGCAGCTCTACGACCGACCGGCCGGCGGCCGGTGGGCCCGCACGGCCACCTCGACCCGGACGGCGTCCGCGGTGGCCCGCACCTCGTAACCGCGCACCGCCCAGGCGCTCTGAGCCGCGGCTCTACTCACACCTTCCTCACCGGCATCACCCGATTGCCGGATGGTCGCCACGCCTCTGCGTGCTCGGTCAGGACGGCAGGGTCACCGACTGGGCGTGGTGGAAGACGTTCTTGTCGTCCCAGAGCTTCTTGGCCCGCTGCAGGCGGGCGTAGTTCTGCTTGTAGTAGAGGCGCTGGTAGGCGGGCCGGTCGTCGCCGGCCACGCCCAGGTCGATGTCCGGGTAGTTGACGTAGGCGCCGTCGGTGTTGGTACCGATCTCGGGAACGCCTCCGGTCGCCCGGTACGCGTCCCGGTAGAGGCCGCGGAGGAACGCCAGGTGGTCGGCGTCCGCGGCCGGGTCCGTCCAGTACGTCTGGTACTGGAGCTTCATGACCGAGTCGCGCTGGGGTGCGGCGGTCTCGGTGGGCCCGCGGTCGTTCACCCGGCAGCCGTAGGAGTCGATCTGGACCAGCGTGTTCGTCAGGTCGACACCGGGGACCTCCCTGGTCAGCCACGTCCAGAACGACTCGATCTGCGCCGGGGTGAAGGGTCTCCGGTGATAGGCCGACTTGTACTTGCCGCGCTGGTTGGCACCGGAACCGTTGACCGTCATCGTGGCCTGGAACCACGGCAGCCGGCGCCGCTTGTCCGGGTAGGGCAGGTAGAGCCTCCCCGCGCTCCGGGTCTGGATGGTCGACCTGGTCCTCATCCCGGACTCCACCAGCGCGAGGAACTCGTCCAACGGCGCCGGATCCTCCTCGTCCCACTGGCTGAACAGGACGACGTTCCCGTTCGACCGGTGGGTGAGGTGGAGGATGGAGAACAGTCCCTGGTACACCGTCTCCTTCCGGCCGCTGTAACGGGCGAAGAAGGCACCGAAGTTGTCGAGCAGGGTCCGGAAGTCCTCCGGGCGCCGGACCAACTCGTCCCACGGCCAGGCGACACTGCTCAGCCACACCTGCGGCGGCGGCTTCGGCAGGGCGTGGGCGAAGTGGTAGCGCAGGACGATGCCGAAGTTCCCGCCGCCGCCCCCGGTGTGCGCCCAGAACAGCTCACGCTCCGGCGAGCCCTCCGGATCACCCCGGTGGGCCGTCGTCACCTCCACCCGGCCACCCCGGACGGTGACCACGTCGACCTGGACCAGGTGGTCGACCGTCAGCCCGTGGCGCCGGGAGAGCAGCCCGTACCCGCCTCCGCCGATGTGACCGCCGGCTCCGACCGAGTAGCAGGATCCCGCCGGGATCGTGACGCCGTACGTGCGGAAGAGGGTGGTGTAGACGTCCCAGTTGGTGGCGCCGCCCTCGACGCAGTAGGTGGCCGCGCCGAACTTGTCGGTCCCCGTGCGGACCCCGCGCAGGGTGCTGAGGTCGAGGATCACGCCCTTGTCGTTGTCGACGAATCCCTCGTAGCAGTGGCCGCCACCGCGGACCGTCGGCCGCAGCCCGCGGTCGAGCGTCGTCCGCAGCTCCGCCACCGCGTCGGCTTCGTTGCCGACCAGCCGGATGTGGTTCGGCCGGCTCCGCCAGCGCTGGTTGAAGCCCTGACTGAGCGTCTCGTAGCGGGAGTCCGAGGGGAAGACCGTCCGCCCCTCCGGGAGCTCGACCGGATCGGCCTCCGCACGGCCGGCGGCGCCGGCGGTCAGGCCGAGCGAAGCCGCGGAGACGCCGGCGGCGGTCATTCCGGTGCTGCCGAGAAAACCTCGACGGGAGAATTCACGACTCATCGACTACCCGCTTTTCCGACTCCGATATTCCGGCACGGGAAAGCTACCACCGGTTCCTGACGATGTGAATCCCTGCACGAACTAGTGTGACTGTATATTCCTCCCGGCCTCTTTCCGGAATCGACTCGGGACTCCACCCGGCAACCCCGGCGACACCGCCGACCGGCACTCCGGGAGGTCTCGGCGGACGCACGCCTAAGGAGAGGGGCACCTCGGCGACGCCGACCGCACCACCGCGAAGGCCGCACTCCGAGACCCGCCGCACCGCCGGGAACCCGACTTGACGAGCCATCTAGTTAGGCGCCATATTACTGCCATGACCCCACACCACGAGGTCGACGGCGGCGCACCGACGCTCGACCAGGCACGCAGACAGCTCTCCCGGTACGGCCTGGCGGCCGATCCGCAGGCGGTCCTGGTCGCTGCACGCCTGATGGCCGCCGCCTCCCGACTGGGACAGGCCGGGGAGGCGCACTTCGCACGGTTCGGCCTCTCCACCGGGCGGTACCGACTGCTGGCCGACCTGGAGGACCACGGCGGCGAGAAGTCCCCCTCCCAGCTGGCCGCTTCGCTCGGCGTCTCCCGGGCGACCGTGACCGGCCTGGTCGACGGCCTCGAACGCGGCGGCCTGGTCGCCCGCCGACCGTCCACCGAGGACGGCCGGGGCAACGTGGTGGTCCTGACCACCCGCGGATCGGAGCGCCTGCGCGACATGGCACCGGAACACTACGAGCGGATGCAGGCCATGGTCGGCGGCCTCTCGATCGAGGAGCGCACGGTGTTCCTCGACCTGCTGGCGAGGCTGGTCGAGGGCATGGAGGCCCTGACCGCCGACTGACCGGCCGCCGACCGGCGACGGCCGCCGACCGCCCGACGGTCGACCCCGCACCGGTCGGCCACCCCGACAGCGCGCAGCATCGGACCGCCCGGCGACCGTCGGCGGCCCGCCGTTCCACGGCCACATAGTTAGTGACCTAATCACTAATACTTAGCCACCTAAGTATATCTCGGGAGTTTCCATGCCCAACAGGCAGAACATGCCCACCGATCCGGACGACGCCCGGCCGCCGTTCGTCCTCTGGCGCGAGGTCCTGGTCGCCTACGCCATGCCGGCCGCCATGGCCGGGGCAGGCGGCCTGGCGACCGGGCAGTCCCAGCTGCTGATCGCCGCCGCGACCACCATCGCCGGCACCTCCGCCGTCGTGGCCGCCCTGGTCGGCGCAAGGCTGCGCCGACGTCCGGCCGATTCGTGGAGCACCCATGCGCCGCGCACGCTCCTCGCGGCCGGCGCCGGACTCTGCGCCGCCGCGATAGGCCTGGCCCTCGGCTGGTCGGGCGCCCACTGGCTGCCCCGGGTGCCGGCCCTCGCGGACAGCCCGTGGCCGGACCGGCTCCGGATCGACCTGCCGGTCTCCGCGGCCATCGCCGCGACCATGATCACCTGGCGCTGGCGCAGCACCCGCCCGCGCCGCCGCCGGGCGCGCTGAGAACCGTCCGCCCCCTTGACCCGCGCGACACAGGCACCCCGCCGCGCGGACCGGCCCCACCCACACCCACGGAAAGAGATCCAGAGATGATCGTCATCATGGGCGCCACCGGCGCCACCGGCGGAGCCACCCTCCGCAGCCTGACCGAGCGGGACATCCCCGTCCGCGCCCTCAGCCGCGACCCGGCCCGGCTGCTGGCCGGACTCGACGACCGCACCCGCCCGCTGGTCGACGCGGTCGCCGCCGACGCCGGCGACCCGGAGTCGCTGGCCGCCGCCTTCAAGGGCGCCCGACAGCTGCTCCTCACCATGGCCAACGGCCCCCAGCAGGTCGAGCACGAGCTGCGGGCCGTCGACCTGGCGGCCCGGAGCGGTGTGGAGCACATCGTGAAGATCTCCGCCCCGGCCGCCGAGCCGGACTCCCCCGTCGCCGTCTCCCGGGGCCACCACCGGATCGAGGAGCACCTGCGGGCCTCCGGCGCCACGGCCACCGTCCTGCGCCCGTACGCGTTCATGCAGAAGCTGCTGCTGCTCTCGCCCGGCATCGCGGCCGCCGGGCTGATCCACGGCGCGACGGGCAGCGCCCGCTGCAACTACGTCGACTGCCGGGACATAGGCGACGTCGCGGCGGCCGTCCTCACCGATCCCAGGGCCGCGGGCGGCGTCCACGAGCTCACCGGTGGACGGGCGTACAGCCACCAGGAGATCGCCGAGCTGCTGAGCGCGCTGCTCGGCCGGCCGGTGCGGTACATCGACCTGGCCCCGGCCGAGCTGCACGCCCATCTGGTCTCACGGGCCGGGATGCCGGACTGGCTCGCCACCCACGTGGTGGAGATCCAGCGGCTCGCGGTGGAGCGGCCGGAGTCGCCGACCGACGCCGCCACCAGGCTGACCGGTCGCGCTCCGCGTACCCTGGAGGCATTCCTCCGCGAGCATCTCCACCGGTTCCGCTGACCCCTGCCGGACACCCCGACGGGCCCGCCGATCCCCGGACGGCGGGCCCGTCGCCCCGAAAGGAGCCAATCCGATGTGGCGTGGGTCACGACCGGAAAACACATCTGACGGTCCGTCAAAATGACTGATTGGCCGTCACATCAATGAGCAGGTTGCGCAGTTGCTGGCTGACGGACAGTCAGATTCGGTCATTTCAGCGCCAGTTGGGAAGAGTGTCGGTCGGTACGCCGTTCATCACCCGGGGCTACCATCGGTCGGGTTGTCCGCTCCGGCCCCGGAGTGGGGTCACCCCGTCAGGCGGTTGCTCCCACCGCCCCCAAGGGTCGAGCATCGGTCGGGACGGGGCAGGACAAGGAGCGCACGGCTGTTATGACAGCTGAACCGAACCAGACGGAGGCGGGCGACACGGCTACGAGCCGGACGGCCGCGGACCACACGGACCCGGCGACCGCGGACCGGCCCTCGCCGGAGCCCACTGCCCCCGGACCGCACCCCGGCGACGGGCCGCACGCCGTCGACGGACCGGACACCGACGGCAAGCACGCCCGCTACCCGGGCCGCCCCGCGCCCGCCCCGCGCACCCTGATCGACATCCTCGACGCCAGCGTCCGCGACCACCCGGCCGAGCCGGCCCTCGACGACGGCCACACCGTCCTCAGCTACCGCGCGCTCGCCGCCGAGGTCGAGCAGCTGCGCCGCCGCCTGGCCGCCGCCGGCATCCGCCCCGGTGCCCGGGTCGGCGTCCGCGTGCCCTCCGGCACCAACGACCTCTACGTCTCCGTCCTCGCCGTCCTCGCGGCCGGGGCCGCCTACGTCCCGGTCGACGCCGAGGACCCGGACGAGCGCGCCCAGCTGGTCTTCGAGGAGGCCGCGGTCGCCGCGATCCTGGGCGCCGACCGCTCGCTCACCATGACCGCGGGCGCGGCCACCCCCGAGGCGGCCACCGCTGGCACACCCGGATCCGGCACGCCCGGATTCGGAACGCCCGCCGCCGACCTGCCCACCGAGACCCGCCCCTCCCCCGCCGACGACGCCTGGATCATCTTCACCTCGGGCTCCACCGGCCGCCCCAAGGGCGTCGCCGTCACCCACCGCAACGCCGCCGCCTTCGTCGACGCCGAGGCCGCGCTCTTCCTCCAGGACGAGCCCATCGGCCCCGGCGACCGGGTGATGGCCGGGCTCTCGGTCGCCTTCGACGCCTCCTGCGAGGAGATGTGGCTCGCCTGGCGCTACGGCGCCTGCCTGGTGCCCGTCCCCCGCTCCCAGGTGCGCAGCGGCGCCGACCTCGGCCCGTGGCTCGCCGAGCAGGAGATCACCGTGGTCTCCACCGTGCCGACGCTGGCCGCGCTCTGGCCGGCCGAGGCGCTGATCGAGGTCCGGCTGCTGATCTTCGGCGGCGAGGCCTGCCCGCCCGAGCTGGTGCAGCGCGTCGTCACCGAGGGCCGCGAGGTCTGGAACACGTACGGCCCCACCGAGGCCACCGTGGTCGCCTGCGCCGCGCTGCTCACCGGTGAGGGGCCGGTCCGGATCGGCCTGCCGCTGGACGGCTGGGACCTGGTCGTCGTCGACGAGGCCGGCGAGCCGGTCGCGCCGGGTGGCACCGGCCAGCTGGTGATCGGCGGCGTCGGTCTGGCCCGCTACCTCGACCCGGAGAAGGACGCCGAGAAGTACGCGCCGCTGCCGTCGGTCGGCTGGGACCGCGCCTACCGCAGCGGCGACCTGGTGCAGGCCGACCCCGAGGGCCTGCTCTTCCTCGGCCGCGCCGACGAGCAGATCAAGCTCGGCGGGCGCCGGATCGAGCTGGGCGAGGTCGACGCGGCGCTCCAGGCCCTGCCCGGCGTGGCGGGCGCGGCGGCGGCGGTCCGCACCGCGCGCGGCGGCAACCAGCTGCTGGTGGGCTACCTGGTGACCTCCGAGGGCTGGGACCGCGAGCAGGCCGTGGCGCGGCTGCGGGCCGAGCTGCCGGCCGCCCTGGTCCCGTTGCTCGCGACGGTCGACACGCTGCCCACCCGGACCTCCGGCAAGGTCGACCGGAACGCGCTGCCGTGGCCGCTGCCCGGGCTGCAGCCCACCGGCCCGACCGAGGAGCTGTACGGCACCGAGGCGTGGCTGGCCGAGCAGTGGACGGAGATCCTCGGGGTGCCGGTGAGCGGCCCCCGGGAGGACTTCTTCGCGATCGGCGGCGGCAGTCTGGCCGCCGCCCGGCTCACCACCCTGCTCCGGGCCCGTTACCCGAGCGCCGCGGTGCTGGACATCTACCAGAACCCGACGCTGCGCAAGCTCGCCCGGCACCTGGAGCGCTCGGCGGCGGAGCGCAACGAGGTGCGGACGATCGCGCCGGTCCCGACCCGGGCCAAGGTCCTGCAGCTGCTCCTGCTGGTCCCGCTGTTCACGGTGGTGGGGCTGCGCTGGACGGTCGCCCTGCTGGCGCTCGGCAACCTGCTGTCGCACCTCGACGGTTTCGCCTGGGCCCCGACCGCCTCCTGGTGGGCGGTCGGGGCGGGGGCGCTGGCGCTGTTCAGCCCGCCCGGACGGCTCGCGGTCGCGGCCGGCGGCGCCCGGCTGCTGCTGCGCGGCCTGCGCCCGGGCAGCTACCCCCGTGGCGGTTCCGTGCACGTGCGGCTCTGGGCCGCCGAGCGGCTCACCGAGGTGACCGGAGCGACCACGCTCTCCGGGGCGTGGCTGGTCCGGTACGCGCGGGCCCTCGGCGCCAAGGTCGGTCCTGAGGCGGACCTGCACTCGCTGCCGCCGGTGACCGGTCTGCTCAAGCTGGGCCGCGGCTGCGCGGTGGAGGCCGAGGTCGACCTCTCCGGGTACTGGCTGGACGGTGACCGGTTGGAGGTCGGGCAGATCAAGATCGGCGCGGGCGCCGTGATCGGTACCCGCTCGACCATGCTGCCGGGTGCCCGGGTCGGCAAGCAGGCCCAGGTGGTGGCCGGGTCCAGCGTCACCGGGCAGATCCCGACCGGTCAGCGCTGGGGCGGCGCGCCCGCCGTCAAGCTGGGCCGCACCGAGCGGTTCTGGCCGAAGGGGCGCCCGGTCCGCCACGCTCGCTGGTCCGCGCTGTACGGGGCCAGCGGCACGGCCCTCGGCCTGCTGCCGCTGCTGCCGGCCGTGGCCGGTGTGGCGGTGCTCTCCCTGTTCGTCGATCCCGCGGACGGTCTGGGCGGGGCGCTCGGCGGCGCCCTGCTGGGGCTGCTGCCCGCCACCCTGGCGTACGGCGTGGTGTACGCGGCGCAGCTGGTCGCGGCGGTGCGGCTGCTCTCGATCGGCCTGGTCCCCGGGGTCCACCCGCTGCACGGCCGGGTCGGCTGGCAGGCCTGGTCGGTGACCCAGCTGATGGACCAGGCGCGCGAGATCCTCTTCCCGCTGTACGCGGGGCTGGTGACGCCGCTCTGGCTGCGGGCGCTGGGCATGCGGGTCGGGCGTGGCGCGGAGGTGTCGACGGTCCTGGCGCTGCCGAGCCTGACCACGGTCGGCGACGGTGCGTTCCTGGCCGACGACACCCTGATCGCGCCGTACGAGCTGGGCGGCGGCTGGGTGCGGCTGGGCGAGGCGAAGGTGGGCGAGCGGGCGTTTCTCGGGAACTCGGGGATGACCGCTCCGGGCCGTTCGGTGCCCAAGCGGGGGCTGGTGGGCGTGCTGTCGGCGACGCCGGCGAAGGCGAAGAAGGGCAGCTCGTACCTGGGTATGCCGCCGATGCGGCTGCCCCGGGCGGCCGACAAGGCCGACCAGAGCCTCACCTACGAGCCGCCGGCCCGGCTGCTCTGGGCGCGCGGGCTGGTCGAGGTGGGCCGGCTGCTGCCGGTGCTGGCCTCGGGCGCGCTCGGCGCGCTGATGCTGGCGGCGCTCTCCTGGGTGGCGGTCGAGTGGTCGCCGCTGGCGGCGGCGCTGCTGTCGGGCCTGCTGCTGCTGACCGCTGGCGGGGTGGCCTGCCTGGTCGCGGTGGCCGCGAAGTGGCTGCTGGTGGGGCGGTTCCGGGCGGTGGAGCATCCGCTGTGGAGCGGTTTCGTCTGGCGAAACGAGCTGGCGGACACCTTCGTCGAGGTGCTGGCTGTACCGTGGCTGGTCGGCGCGGTGCCGGGCACGCCGCTGCTGAACGTGTGGCTGCGGGCGCTCGGTGCGAACGTCGGGCGCGGGGTCTGGTGCGAGAGCTACTGGCTGCCGGAGGCGGACCTGGTCACCCTCGGGGACGGGGTGTCGATCAACCGGGGCTGCGTCGTGCAGACCCACCTCTTCCACGACCGGATCATGCGGATGGATACTGTCGTCCTCGGCGAGGGCTCCACCCTGGGGCCCGGCGGCATCGTGCTGCCCGGCAGCTCGGTGGGTGCGCGCAGCACACTGGGCCCGGCCTCGCTGGTGATGCGCGCCGAGTCGGTCCCCGCGGACACGCGGTGGCTCGGCAATCCCATCGAGGTGTGGCAGACCACCTCCTGACCACCGTTTCCCCCGCCCGCCGCCACGCCGCCCCCCTCCCCCTGTCGCAGGAGCGTACGACCCGGTGAAACCCCGCCCGGTGCAGTCCCAGCAGTCCCCGCAGATCCAGCAGCCCCCGGGTCCTCCGGCCGCCCCCGCGGCGCCGGTGGGCTCCGTGAACGGTGTCCACCGGGGCCCGGCGGCGGCGCCCGCCGCCGGGCCGGACCCGTACTTCCCGAACAGCGGGGACCACCGGTACCGCGTCCACCGCTACGAGCTGGCGCTCGACTACCGGCCCGGCCCGAACCGGCTGGGCGGCACGGCCCGGCTCAGCGCCGTGGCCGTGACCGCGCTGCCCGAGTTCGCACTGGACCTCGCCGAGTTCCGGATCGGCCGGGTGCTGGTGGACGGCCGGGCCGCCCGGTACACCCACCGGGCCGGCAAGCTGCGGGTCCGTCCGGCGAAGGCGCTGACGGCGGGTGCGGCGTTCACCGTCGAGGTGCACTACACCGGCAACCCGAGGCCGGTGCGCAGCCCGTGGGGCGGCCTGGGCTGGGAGGAGCTGACCGACGGCGCGCTGGTGGCCAGCCAGCCGGTCGGGGCGCCGTCCTGGTTCCCGTGCAACGACCGTCCGGCCGACAAGGCGACGTACCAGATAGCGGTCACCACGCCCTCCCCCTACACGGTGGTGGTCGGCGGCCGGCTGCTGACCCGGACCACCCGGGCGTCCAGCACCACCTGGGTGTACGAGCAGTCCGCGCCGACCTCGACGTACCTGGTGACGGTCTCGATCGGCCAGTACCTGCCGGTGGTGCTGGCGGAGCGCCCGAACGTGCCGCAGACCGGGTTCGTGCCGGAGCGGCTGGCCGGTTCGTTCGCCGCCGACTTCGGCCGGCAGCCGGCGATGATGGCGTACTTCGAGGAGGTGTTCGGCCCCTACCCGTTCGGCGAGTACGCGGTGGTGGTGGCCGACGAGGAGCTGGACGTGCCGGTCGAGGCGCAGGGCGTGGCGACCTTCGGCACCAACCATCTCGGGGGCGGCTGGGAGCGGGAGCGGCTGATCGCCCACGAGCTGGCCCACCAGTGGTTCGGGAACAGTCTGTCGGTGGGCGACTGGAGCCACATCTGGCTGAACGAGGGGCTGGCCAAGTACGCGGAGTGGCTCTGGTCGGAGCGGGCGGGCGGACCGTCGGCGGCGGCGAGGGCCGCCTCCGCGCACCGGCTGCTGGCCGGGCTGCCGCAGGACCTCCGGCTCGGCGACCCGGGCCGGAAGCTGATGTTCGACGACCGGCTGTACCAGCGCGGCGGGCTCACCGTGCACGCCCTGCGGCAGGCCCTCGGGGACACCGCCTTCTTCCGGATGCTGCGGGACTGGGCGGGTTTCCACCGGCACGGGACGGTCACCTCCGCGGACTTCCTGGCGCACACCGCCCGCTACACGCAGGCGCCGTTGGAGGGGCTGTTCGAGGCCTGGCTGAGGCGGCCGGAGCTGCCGCCGCTGCCGCCGGGCTCACCCGGCTCGACGGTCCGGGCCTGGTCCCCGCCGGCCTGACCGGCCCGGCCGGCCCCCGCCGGCCGTTCCCGGCGGTACGCGGCCGGGCCCGCCCGGACGGCGTGCCGGGACGTTGCCGCACCACCGTGCCCGGGCTCAGGAGAGCTCGGGCACGGTGCGGTGCAGCCCCTTGCGGTCGTAGTAGCGGGTCATCCCGAAGCCGAAGAGCAGCGCCGCCACCGTGCCGATCCCGATCCAGACCCACGCCCTCGTCAGGCCGGCGTCCGCCTGCGCGTCGAAGAAGAGGATGGCGCGCACGCCGTCGGTGAGCTGGCGCATCGGCTCGAACAGCGCCAGGAACCGGTAGAACGACGGCAGGGCGTCGAGCGGGATCGTGGCGCCGGAGGACGGCAGGCCGAGCACGATGAAGACGAACATGCTGATCAGCAGGCCGATCCCGCCGAAGGCCGCGTTGATGGCCTGGACCCCGAGCCCGACGGCGCTGGTCGCGCAGACCGAGAAGACCCAGAGCAGCGGCAGGTGGGCGGCGTCCA
The DNA here is from genome assembly GCF_036322525.1 of Streptomyces sp. BE20. Classification (NCBI taxonomy): domain Bacteria; kingdom Bacillati; phylum Actinomycetota; class Actinomycetes; order Kitasatosporales; family Streptomycetaceae; genus Streptomyces; species Streptomyces sp. BE20. The sequence continues at coordinate 58,669 of NZ_JAQYWW010000436.1, read as the reverse complement.
TGTCGAGGACCACCACACTCGCGAACATGATCAGCGAGGAGGTCAGCAGCGAGAGCACGACGGACATCGCGCACTTCACGGCCAGGGTGCCGGTGCGGTCGATCGGGACGACCGGGTGGCGGGCGCGCCAGGGACCGATCTCGTTGTCGGCGTAGCCGAGGGCGACGTCGACGCCGTTGCCGATGATGTTGGCGCCCATGAAGCCCGCCAGGACCAGCAGCAGGGTGTAGTAGAACGCGGTGAGTCCGAGCCCGCTGCGGCTGCCGATGGGGTGGCCGACGGCGGTCGTGACGGTGATCGGGTCGGCGATCAGCAGCCGGGCGGCGTTGTCCAGGCCCTGGGTCCCCGGCAGGGCGGTGAGCGTGCCGCCGAGCCGCAGGGACGCCTCCCGGACGGCCTGCTGGCCGATCTGCGCGGCGAGCGAGGAGCCGAGACTGCCGACGCCCGGGTTGGTGTACTGGACGACGGTCGGCCGTGCGGGTTCCGCACCGCCGCTGCTGCCGAGGGCCGCGACCGCCGCGGTGAAGTCGGGCGGCACCTGGAGGACGCCGTACAGCTTGCCGGAGGCCAGCTGTTCCTTGGCCGCGGCCTCGTCGAGGCGGCGCCAGGAGACCGTGTCCCCCTGGCCGGGGGCGGTGGCGATGCCGGTGACGACCTGCTCGCCGAGGTTTCGCTGCTGTCCGGCGACGGTGGCGCCGCGGTCGGTGTCGACCAGCCCGATCGGGATGTGGTGCAGGTCGGCCCGCGGGTCGAGGATCCCTCCGAGGTAGAGCAGCGACATCAGCAGGCTGAGCAGCCCGACCAGGACGGCGGGGATCACCCAGAGCCGGGGGTTGCGCAGCACCTGCCGGGCGCGGACGCCGGTCGTGGGCGCCGTGGTCGGCGGCGGGGGCTCGGGGAGGTTCGGTTCGGGGACGTCGGACATGAGTCTCCGTACGTGGTCGGCGGCCCGGCCGACACTAGGAGCGGCGTTCGGCGGGCGCACGCCGCCACGCCGCCGGGTCACCCGCCCGCGCGGCCCCGGGCACGGACCGGCCCGGCCCCCCGTGGGTGCGGGGGGCCGGGCCGGTCTCCGCCGGGGTGGCGTCAGCCGGTGAAGCCGGCCGTGATGGAGGTGAACTGCCAGTCGTTCTGGGCGATGCCGGAGCAGGTCTCCTGCAGGCCGCCGCCGGGGCAGCCGCGGTCCCGGTTGACGGACCAGAACGCGAGCCGGGCGAGGTGGTGGCTGTTGGCCCAGTCGCGGATCGCGGTCCAGTTCTGGACGGTGGTGACCTCGTTGTTGTCGCTGAGGCCGTTCATGCCGGAGATGCCGATGTGCGCGTAGGCGGTGGCGTCGTCCCAGCCGAAGGTGGACCTGAGCTTGGTCTTCAGACCCTCGGTGGCACTGACGGTGGCGGCGTACATGTCGGTCGAGGCGTTGCCGAAGTCGAACGGCATGATGGTGAAGACGTCGATGTCGGCGTTGAGCGCCTTGGCCTGCTCGATCAGCCGGTTGCCGTGGGAGGTCGGGCCGCTGGTGGCGGTGCCGAAGGTCAGGATGGTGCGCAGACCGGGGTTATTCTGCTTCACGATCTTGAGCGCGCCGAGGATGCGGTCCTGGACGGCGTAGTTCTCGAACTCGTCGGTGTTCTCGATGTCGACGTCGATCGCCTTGAGACCGTAGGCGTTGATCACCTTCTGGTACGCGGCGGCGAGGTCGGCGGTGGTGGCGCAGTTGGGGCCGAGCTTGTTGCCGCTCCAGCCGCCGATCGACGGGACGATGTCGCCGCCGGCGGCGCGGACCGCGTTGACGGTCGCCTGGTCGACGCCGTTCAGCAGGGGGCGCTGGCTGTCCCAGGTGGGGTTGCAGCCGTTCTGGGCGAGGATGAACGCCATCGTGAACCACTTGATGCCGGTGGCGTTCATGACCGTGGTGGCGGCCGGCGGGTTGCCCCAGCCGTTGTACAGGTAGGGCGCGGCCTGCTTGAAGCCGGTCGGGGTGCCGCCGCCCGGGTCGGTGGTGACGGTGAGCGCGGTGGAGGCGCCCGAGGTGTTGCCCGCGGCGTCGCGAGCCTTGACCGTGAACGTGTACGCGGTCGCGGCGGCGAGGCCGCCGACGGTGGTGGAGGTCCCGGTGGCGGTGGCGACCTTGGTGGCGCCCTGGTAGACGTCGTAGCCGGTGACGCCGGTGTTGTCGGTGGCGGCGTCCCAGGCGAGGTTGACGCTGGCGGCGGACTTGCCGGTGGTGCGCAGGTTGCCGGGGACGGTGGGCGCCTGGGTGTCGGTGGGGGTGCCGCCGCCGGGGCCGTCGAGGCTGAGGTCGTCGGCGTAGTAGGTGCCCTGGCCGTACCAGCCGTTGACGTAGACCTCGGCGCTGGTCTGGGTGGCGCCGGTGGTGAAGGAGACGCTCAGCCGGGTGTAGTCGGCGGCGGAGGTCCAGGCGGAGGTGCCCCCGGTGACGCCGAGGTAGACGTAGCTGCCGCGGACCCAGCCGGAGAGCGTGTAGGCGGTGTTGGGCTGGACGGCGACGGTCTGGACGCACTTGGCGTTGTCGCCCGCGGTGGCGGCGCCGGCGAGCGCCTTGGTGCCGCCGTGGACGGGGGTGGTGACGACCGAGCCGAGGCCGCCGGAACAGTTCCAGCCGGACAGGGTGCCGGTCTCGAAGCCCGGGTTGGTGAGCTGGTTCGCCGCGTGGGCGACGGTGGGTGCGCCGAACGCGGCGACGGCAGCGAGCAGAGCGGCCGCGCCGGCGGCGGGCAGTCGGGTGCGCTTGTGCACCGGTGACCTCCAGTGGGGGTGTGGGGGTGGAGGTGCGGGGAGGAGCCCAAAATGGACTGGACCAATTGACCGTGTCAAGGACCGTCCGCCGAACGGACGGTGAAGGCGCGTCGGGCTCCGGGGCGCGCGGCGGACCGCCGGGTCCGGGCCCCGTTGCCGGGCTCGCGCCGGGTCCGCGCCGGGCCGCTCCCAGGTACTTCCCAGGTCCGTCCCGGGTTCCGTCCCGGACCCGGGACGGGCCGGGACCGGCCGGATCCTGCGACATTCCAGGACGTCCGGGAAAAACCGGTGGAAGGCGACCGCGCTCCCAACTAGCGTGGGCACGCCGTGCCGTCCGCGGCGCATCGATCGCACCATCGATATCAATCAGAGGATCAGATGACCGACCTGTCCGACGAACTGCTCCCCTCCACCCGCCGTGCGCTCACGCACCGGATCGCGGTCGCCCAGGCCGAGGGCCGCACGCCCTCCATGGTCGCCGCCGTGGTCCGCGACGAGCGGTTGGTGTGGAGCGGCTCCCGCAGCATGATCGACGGCCACGCCCCCACCGCCGACGTGCAGTACCGGATCGGTTCGATCACCAAGACCTTCGTCGCCGTCCTGGTCCTGCGCCTGCGCGACGAGGGCCTGCTGGACCTCGCCGACCCGATCGAGCGTCACCTGCCCGGCACGCCCGCCGACGGCGCCACCGTCGCCCAGCTGCTCTCCCACTCCGCCGGCCTCGCCTCCGAGACCCCGGAGCCGTGGTGGGAGCGGACGGACGGCGCGCTCCGCCCCCGCCTCGCCGACATCCTGGAGCAGGAGCGGCCGCGCCGCCACCCGGCCGGCCGGCGGCACCACTACTCCAATCCCACCTACGCCCTGCTCGGGGCCCTCGTCGAGCAGGTGCGCGGCGAGCCCTGGGGCGAGGTGCTGCGCCGGGAGGTCCTCCAGCCCCTCGGCATGGACCGCACGACCCTGCTGCCCGAGCACCCGCACGCCGGGGGCTTCGCCGTCCACCCCTGGGCGGACGTCATGCTGCCCGAGCCGCTCACCGACACCGGCCTGATGGCGCCGGCCGGCCAGCTCTGGTCCACCGTCACCGACCTCGCCCGCTGGGCCGCCTTCCTGACCGGCGGCCACGAGAAGGTCCTCTCCACCGACACGCTCGCCGAGATGCGCGAACCCGCCGTCGGCCCCGAGGCCGGCGAGTGGAGCGAGAGTTACGGGTTCGGGCTCCAGCTGATCCAGCACGAGGGCCGCTCGCTCTACGGACACTCCGGCTCGATGCCGGGCTTCACGGCGGGCCTCTGGATCAGCGACACCGACGGCCTCGCCGCGATCGCCCTCTCCAACGCCACCAACGGCTCCCGTACGCCGCTGGTCGCCGCCGAGCTGATCGCCCTCACCGCGCAGCACGAGCCCCGGATCCCCGAGCCCTGGCGTCCGCTGCCCGACGTGGACGAGGAGCTCCTCGCCCTCACCGGCCCCTGGTACTGGGGCGCCGCGCCCCACACCCTGCGGCTCAGGGCCGACCGGATGCTGGAGCTCTCGTCGCTCGGCCGCACCGGCCGCGGCTCCCGCTTCCGGGCCGAGGCGGACGGCACCTGGACCGGTCTCGACGGCTACTACGCCGGCGAGACCCTGCGGGTGGTCCGGGCGGGCGACGGATCGGTCAGCCACCTCGACATCGGCACGTTCGTGCTCACCCGCGAGCCCTACGGCCCCGCCGAGGTCATTCCCGGCGGCCTCGACCCCCAGGGGTGGCAGGCGTTCTAGGCCCTCCCCGGCCTCCGCTCCCCCGCTCCCGCTGCTCCCCGCCGCCGTCCCCCCGCAGTCCTTCCGGGGGGACGGCGGCGGGCCCGTCTCCGGCGCCGCCCCGGCCCGGTGGACGACCGGACCTCCCGGACCTCCCGGGCCGCCGAGGAGCCGCCGGGCGAGCCCCGTCACGGCCGGGCCTGCGTCCGCCACCCCGTCGAGCCGAGCAGCGGACGGCGTCCTGGTGCCCGACAGGTGTCCCGCACACGACGGGTGACCGCATTCAGCAGGTGCACATCTGCTCTCCGCCGAACCGCAACGTGGATGCCAGCCGACTTGGAGAGACATACGGGTGCCGGTCAGCACGCCCGCCGAGGACGCGGGCCTGCCCGGTGCCACGGAGTTCCGTGGCTGCCGTCGTCCGTGCTGCCCTGGAGGGTCCGCCATGACCATCGTCCCCACGTACGCTCCGCCCGCAGTCACCCCCGTCCACCCCACCGCGGTGCCCGCCCCGCGCCCGGCCGTGCCGTCGCCCGCCGTCTACACGGTCGCCCTCGCCCGGGACGAGGACGACGTCCGCGCCGCCCAGCGGCTGCGTCACCGCGTCTTCGCCGCCGAGCTCGGCGCCACCCTGCACAGCCCGGTCGCGGGGCTGGACGTCGACCCGTTCGACGAGTTCTGCGACCACCTGCTGGTCCGTGAGGGCGAGGACGGCACCGTGGTCGGCACCTACCGGCTGCTGCGCCCCGAGGCCGCCCGCCGGGCCGGCCGGCTCTACTCGGACGGCGAGTTCGACCTCCGCAACCTGGCGCCGCTGCGCGACGGCCTGGTCGAGCTGGGCCGCTCCTGCATCGCCCCCGAGCACCGGGGCAACGGCGCCGTCATCAACCTGATGTGGGGCGGCATCGCCCGCTACCTGGCCGACACCGGCAACACCTGGGTGGGCGGCTGCTGCTCGATCCCGCTGGACGACGGCGGAGCCACCGCGGCCCGGGTCTGGGACACCGTCGGCGCCAAGCACCTCGCCCCCGAGGAGTACCGGGTGGCGCCGCACCGGCTCTGGGACGCCACCGACGTACCGCGCGCCGAGCGGGCGGCACTGCCGGCCCTGCTCCGCGGCTACCTGCGGCTGGGCGCCTGGGTCTGCGGAGCGCCCGCCCACGACCGGGACTTCGACACCGCCGACCTGTTCGTGCTGCTCTCGCTGGAGCGGACCGACCCCCGCTACCTGCGGCACTTCCTCTCCGGCGTGGGCGGGGTGACGGCCGGCACGGCGGCCACCGCACCGGCGGCCTCCCTGGCGGGCGGCACCGAACCCGCGGCAGGACCGGTCTCATGAGCGTCTGGCTGCCGACGGCGTCCTGCACACCCGAGTCCTGCCTCACCGACCCGGCGCCGACGGTCGCCCTCCCCCGGCGGGTGCTGCGGCTGACGGCCTGCCTGCTGGTCCTGGCGACGGGACTGGCGCTCACCCGGCCGGCGAGCACCCTGCCCCGGGGGCCGCGCGACCTGCTGGCCCGGTTCTGGGCCCGCACACTCCTCGGCTCGCTCGGGGTGACGGTGCGGATCGCCCCCACCCCGGACGACCGCCCGGACGACCGCCCGAACCCGCAGCACTCCGGTGTGCTCCTGGTGGCCAACCACGTGTCCTGGCTGGACATCCCGCTCATCGCCGCCGTGCGGCCCGGCCGCTCGCTGGCCAAGACCGAGGTCCGCCACTGGCCGGTGCTCGGCCGGATGGTCTCCTGGGGCGGCACGGTCTTCCTGGACCGCGACCGGCTCCGCACCCTTCCCGGGACGGTCTCCGAGGTGGCCGCCCTGCTGCGGGACGGCCACCCGATGGTCGTCTTCCCGGAGGGGTCCACCTGGTGCGGGCGCGAGAGCGGCCGGTTCCGCCCGGCCTTCTTCGAGGCCGCCGTCCGGGCGGGCGCCCCGGTCCAGCCGATGACGATCCGCTACCGGCTGGCCGACGGGCGGGCGACCAGCGCGCCGGCGTTCGTCGGGGAGGACGGGCTGCTCAACTCGCTCGCCCGGGTGGTCGCGGTGCGGGGGCTGGTGGCGGAGCTGACCTTCCGTCCGCCGATCCCGGCCCCGGCCCCGCAGCCCGGCGGCGGCCTCCGGCAGGCCCGCCGCGAACTGGCCCACGCCGCCCAGGCATCGGTGGAGGGCGTCCGCTGAGGGCGGCGGAGCGGCCTGGCGGCGGTCGTCCCGGCCGGCCGCCGGACCGCTCACGTCCGCCACGGCAGCAGGGCGACCGCCCCGCCCGCCCCGACCGCTTCCCGCCCGCCCCCGCCCGTCCCCCGTGCGGCGGCCACCGGCGGTCGGCCGCCGAAAACCGTTCGACTACCGCCGTCCCGGCCGCTAGCCTCACGGGCACCCCGTCCCCTGCCCGAGGAGGCCGCCGCATGTCCGAGTTCCATCCGATCGGCACACCGTACGCGGAGGGGCTGCTCGACGTCGGCGACGGCAACCGGATCCACTGGGAGGCGTCCGGAAACCCGTCGGGCAAACCCGCCCTGGTGGTGCACGGCGGGCCGGGCTCCGGGCTCAACGCCGGCAACCGGCGGTTCTTCGACCCCGAGCGGTACCACCTGATCCTCTTCAGCCAGCGCGGCTGCGGCCGGAGCGAGCCGCACGCCGCCGACCCGGCCACCACCCTGGAACACAACACCACCGCGCACCTGATCGCCGACATGGAACGGCTCCGCGAGCACCTGGGCGTCGAGAAGTGGCTGCTGTACGGCGGCTCCTGGGGATCCACGCTGATCCTCGCGTACGCCCAGGCCCACCCCGAGCGGGTGTCCGAGATCGTGATCAGCGCCGTCACCATGACCCGGCCCGAGGAGATCGACTGGCTCTACCGGGGCGTCGGCCGGCTGTTCCCCGGCCCGTGGGAGGCGTTCCGCGACGCGCTGCCGCCCGAGGACCGCGGCGGCGACCTGGTGTCCGCGTACAGCCGGCTGCTGAACAGCCCGGACGAGGCCGTCCGGCGCAAGGCCGCGAACGACTGGGCGACCTGGGAGGACGCGGTGATCTCCCACGAGTCGCTGGGCACCCCGAACGCGTACTCCGACCGCCCGACCGACGCCCTGATGGCCTTCACCCGGATCACCGCACACTACTTCTCCCACCAGGGCTTCCTGGAGGACGGCCAACTCCTGCGCGACGCGCACCTGTTGGCCGGCATCCCCGGCGCCCTCATCCACGGGAAGCTGGATCTCGGCTGCCCGCTGGACACCCCCTGGTCGCTCGCCAAGGCCTGGCCGGACGCCACCCTGACCGTCATCGACGAGGCGGGGCACACCGGCACCCCGCTGATGCGCCGGGCCGTCCTCGACGCCCTGGAGCGCTTCCTGTAGCCGTCCCGGCACGCCCGGTGACGCGCCGGGCGCACCGGACACCCACCGCCCGCCGGAACGGTCCGGCACGGATGGTGACGGGCCATCAACGGTCCGCACTCGGGGGGTGACAGGTCGGCTCCGGACTCCGACACTGGAGGGGAGAAGCTCCCACGCCAACGGGTCGACCGGTGCCGGCCGGTGCCGGCCGCGGAGAGGGCAGGCCGGCCATGAGTACGCCGTCCGCCAGACTCCCGATCATCTATGTCCGGGGCTACGCCGGAGGCATCCCCGGGATCGAGAAGGCCGTGACGGATCCGTTCTACGGATTCAACGAGGGCTCGACGCACATCCGCGTCGGGCGTGAGGACGACCCCGTCTTCTACCAGTTCGAAAGTCCGTTACTGCGCCTGCACCTCGACGAGGGCTACCACATCCTCGTCGAGGGCAGCCAGGAGAACTACCTGGAGAACCACGACGAGATTCCCCCCGACAGCATCTGGATCCACCGCTTCTACGACCGCTGCGCCGGCGCCTGGGGAGCCGGGCCGCAGCGGTTCGACCTGGAGACGGCCGCCGCCGACCTGCTGGACCTGATCGAGAAGCTACAGGCCAGGACGGGCGCGTCCCAGGTCCACCTGGTCGCCCACTCCATGGGCGGGCTGATCTGCCGCTGCCTGCTGCAGAAGGTCATCCCGGAACGGCGCCCGGGGCGGCGGGCCGCCGACTACGTCGCGAAGCTCTTCACGTACGGGACGCCGCACGGCGGCATCACCTTCGACGTCGGGTTCGGCGTCCCCGAGGCGCTGCGGGACATGGTCAACTTCAACGGCGCGGACGTGTTCGGACCCGCCCGGATGTACCGGTACCTGACCCCGGCCGGCCGCCGGGACGAGGCCGGGCCGCCCGTGGGCTGGCGGGCCGTCGACATGCCGGACGACGACGGCACCGGCTCCGCCGAGGACGCGGCCGGAAGCTTCCCGCTGAACCGGGTGTTCTGCTTCGTCGGCACCGATTCCGCCGACTACGACGTGGCCCACGGCGTCTCCTCGGCGGCGGTCGGCCCGCGCAGCGACGGGCTGGTGCAGATCGAGAACGCCCAGGTCACCGGAGCCCACCGTGCCTTCGCCCACCGCAGCCACAGCGGGCGGTACGGGCTGGTCAACTCCGAGGAGGGGTACCAGAACCTGCGCCGGTTCCTGTTCGGCGACCTGCGGGTCCGCGCCGACCTGGTCGGTCTGGAGCTGCCGGAGGACGACCCCGACGTCACCTGGCAGGCCGAGGTGGAGCTCAAGGTGCGCGGGCTGCCGGTGCTGATGCACGAGCGGGTGGCACCGCACTGGTGCCCGATCCAGCTCTCCGACCCCCGGCGCAACGGCCGGCGCGGGTGGGACCCGGACGGCGACCGAGCCAACGGGGACGGCGCCGTCCCCCTGGCGACCGCGTTCCTCTCAACCGCCCTGCCGCGGCCGGGGGCGGCGCCGCTGCGCTACGCGCTCGACCTGCGGGTGCTCTCGCTGCGCGAGCACAAGGGGTTCTTCGGCTTCGGCGACCACCTGGAGCAGACCGCCGACTTCGCGGACACCCTGATCGTCGACGTACAGGCCGCCGGGCCGCGCCCGGCAGCCTGGGCGCACTGGAACTCCGAGGTCACCGGCACGATCAAGGACCTCCACCCGGAGGACGAGCGGCCGCTGCCGGACGAGGACCCGCAGGCGGACTCCTGGGTCACCCGGGTCCGGCTGCCGTCGACCACCGCCCCGATCCTCGGCGAGGGGGCCAGGGTCCGCCTCACGGTCGGCCGCTGGAACTGACACCCCCGCCGCTACCCGCCCGGGGCCGCGGCGCGCGGGCCCCGGCCGGGCCCGCGGCGGTCAGTGGCCGTGCCCGCCTGCGGCCGTAGACCTCCCCGGCCGTTCGGGCCTGCCCGGCCGGTCCGGCGCGGGCGCCTCGGCGGCCAGCAGGACGCGGCGCAGCAGGTCGGAGAGCCGGCGCCGTTCGTCCGGCGTGAGGACGCCGAGCAGGCGCCGTTCCTCGCGGCCGACCACGTCCAGCGCCTCGCGCCAGGCCGCGCGGCCCGTCTCGGTGAGCCGGACGTCGACCCGCCGCCGGTCCTCGGTGGAGGGGGTGCGGACGACGAACCCGCGCCGTTCGAGTCCTTCGAGCCTGCCGGTCACCGAGGCCGGTGCCAGGTTGAGGTCGTTCCGGAGCTCGGACGGGGCGGCGTGGCCGCCGCGCCCGGCCAGCTCGTGCAGGGTGTCGAACTCGTGCTTCTGCAGGCCGTAGTCGGCCACGCCCTGTTCGCGCACGCGGCCGAGGTGGCGGGAGAGCTTGCTCATCCGGGTGACGGCGCCCTCGATGTCCGGGTCGAGGTGCGGCAGGACCGGCCGCCAGCGTTCGACGTGGCCGTCGGTCCAGTCGCGGAGCTCCTCCGCCCGCGCCTCGTCCGGGGGCTGCCGGTCGGCCGGTCGGTCGGGGCGGGGGGCGCGCGTCATGGCACGAGTCTAGGCGGCGGCACGTCACGGCCTGTCACGTCAGACCCACATTATTTCGTTGCCGAAATTTCGGTACCGAAATATAGTCCCGTCCGTGACCCACCCTCTGCGACTCCGCGACTTCCGCCTGCTCTTCCTCGGCCGGGCGGTCTCGACCCTCGGCGACGCCGTCGTCCCGGCCGCGCTCGCCATCGCGATCACCCGGGCGACCGGCTCGTCCTCCGCGCTCGCCCTGGTCCTGGGCTGCGCCATGGTGCCGCGCCTGCTCCTCCTCCCGCTCGGCGGCGTCGTCGGGGACCGCTTCAATCCGCGCCTGATCGCGCTCACCACCGACCTGGTCCGGGCCGCCGCCCAGATCCTCGTCGGCCTCGAACTGCTCGGCGGCGAGCCCCGGTTGGCGCACATCGCCGTCGCCGAGGCGGTCGGCGGCATCGCCTCCGCCTTCGCCATGCCGACCGCCTCGCCGCTGATCGCGGCCACCGTCGAGGGCCCGCTGCGGATGCGCGCCAACGCCCTGCTCGCCTCCGCCACCAACGCCGCGCGGCTCGGCGGCCCCGCACTGGCCGGCCTGCTGGTCTACACGGCGGGCGCCGGCTGGGCGTTCGTCCTGGACGGCGCCTCGTTCCTGGTCAGCGCCGCGCTGATGTCGCGGCTGAGGGTCCGCCACACCCCGGGCGGCCGTCGCCCGCTGCGCGCGGACCTGGCCGAGGGATGGAGCGAGCTGCGCGCACGCGACTGGTACTGGACCAGTCTGATCGGCCACGGCGTCTGGAACGGCGCCAGCGCCGTCCTGCTGACCCTCGGCCCGCTCATCGCGGCCCAGCGGCTCGGCGGTGACGGCGTGTGGATCGCCATGACCCAGGCCGCCGCCTTCGGGGTGCTGGCCGGTTCGCTGATCGCCGGGCGGGTCCGGCCGCGACAGCCCGTCCTCGTCGCCAACCTGGGCCTGGCCCTGTACGCGCTGCCGCTGACGGCCCTCGCCGTGAGCGCGCCCGCACCGGTCACGGTGACCGCCTACGCGCTGGCCATGACCGGGCTCGGCTTCCTCAACCCGGTCTGGCAGACCGTCGTCCAGCAGGAGTTCCCGGCCCAGGTGCTGGCCAGGGTCACCTCCTACGACTGGCTGCTCTCCCTCGCCGCCGCACCGCTCGGCTACACGCTGGCCCCGCTCGCCGCCGACGCCTGGGGCAGCACCGGGCCCCTGCTCGTCACCGCCGCCCTGGTGGCGCTCGCCTGCGCGGGCACCGCGGCGGTACCGGGCGTGCGCCGGATCGGGCGCATCGGACCGAAGGACAGGGCCTCGCACGAGGAGCAGGAGCGGCCCGCACGGCCGGAGCCGGCGCGCCCGTAGTCGCCCCGCCGGCCGGCGCGCACGCCGGCGGCGGCCGATCCGGAGGCTCCCGCCGGCCACCCCGGCCGGGCCCCTACGATACGAGCATGATCGCCTATACCCCAGCGGCCTTCTTCTTCCTCCTCTGCGGGATCGGAGTCCTGCGGGACCGCCGCCAGTTCAGCAACGCCGTCCTGCTCGGCCTCGCCATGTCCTTCCTCGCGCTCGCCCTGATCGCCGAGCTGCGCAAGGCCCCGACGCTGGTGGCGGAGCTGGCGGCGGTCGCGATCATCCTGGTTCCGGCCACCGGCACCCTGGCCCTGATCGGCTTCCTGATCTCCAACGGGCTCACCATGGTCCGCAAGGAGGGGTGGCGGCTCGCCAACCTGCTCTCGCTGCTCGCCGGACTCGGCATCCTCTCGGTGATCGGCCTGCTCGTGGCGGCGCTGGCCACCCACTCGGTCCGGCTCGGCATCGTCGCCGGAACGGCCGTCCTGGTGGTCGGCTACGTCTCCTTCCTGTTCGTCTGCTTCGTCGGCTACGCCTTCCTCTACGGACGCCACCGCCCGCGCCGCGACGTCGACTTCGTGGTGGTGCTCGGCTCCGGCCTGATCGGCGGGGAGCGGGTCCCACCGCTGCTCGCCAGCCGGCTCGACCGGGGCCGCCAGGTCTACGACCGGCAGGCCGCGCGCGGCAACCCGCCGATCCTGATCGCCTCGGGCGGGAAGGGGTCGGACGAGAAGGTGGCGGAGTCCCACGCGATGGCCGGCTACCTCGTCGAGCGCGGCTTCCCCCCGGAGCACCTGGAGCAGGAGGACCGCTCGCGCACCACCGAGGAGAACCTGGTCTTCAGCAAGGTGATCATGGAGCAGGCCCGGCCCGACTACCGCTGCGTCATCGTCACCAACAACTTCCACGCGTTCCGCGCCGCGCTCATGGCCCGCAAGGCCGGCGTCAACGGGCAGGTCTTCGGCTCGCCGACGGCCGCGTACTACTGGCCGAGCGCGACCATACGCGAGTTCGCGGCGGTGTTCCTCGCCCACAAGCTGGTCAACTTCGGGATCTGCGGCTTCCTGGCGGTCTGCGGACTGCTCGCCGCCACCTACTGACGGGCCGCGCCGCCCGTCCGGACCCGCCCCCGACGCCTTTGACGAAAGGTTGACCTGCTCACGGCAGAATGTTGGGGGCCCCGAATCCTATGGTCGCCCCATGCCTCCACTGCCCGCCGGGAGGACCGCCCTGCCGGTCCTCCCGTACCGCAAACCCACGCCCGGACGCGACTACTGGGTGATCGACGACGTCCTGCCCGACCCCGACGCCGTCCGGCGGCGCTGCCTCGACCGCGGCGACTGGACCGAGGGCCACCCCTACCGGCCGGAGACCTGGCCCGGGCTGCGGACCATGCCCGGGCTCGAACCCGACGAACTCGCCCGGGTCGAGACCCTGGTCCGCAGGGCCACCGGCGCCCGGCGGCTCTGGGTCCGGAGCACCCCCGCCGGCGGCACCCTCAACCACAACTGCGTCCAGGTGGTCGGCGCCGGGGAGTCGCAGCCGCGCCCCCACACCGACTCCCGCGCGCTCTGCCGCTTCGCGGCCGTGCTCTACCTCAGCCCCGGCGCCCCCGCGGACGCCGGCACCGGCTTCTACCGCCAGCAGTTCCCGGGAGGGCGGCTCGGCGGCAACCTCGTCACCGCGCCGCACCACAACCTCGTCGAGGCCCTCGGCACCCGGCGTGTCCCGTCCGACGCGTTCGTCGAGGACGTGCGCGTGCCCAACCGCTACAACCGGCTCCTGCTGTACCACGCCAACCTCATCCACAGCGCCACCGGCTACTACGGCCTCACCCCGGAGGACCGGCGCATGACGGCGGTCTTCTTCTGGATGGCCTGACCTCCGGGCGTCACCGCCCGCCCACCCGCCCGCGCCGGGTTGGCAGCGGTCCGGCGGGGGGAGGTGGGGCGTATGGAGAGTGCGCACCCGTCCGACCCCGCCGCCGCGACCTCATCGGCCGCACCGCCCCCGCCTCCTCCCCCGCCGCTGCCGCGACCGGTGACGGAAACGGTGCGGCCGGAGTGGGGCGGGATCGACCGGATGGCGACGCTCGACCTGCTGCGGCTGATGAACGCCGAGGACCGGACCGTCCCCACCGCGGTGACCGGCGCGCTGCCGCGGATCGCCGCCGTGGTGGACGCGGTCGCCGCCCGGATGGGCCGGGGCGGGCGGCTGGTCTACGCCGGCGCCGGGACGGCCGGGCGGCTCGGCGTCCTTGACGCGAGCGAGTGCCCGCCGACGTTCAACACCGGGCCGGGCCGGGTGGTCGGGCTGATCGCGGGCGGACCGCAGGCGCTGCTGCACGCCGCGGAGGGGGCGGAGGACCGCCCGGAGTGGGCCGTCGCCGACCTGGACGCGCTGGCGCCGACGCCCGACGACACCGTGATCGGGCTGTCGGCCTCGGGCCGCACGCCGTACACGGTGGCGGCCGTCCGGCACGCGCGCACGGCCGGGGCCCTGTCCGTGGGGCTGTCCTGCACGGCGGGCTCACCCCTGGTGGCCGCGGCCGAGCTGGGCATCGAGGTGGTCGTGGGGCCCGAGGTGGTGGCCGGTTCCACCCGGCTCAAGGCGGGGACGGCGCAGAAGCTGGTGCTGAACCTGATCGCCACGGCGGTGATGGTCCGGCTCGGCAAGACGTACGGGAACCTGATGGTCGACGTACGGACCGGCAACGCCAAACTGCGTGACCGGGCCCGCCGGATCGTCACCGAGATCACCGGAGCGGACGAGGCGACCGCGCGGCGCGCACTGGCCGCGACCGGCGGCGAGGCCAAGGACGCCGTCCTGGTCGTCCTCGCCGGGGTCGACGCACCGGCCGCCGCGCAGTTGCTGGCCGCCTCCGGCGGGCGCCTGCGCGACGCCCTGGAGCTGGCCCGGCGGCCGGTGGAGACGGCGCAGGAGTAGGCCGGAGGTCAGCCCAGGCGGACGGCCGACCGCCCGACCACCTCGCCGAAGCGGGGCAGGTTCAGGCCGACCGCCGCCCGGTGCTCCTCCTCGGTCAGGGCGGCCAGCGCCTCCTCGACGAACAGCAGCGCGTAGCCGTGGTCGGAGGCGGCACGGGCGGTGGACTCGACACCGAGGTTGGTGGCGATGCCACCGAACACCAGGGTCTCCGCCCCGCGTTCCCGGAGCAGCTCGTCCAGCCCGGTGCCGTGGAAGCCGCCGATCGTGCGTTTGACCACGACCTCGTCGGCGGCCTCCGCCACCTCGGCCACCAGCTCGCTCCCCGGCGGCTGCTCGACCACGCCCGGCCGCTCGACGCGGATCGCGATCACCGGCGCGCCCGCGGCGCGGAACGCCTCCGCGAGGTCCAGCGAGGCGGCCACCACCTCGGCACCCGTGCGCGGGGCCAGCGGCAGAGCGGCGATCCGGGGCATCAGATCGACCAGAACGAGGGCGGTGCGGGCGGGATCAAGGGTCTGCATGGTCGCTCACGCTAGCGGAACGGCGTCGCGCCCCACCCGCCGCACCGGTCTCCGCCCGCTCCGCCCGCTCCACCCGCTCGGCCCCGCGTCCGGCGGGGACACGAGGGCACGGGGCCGGAGCGGGAGTGCCGCGCCGCAGCCCGGGGGCCGAGCGACCGGCGCGCGGCGTGTCTCAGGCCTCCTGCGTTTCGAGCCAGTGCAGCAGCACGGCTCGCTCGGCGTCGGTGCCGACCGGCTGGGCCGGATCGAGCGCCCACGTGCGGATCCGCCGGACGGTCTCCGCGTCGAGGTCCAGGTAGAGGCGCCAGTGGGAGCGCGGGTGGCAGTCGGAGTCACGGGGTTCGCCGCACTCGTGGCAGTGGGTGAAGAAGGCGTCGACCAAACGGTGCACGATCGTCTCGGCGGACATGGACGGCGGTACTTCCTCACATACTCGGCTCGCGCCGCCGGTCTCCGCGGACCGGCGGGCCCGCACTCCAGGGTGCGGGCCCGGGCGGACGGACGGGAGGGACCAACGTCCCGCGCACGGCGGAGGCCCGGTCCCCGTGGGGGTGGGGACCGGGCCGTTCGGGAGGGCCGTTCGCCGGGGAGGCGGCCCCGTCTCAGCCCCGGCCGGCGGACTTCTGCGTGCGCCGGGAGACCGAGTCGAGCACCACCGCGGCGAGCAGCACCGCGCCGGTGATCATGTACTGGATGGCCTGGGCCGCGTGCACCATGTCCAGCCCGGTGGTGATCGACTGGATCACCAGCATGCCGAGCAGGGCGGACCAGGTGCTGCCGCGCCCGCCGAAGAGGCTGGTCCCGCCGATGACGGCGGCGGCGATGGCGCTCATCAGCACGTTGCCCCCGCCGAGGAGCTTGTCGGCCGAGCCCTGCTGAGAGGCGATGAAGAGCCCGCCGAGACCGGCCAGCGCGGCGGAGATCATGAACACCGAGATCCGGATCCAGGCGACGTTGATGCCGGCCCGGCGGGCGGCCTCGATGCCGCCGCCGACCGCGAAGATCTGGCGTCCGTAGGAGGTGCGCCGGAGCACGAAGTCGGTGAGGACGACCACGCCGACCAGCACGACCAGCGGCAGCGGCAGGCCGCTGTCCTGGTTGAGCGTGTAGGCGCCGACCAGGGCGACGAGGGCCAGGCCGCCGGTGCGCAGCGCGATGTCGCCCGGCGGCCTGGCCGGCAGGCCGGCCGCGGTGCGGCGCCGGGCGGTGAGGAGCTGTGCCGCGAGGAAGCCGCCGATGGCGAGGACGGCGAGCAGCCAGGCGAAGGAGATGTCGCCGTCGCCGAGGAAGTAGTTGTCGAGATGGGCGACGACGCCGTCGTTGATGTTGTTGACGGTGCCGAGCCGGCCGAGCACGTAGTCCTGGAGGCCGCTCCAGGCGAGCATGCCGGCCAGGGTGACGACGAAGGCGGGCACGCCGATCTTGGCGAAGAAGAAGCCGTGCAGGGCTCCCATCGCGGCGGCCGTGAGCAGGGCGATCACGATCGCCAGCCACTCGTTCACGCCCTGCCGCACGGCGAGGACGGAGGTGACGGCGGCGCAGACGCCGGCGACCGAGCCGAGCGAGAGGTCGATCTCCCCGAGCAGCAGGACGAAGACGACCCCGACCGAGATCAGGCCGTAGCCGGCGATCCACTTGGTGATGTTGGTCAGGTTGTCCGCTTGGAGGAAGTGGCCGGTGACGCTCTGGAAGATGACCGCGATCAGGATGAGGCCGATCACGACCGGCAGCGAGCCGAGGTCACCGCTGCGGATCTTGCGGCGGAACTCCTCGGCGTACCCGGCGAAGCCGCCCTGGCGGACCAGCAGGCGCGGGTCCGTCGCGGTCGCACTCCCGTCGGTGGGCCCGGCGGTGGGGGTGGTCTGGCTGGTGGTCACTTCGCTTCCTCCGCGATACGTGCCTGGCGCCGGGTGACGGCGTTGTCGGTGGCGCCGGTGATGGCGGAGATGATCTCCTCGGGCGTGGTGCCGGCGACCGGGAAGACGCCGTTGTTGCGGCCGAGCCGCAGGACGGCGACGGTGTCGGCGACCGCGCGGACGTCCGCCATGTTGTGGCTGATGAGGATGACGCCGAGGCCGCGCTGGCGGAGCCGCTCGACCAGGTCGAGGACCTGCGCGGTCTGTTCGACGCCGAGCGCGGCGGTGGGCTCGTCGAGGATGACGATCCGCGGGTCTCCGACCAGGGCGCGGGCGATGGCGACGACCTGGCGCTGTCCGCCGGAGAGCGCGGCGATCGGGATCCGCACGCTGGGGATGCGGATCGACAGGGTGTCCAGCAGTTCCTTGGCCCGGCGCTCCATGGCGACCTCGTCCAGCGCGCCGCGGCGGCGCAGTTCGCGGCCGAGGAACAGGTTGGCGACGACGTCGAGGTTGTCGCAGAGCGCGAGGTCCTGGTAGACGGTGGCGATGCCGAGCGTCTGGGCGTCCTGGGGCCGGGCGATCCGGACCGGGCGCCCGTCCCAGGTGACGGCGCCCTCGTCGATGGGGTGGACGCCGGCGATCGTCTTGACCAGGGTGGACTTGCCGGCGCCGTTGTCGCCGACCAGGGCGAGGACCTCGCCGGCGTGGACGTCGAGGTCGACGTCGGTGAGGGCCTGGACGGCGCCGAAGCGCTTGGAGACCGCGCGCAGCGCCAGTACGGGTGCGCCTGTCACGTGAACCATCTCCTGCGTGGGTGTGCGTGGCGGGGGTGGGTGGGCGCTCGCGGGGCTGTGGGACCCGCGAGGGGGTGGTGCTCGCGACGTGGTCGTGTCGCGACGGGGCGCGTCCGACCCGGCGGTGCTCGCGACGCGGCGGTGCTCGCCGGGGTGCTCGCGCGATCGGGAGTGCCGGTCGGCGGGCGAGCGGCCGGGCCTCGGGCCGGCGCTCCCCGGTCGGCCGGGGAGCGCCGTGGCGGTTCGCCGGAGCCGGTCGGACGGCCCTGCGGGAACTGCTAGTTGATGCCGACGGCGGTGCAGCCGGCGGCGTAGTCCGCGGTGCAGATGTCGGCGGGCTTGTAGAGGCCGTCGGCGATCACGGTGTCCTTGATGTTCGCCTTGGTGACGATCTTGGGCTGCAGCAGCTTGGCCGGGATGCCCTTGTCGGTCTCGCTGTCCACCGTGGCGGAGGCGACGGCCTTGACGTCCTTGCCCTGCAGCAGGCTGACGGCCAGTTCGGCGGCGTTGTCGGCGAGCGGCTTGTAGGCCTTGTAGATGGTGTAGGCCTGGTCACCGGCGACGATCCGCTGGACGGCGTCGAGGCCGGCGTCCTGACCGCCGACCGGGACGGTGATGCCGGCCGCCTTGAGCTGGGTGATGATGGCGCCGGCCATACCGTCGTTGGCGGAGTAGACGGCCTGGAAGCCGTCCTTGCCGAGCTGGGTGATGGCGGCGCCGGTCTTCTGGCCCGCGACGGTGGGCTTCCACTCGCCGGACTGCTCGTAGACCACCTTCTTGATCTTGCCGTCGAGCACCTTGTGGGCACCGGACTTGAAGAGGGCGGCGTTCGGGTCGGCCTCGTCACCGTTGATCATCACGATGTTGGCGTCGGCGGCCCTGCCGCCGAGGGCGTCCAGCAGGGCCTGGCCCTGGAGCTCGCCGACCTTCTCGTTGTCGAAGGAGACGTAGGCCGCGACCGGGCCGGTGGCCAGCCGGTCGTAGGCCACGACCTTGACGCCCTTTCCGGCCGCCTCCTTGACCCACGACTGGGTGGACTTGGCGTCGAAGGCGTCGAGGACGATCACCTTCACGCCCTCCGCGATCAGGGTGTCGAACTGCTGCTTCTGCTTCGCGGCGCTGCCCTCGGCGTTGCTGTAGCGGACCTTGCAGTCCGGGCAGAGGGCGGTGACCTTGGCCTCGATGAACGGGCGGTCGAAGGACTCGTAACGGGTGGAGGATGCGTTCTCCGGCAGGAGCAGGCCGATGGACTTGGTGTCCCCGGAGCTCGCGCTGTCCTTCTTGTCGCCACCGGCCTTGCCGCAGGCGGCCATGGACAGGGCCAGTGAGACCGCGGCGGTGCCGACGAGGACGCGACGCATCGTTGCGTTCATGGGGGGTGCCTCCGTGACAGGTGCCGCAGCGCTGCGGCGAGGTGGGAGGAGTTAACCCGGCCCTGTCAGCTGGCGTCAATAAGTAAATTCAAGCTCTCCTCAATCCCAACTCTTTCGTTATCTTCATGAACGCCCACTCGGGATTGAAACCTGGAGATTCCTCCGAGTCGAGCTATGACAGGACATGACAGAACGGACGAATCCCTCCAGAAAACGGGCCCCACCTGGTACGGACCTGAGGGAAAGCCGAGCGAAGCGCGCACAGACCGAGCCCGAGCGACCATTCGAGGCCCCCTTGACAGGAACAGGGCAGGTCTACTCAAGCGTTCAAGAGTTTGATCAACCGTCAGAGAGAAGGGGCGACGTTCGAGCCCGGTAGCGGCCGGGCGTCGTCCCGAAGAGCCGGTTGAAGGCGTGCGAGAGCGCGTACGGGGTCGCGTATCCGACCCGGCGGGCGATGACGTCCAGCGGCTCGGCGGTCTGCTGGAGCAGCGCCGCCGCGCGCGTCATCCGCCACCAGGTGAGGTAGGCCATCGGCGGGCGGCCGACCAGCCCGGTGAACCGCCGGGTGAGGGTGGCCCGGGAGACCCCGGCGTGGGCGGCGAGGTCCTCGGTGCTCCAGCCCCGCGCAGGGTCCTCGTGCAGGGCCCGCAACGCGGCGGCGACGACCGGGTCACCCAGCGCGGCGGACCAGCCACCGCCCCGCGCCCCCGCCGGCCCCGGCCCCGGCCCTCCGGTGGCGGCCGGACCGTCCGGCGCCCCGGCTCCGCCCCCGTCGGCCGCACCACCTGCACCACCTGCACCGCCCGCACCGCCCGCACCGGCGCCGGGCGGCCCGGCCAGCCAGGCGCGCACCATGTAGACCAGCAGCAGGTCGATCAGGCTCGGCACGGCCAGCGCCGCACCGGCCTCGTCGGCGGCCAGCTCTCCCCCCAACAGGTCCACGGCCGAGCGCAGTTGCGGGTGGCCGCCGACCCGGTTCGCCAGGTGGACCACGTCCGGGAGTTCCAGCATCAGCGGGTGCGTCCGACTGTGCTCCAGGCGGTACTTGCCGCAGAGCAGCTCGACCGCCGCCCCCGTCCCGGAGCCGGGGGCGGACTCGTACGAGGCGGCGGGGCCGAGCGGCGGCACCGGCCGTCCGGGGCCGAGCAGCCGGTCGATCGGCACCGCCCGTGCCGCCTCGGCCGGCTCCAGCGGCGCGCTCGCGAGGACGTGGCCGGTCCCGTGCGGCAGCAGCACCGCGTCACCGGCGCCCAGGGCCACCGGCGCGCCACCGTCGGGCAGCAGCCAGCAAGCGCCCTCCAGCACCACGTGGAACCCGGCCCCGTCGTACGCGGGGATCCGGGTGGACCACGGCCCGCCGACCCGCAGCCGGACCGAGGAGGGCCGGCCGATGCGCACGGCCGCGATCGCGTCGCTCACCACGTCCATCGGGCCATCCTACGGTGGCCGGCCACGCACCGGTGAGCCGATCACGTATCCGATTGATCCTCTGAAGCATTGAGACGCTCACCCGGTGCCTCTTAGGCTCGACCCCGACGGCGCACGGACGTGGCGCCCCACGACCCGGCCGCGCAGCTGTACAGGTGCGCGGCCACACGGGTGCACAACGACACGGGGAGGAACCATGGAGCGAATCATGCTCGGCGACGCCGAGATCATCAGGGTGGTCGAGTGGGAGGGGCCGTTCGTCCCGGCCCGGAGGATCGTGCCCGGCCTGCCGGCCGGGGAGTGGGAGCGGAACGCGGACTGGCTGGCCCCGGACCACTGGGACCGGGCCGGGGACGACTACCGGGGGGCACTCCAGACCTGGGTGGTCCGCCACGGCGGTCGGACCGTCCTGGTCGACACCAGCGTCGGGGACGGTCGGCAGCGCCCGCACAGCCCGCACTTCCACGACCGGCGGAGCGACTTCCTCGACCGCCTGGAAGCGGCCGGGGTCCGTCCGGAGGACGTCGACGTGGTGGTCAACACCCACCTGCACGCCGACCACGTCGGCTGGAACACCGTCGCCCGGGACGGCGAGTGGGTCCCCGCCTTCCCCAACGCCACCTACTACCTGCCGGCCGCGGACCACGCCGCGATCGATCCGGACGGGCCGGAGTCGGGACCGGCCCCGGCGGACGCCGACGCCCGGGTCTGGCGGGAGGAACGGCGGCTGATGTTCGCCGACAGCATCGCGCCGGTCGTCCGCTCCGGGCAGGCCGTGCTCTGGGAGGGCGGTCACCGGCTCGACGAGGCACTCACCCTGGAGCCCGCGCCGGGTCACACCCCCGGCTCGTCGGTGCTGCGGCTCGCCTCACGCGGGGAGCGGGCGGTGTTCGTCGGCGATCTGCTGCACAGCCCGGTGCAGTTGCTCCACCCGACCTGCAACAGCTGCTTCTGCGAGGACCCGGCCCGGGCCGCCGCCAGCCGGCAGCGGGTGCTGCAACGCGCCGCCGACACGGGGGAACTCGTGGTCCCCGCCCACTTCGCGGGCGCGGGCGCCGTCGAAGTACGGCGTGCGGGAAGCGGATTCGCGGTCTCCCGCTGGGCCGCCTGACCGGCCCGGGGCCAACCGGGCTCGGCGGCTACGGCCGCTCGAAGTACTGCACCACTCCGCCGGCCGAGAAGCACAGCGCGCCCGCGAACGTCCCCCAGTTCGCGAGGTCGGTGTTGACCGGGCTCCCGGTCTCCGGACGGGTGAACGCCGCCACCGCCGAGAGCAGGAAGAACACGGACCCGATCTGGTTGACCAGCACGATCCACCACCCGATGCCGCGCGCGTGCACGCACCAGTGACCGTGGCAGACCTCGACCAGCGCGAGGTGTCCCGAGATCAGGAACAGCACGCACCCCACCATGTCCGGGGCCCAGACCAGCCGGTCCGCCTGCCGGGCCGAGAGGTCCTGGAGGAAGGAGTCCAGCAGGTTCACGCCGAACACCAGGGTCCCGGCGAACAGGACGAACGTGCTGAGCCAGTCGATCCGCTGAGGTTCGTAGCTCCACCAGCGCCAGGTCCGGGTGACCGGTGCGTCCGTTCCACCGGAGCGGCGCGGGGCGTTGACCGCCTGGAGCAGCGAGGCGTAGCCGCCGGTGTTGAAGAACAGTCCTCCCGCGAAGAAGACCGAGGCGATCGCCGTCGGGCCGACGTCGGTGACCGCCGCGAGGAGGGCGCCGAGCGCGAACAGCGCGCCACCGATCACGAACGCGACGGCGGCGACGGTGTTGAGTGTGCGCAGGCGGTGCAGTGCCCGGCCGTCCGCACGGTGCGGCGCACCCTCGGCTCCCGACTCCGCCAGCGTCCTGAACACACCGCGTTTGCGGGCCGGCCGGGATTCCCAGACCGCCAGACCGCCCTCGGCCCTGCGCCAGGTGACCCGGGTCGTGAACGGTCCAGCGCCCTCGGCGCGCTCGTCGCGGCGAACCATGGCACGAGCCTAGACCGGAGCGGGCCGTCACCCGCCCTGCGCGGCACGGCGTGTCCCGACCGGGGTGCGGGAGGAACCACCGGCCTGCCTCCCCGGCCCGGCCACCCGTCCGGCGGGCCGGGTGGCCGGGCTTGTCAGCCGGCCCGGACCGCGTCCACCCAGCGGGCGAGGTCCTGTTCGGCGAGTTCGGGGTGGTCGAGCAGCCGCTCGCGCACGGCGGTCAGGACGGGCCCGCCACCGGCCAGCGCGAGGTCCTTGGCGGCCAGCCGGACCGGGAAGTCGGCGTCGTCGGAGCGGGCCCGGCCGACCGCACCACCGAGCGGTCCGCTCGCCAGCGCGCCCAGGGCCAGTTCCTCCGGGAGGCCGAGCGAGTCGGCCAGGGCGAGTGCCTCCGCCACCACCGCGACTCCCCCGATCACCGCGCCGATCACCACCAGCTTCAGCGCCGCGCCCGATCCGGGACCGCCGCAGTGCACCACCGAACCGAGCGTCTCCAGTACCGGCCGGACCCGGTCGAGGTCGGCGGGCTCCCCGCCCGCCAGCACGGTCAGCCCGCCCGACGCGGCCGGGCCGACGCTGCCGAGCACCGGCGCGTCCACCAGCCCCACGCCGTCCGGCAGCCGTCCGCGCAGGGCGGCCACCGCCGCCGGACCGACGGAGGACATCTCGGTCCAGATCGTGTCGGGCACCAGTTCCCCCACGAACCGCTCGGCCACCGCCGCCAGCGCCTCCGGGTCGGACAGCATCGTGACGACGACGCCCGCCCCGCGCACCGCCTCCGCAGGATCGGCGGCCTCCGGGAGCCCCTCGGCCCTCCCGGGCGTGCGGTTCCACACCGTCAACGGGTAACCGGCGGCGGCGAGTCGGCGGGCCATCGGTCGACCCATCCGGCCGAGGCCGAGAAATGCGATCTTCTCCATGGCCTCCACGCTAGGAACCATCGAGCCAGGCGACAAGCGAATGTCTCGCATGGTAGCCATGCGGAATGGACATGGCCTGGCTCGAAGTCTTCCGCACCGCCGCCCGACTGGGTTCGTTCACCGCCGCCGGCGAGCGGCTGGGGTTCACCCAGTCCGCGATATCCCGTCAGATCCTGACCCTGGAGGCCGAGTTCGGTGCGCCGCTCTTCGACCGACTGGCCCGGGGCGTGCGACTCACGGAGCACGGACGCACCCTGCTGCCGCACGCCGAGGCGCTGCTGGAGCGGCTGGACGGCACTCGCCGCGACCTGGCGGCGCTCACCGAGCTGAACCTCGGCAGGCTGCGGGTCGGCGCGTTCGACAGCGCCAACGCGGCGCTGGTCCCGGACGCGCTGGCAGCCTTCCGGGCCGCGCACCCGCTGGTCGGGGTCTCGCTCACCGAGGGGCTCTCGTCGGCCCTGCTCGACCGGCTCCGGGACGGCGCGATCGACCTCGCGCTGGTCTCCGCCTACCCCGAACACCCCTACGACACCGAGCTGTTCGACCTCCGCCCGCTGGTCGACGATCCGGTCCTGGTGGCTCTTCCACCGGACCACCCGCTGGCAGGCCGCGCGTCGGTGCAGCTGGCCGAGCTCGCCGGGGAGCACTGGATCGCCGCCAGTCGGCGGGCCGAGTCGACCCTGCTGGCCGCCTGCGTGCGCAGCGGCTTCCGGCCGCGGATCGAGTACGAGGTGGCCGGGTGGCCGGCCAAACTCGGCCTGGTGGCCGTCGGGTTGGGTGTCACCCTGATCCCCGCCCTGGCCGCCCGCGCCGCCCGGCCGGACGTCGCCCTCGTCCCGCTCCACCCGGACGACACGCCCGTCCGCCTGGTCCGCACCGCCACCCTCCGGGACCGGTCGGTCCCGCCGGCGGTCACCGCCTTCCTCGGCCACCTCGCCGCAGCGGCGAAGCCCACCGCCCGGGGCTGACCGGCCGGACCCGGACCGGAGCCCCGGCCGGGGTCCTGCGCTCCGGTCGGCGGCGCAAGGTCGGCAGGGGGCCGGTCCCCGCGCCGCCGTTCAGCGGCAGAGCGCCCGCTCCGCGGTGCCGACCAGGACTTCGACAACCTCCTCGACCGGCAGGGCGCGGCCGGTCCGGAGCTGGCGGACACCGGACACCGGACGGCGAGCGGGCGAGCAGGGCCGGGGCAGGGGCAGGAGCAGGGACGGGGCACCGGTCCCGGCGCGGGGCCGGAGGCCCGGGACGGGGGCGGGCGGAACCGGGCCCTGCCCGGGCCGGTGCCCGACACGGGCCGGGCACCGGATCGGGCCAGGAGGCGACCGCTGCCCCAGGCGTCCGGGACGGCGGGCGGCGGACCTTGGAAGCCACGCCCGGCCCGCGCCGGGCGCACCGATCCGCACCCACCCACGGGAACCTCCTCATGACCGCACAGTCCGCCCTGTCCGCCGCCCTCCTCGACGCCCGCCGCTCCGTCTGCCTGCCAGACCTGCTCCGCGCGCAGGTGGCCGCCCGGCCCGACGCCACGGCCGTGACCGGCGACGGCGGCCGGCTCAGCTACCGCGAGCTCGGCGAGGCCGCCGACGCCCTCGGGGCCCACCTGCACCAGCTGGGTGCGGGCGCCGACGACTGCGTCGGCCTGTACACCGAACCGTCCTTGGAGCTGATGACCGGCGCCTGGGGCATCCTCTGCGCGGGCGCCGCCTACCTGCCGCTCTCCCCGGAGTACCCGGAGGAGCGGATCCGCTACATGATCGAGTCCAGTGGCACCAGGGTGATCGTCGCTCAGGACCACCTGCGGCACCGGCTGGCCGGGCTGGCCCCGCCGGGCGTCCGGATCGTCACACCCGCCGATCTCCGCGGGGCCGCCGGCACGCACCCCATCCCGCGCCAGAGCCAGGGACCCGGCGACCCGGCCCCCGGCCCGACCCCGGACGCGCTGGCGTACGTCATCCACACCTCCGGCAGCACCGGCCGGCCCAAGGGCGTGATGATCGAGCACCACAGCATCGTGTCGCAGCTGCGCTGGCTGACCGACGCCGGCCACCTCGGCCCGGACACCACCGTGCTGCAGAAGACGCCGATGAGCTTCGACGCCGCGCAGTGGGAGATCCTCGCGCCCGCCGCCGGCGCCCACGTCGTGATGGGGGCGCCGGGCGTCTACCGGGATCCGGACGGGCTGATCGACGCGGTGCTGGAGCACGGCGTGACCGCCCTCCAGTGCGTCCCCACCCTGCTCCAGGCGCTGCTGGACACCGAGCGGTTGCCCGGCTGCACCACGCTGCGCGCGGTCTACTCGGGCGGCGAGGCGCTCTCCGTCCGGCTCGCCCGGGCCCTCACCGCCGAGCTGCCCCGGGCCTCGCTGGTCAACCTGTACGGGCCGACCGAGTGCACCATCAACGCGACCGCCCACCGGGTCGACCCGGAGGCCCTCGGCGAGGGCTCGGGTTCGGTGCCGATCGGCCTGCCGGTCGACCGCACCCGCTGCTTCGTGCTGGACGCGGAGCTGGCCCCGGTGGAGGTCGGCGCCACCGGCGAGCTGTACGTCGGCGGCGTCCAGCTGGCCCGCGGCTACCTGAACCGGCCCGACCTGACGGCGGAACGGTTCGTCGCCTCGCCGTACCTCCCGGGCGAGCGGCTGTACCGCACCGGCGACCTCGCCCAGTGGAACCCGGACGGCACCCTGCAGTGCGCCGGCCGGACGGACAGCCAGGTCAAGCTGCGCGGGTACCGCGTCGAGCTGGACGAGATCGCACTCGCGATCGAGGACCACACCTGGGTGCGCCGGGCCGCCGCCGTGGTGACCGACGACGCGCGGACGGGACACCGGAACCTGGTGGCCTGCGTGGAGCTGAACCCCAAGGAGGCGGCCCTGATGGACCAGGGCAGCCACGGCGGGCACCACCGGTCCAAGGCGAGCAAGCTCCAGGTGAAGGCGCAGCTGTCGAACCCGGGTCTGCGGAGCCCGGGTCAGCTGGCCGGCCGTCCGGTGGTCGGGCTTCCGGGGCGGCAGGAGAGCGGACGGCAGCGCCGGGAGGCGTTCGCCCGCAAGACCTACCGGTTCTTCGAGGGCGGCCCGGTGACCCGCGACGACCTGCTGGCCCTGCTCGCCGCCCCGCACCCGGCGGACCGGCCGGACCACCACCGGACCGCCCGCCGGGACGGCGGCGTGACCCTGGCCGAGCTGGGCGGGATCCTGCGGTGGTTCGGACAGTTCCACAGCGAGGAGCGGCTGCTGCCGAAGTACGCGTACGCCTCCCCCGGCGCGCTGTACGCCACCCAGCTGTACCTGGAGACGAACGGCTCCGAGGGCCTGGCCGCGGGCGTCCACTACTACCACCCGGTCGAGCACACCCTGGTCCGGGTCGGCGACGCGGCCGACGGCGCCGCGCCCCTGGCCCTGCACTTCCTCGGCCGGCGCAGCGCGATCGAGCCGGTGTACCGGAACAACATCCAGGAGGTGCTGGAGTTCGAGACCGGGCACATGCTCGGTGTCCTGGAGGAGGTGCTGCCCGCGTACGGGCTGGCGGTGCGGCCGCTCGGTCACGAGCCGGCCGTCCGGCGGCGGCTGGACGTCGCCGACGAGGACCTCTACCTGGGCAGCTTCACGGTCGTCCCGGAGGACGGTCGGCCGTACCGGGACGACACCGAGCTCTACGTCCAGGCCCGGCCGGGCCGGGTCGAGGGCCTTCCGGCCGGCACCCACCGGTACGAGGACGGCGGGCTGACGCTGATCTCGGACGAGCTGGTGGAGGCCCGGCACGTCATCGCGATCAACCAGCAGGTCTACCGTCGGGCGGACTTCGGCATCTCGGCGGTGAGCCGGGCGGCGGAGCCGTGGCTGGAGTACATCGGCCTGGGCACCCGGCTGCACCACCTGCAGCGCAACGGACTCGGCTTCGGGTTCATGTCCTCGGGCTACAGCTCCAGGACCGGGCACCCGCTGCCGGCCGCCCGGCGGCTGGACGCCGTCCTCGCGTCGTGCGGGATCGCGCCCGGGCCGTCGTACTTCTTCCTCGGCGGGCGGGTCAGTGGCGAGCAGATCAGCAGCGAGGGCATGCGGGAGGACGCCGTGCACATGAAGGGCCCGGCGGAGATGATCCGGGACGAGCTGGCCGCCGCGCTGCCGGACTACATGGTCCCCAACCGGGTGCTGGTCCTGGACGAGCTGCCGCTCACCGCCAACGGGAAGGTCGACGTCAGGGCCCTCGCCGCCGGCGAGCAGGTCCGGGACGCCGGAACGGGCGCGCCGTTCGTGGCGCCGTCGACGCCGACCGAGCGCCGGCTCGCCGAGGTCTGGGGCGCCGCGCTGAAGTACGAGGCCGTCTCACTGGCCGACGAGTTCTTCGCCGCGGGCGGGAACTCGCTGATCGCCGTGGCGCTGGTCAACCGGGTCAACCGGGAGTTCGGCACCCGGCTGCCGCTCCAGGTGCTGTTCGAGAGCCCGGGACTGGCCGACCTCGCGGAGCGGATCGACCGCTCCGGCGCCGCCGGCGCCGCCGGCGGGCCGGCCTCCCGGCTGGTGCCGCTGCACCGCGGGGGCGCCGGTGACCCGGTGTTCTGCTGGCCGGGGCTGGGCGGCTACCCGATGAACCTGCGGCCGCTCGCCGGCCGGGCGGGCCGGCCGTTCTACGGCGTGCAGACGTACGGCATCAACCCCGGGGAGACGCCGTACCCGACGATCCGGCAGATGGCCGCCGCCGACGTGGCGGAGATCCTCCGGATCCGCCCGGAGGGTCCGTACACCCTGTGGGGGTACTCCTTCGGCGCCCGGGTCGCCTTCGAGGCCGCGTGGCAGCTGGAGCAGGCGGGCCGGCGGGTGGACGACCTGCTGCTGATCTGCCCGGGCAACCCGGAGCTGCGGAAGGCCGACGGCCAGCGGTACGGACGCGAGTACTCCTACCGCAACCCGGCGTACCTGACCATCCTGTACTCGGTTTTCGCGGGCTCGATCAGCGGGCCGGGGCTGGACCGGTGCCTGGCCGAGGTCCGGGACGAGGACGGCTTCGCCGCCTTCGTCCACGGGCTGATGCCGGAGCTGGACTTGGAGGTCGTCCGCCGGATCGCCCGGATCGTCGGGGAGACCTACGAGTTCGACTACAGCTTCCGCGAGCTGGCCGAGCGGCGGCTGTCGGCGCCGGTGACCGTGTTCAAGGCCACCGGCGACGACTACTCGTTCATCGAGGAGAGCTCCGGCTACTCGGCGACGGCGCCGACGGTGATCGAGCTGGCCGGCGACCACTACGGCGTGCTGAAGGAGCACGGCGTCGGCGAGCTGGTGGCCGCGGTCCGGTCCCGGTCCGGGGGCCTGAACCGCTGACCCGCCGTTTCCCGCCCCGTCCCGGCCGGGCGGGCCGGGCCGGGGGACGGGCCGGGCGGGCCGGGCCGGGCGGGGTGGTTCAGCCGCGGGTCCGGTCCGGCGGCTGCGGCTCCGACACCGGCCCCGCGCCTCCCGGCCCCCCCGCGTCCGTCCCGGCGGACTCGGCGGCCACCGTGGCCTCGGCGGACTCCGCCAACAGCTTGATCCGCGCCAGCCGCCGGTCCCAGTCCGCCGCGAGCGAGGCCATCCACCGCGCGGTCGCGTCCAGCGCCTCGGGCCGGACGGCGTAGCGGACCTCGCGGCCGGTCCGACGGCCGGTGACCAGCCCGGCGGTGTCCAGGACGGCGAGGTGCTTGACCACGGCCTGCCGGGTGACGGGCAGTCGCCCGGCGAGCGTGGTCGCGGTCGCCTCGCCCTGGGCGGCGAGCAGGTCGAGCAGCCGGCGCCGGGTCGGGTCCGCCAGCGCGCCGAGCACGCCGTCGACGACCTCGGCGCCGCCGCTCCGCCGCTCCGTCACGCCGACCGCTGCTCGGCCCGCGTGCGGAGCGCGTC
Source organism: Streptomyces sp. BE20 (assembly GCF_036322525.1). Taxonomy (NCBI): domain Bacteria; kingdom Bacillati; phylum Actinomycetota; class Actinomycetes; order Kitasatosporales; family Streptomycetaceae; genus Streptomyces; species Streptomyces sp. BE20. The sequence continues at coordinate 29,311 of NZ_JAQYWW010000436.1, read as the reverse complement.
GAACACCTGGGGCCAGCCGCCGCTGTTGTCCCGGACGGCCTGGCTCCGCCGCTCCTCGGAGACGGCCAGGGCCGCGAACCCGCTCTCGACGACCCGAAGGCGGGTCTTGTCGCCCTCCTCGGTCAGGGTGAACTCCACCAGCGTGGTGTTGTCCTCGCGCAGTTCCTCGCCGGGGAACGCGCTGGCCCAGCGGTAGGCCAGGTAGGTCGGCGGCTCAACCTTCTCCACCCGCACGGGGAAGTCCCCGTACTCGGCGCTCCGCGCCACGGTCGACTCGCCCTCGCGCGCCACCGTGCCGGCCACGCTCTGCGCGTCCACCCAGAACCCGGGCTGGGCCACCAGTGCCCAGACCCGGTCCAGGGGGGCCGCGATCAGGGTCTCGCGCTCGATCCGGTCCTCGCTCATGGGATGCTCCTCCGTCGTCACCAGTGAATGCAACCCCATGGTTGCACCTGGCCCCGCCCGGGCGCAACCATGGGGTTGCGCCCGGGCCGCGAAGCCGCACCGGTCAGCCCCACCACTGCTCCGGAACGGCGACCTCGTCGCGGGCCGACCCGGCCGGGGCCTCGACGGCCCGCGCGGGGCCGGCGGTGACCAGCAGCTCGTCCCGTCCGGTCGCGGCCACCTGGTAGCCGGACTCCCGCAGGACCACGGCGACCGCACCGGTGACCGCCGCCCTGATCCCCTCGACCGGCGGCGGGTCGGCCCGCTCCACCTCGTCGGACCCGCCCGCCCCGTCGGCCGGGTCAACCGGCCGCCAGTCCACTACCACCCCCTGGGGGCGGTGACCGATCCGCAGGCCCGACGGCCCCCGTCCGGTGTCGAACCCGGCCCGGGCCAGGTCGGTCGTCACGTCCTCGAAGAGTTCCCGGTGATCCACCATTGGCGCAGCGTAGGCCCGCCGCCACGCCCTCCCCGGGCACGGCGCGCACCAAACGCTCCGGCGCCCCGGCACAGCACCCGGGCGCAGCATCCCGGCCGCCGGAGGCGACGGGGGACCCTCGGGCGAGCCGACACGAGCGGCCGGACGGGCCGATGGACGTGCACAGTCGGCGCGGTGCCGACAGCATGTCAGAGTAAGCGCTCCATCACTTTGAGCAACGGGGGCGGCGGGTCGGCGGATCCGCGCGCCGGTGTACCCGGCTCCCCCGCATCGAGAGGTCCGATGATCACATCACTCCGCCGGCCGGCAGCTCAGCGGCCGGGCGTCCAGGACGTTCCGCAGCGGACACCGGGGAGCCCGTCGTGAGAGCCGGTCAGCAGCCGAGCCCGGCACCGGCCACCAGCACCCGCGCGGCACCGGCCAACAAGGTCGAGGCGTTCGCCGACTGGGCCGACGGGCGGCTCGGCATCTACGCCCTGTCCAGGTCCAACCTGCGCAAGATCTTCCCGGACCACTGGTCCTTCATGCTGGGCGAGATCTGCCTCTACACCTTCATCATCATCATCCTGACCGGTGTCTGGCTGACGCTGTTCTTCATCCCGTCGATGGGCGAGGTCATCTACGAGGGCTCGTACGTGCCCCTCAGGGGCGTCCCGATGTCGGAGGCCTTCGCCTCGACGATGGAGATCAGCTTCGACCTCCGCGGCGGCCTGCTGATCCGGCAGATCCACCACTGGGCCGCCATCGTCTTCGTCGCCGCCATGTTCGTGCACATGATGCGCGTCTTCTTCACCGGGGCGTTCCGCAAGCCGCGCGAGATCAACTGGATGTTCGGCGCGCTGCTGCTGTTCCTCGGCATGTTCGACGGCTTCATGGGCTACTCGCTGCCCGACGACCTGCTCTCCGGCACCGGCATCCGGTTCATGGAGGGCGCGATCCTCGCCGTGCCGATCGTCGGCACGTACCTCCAGTTCTTCATCTTCGGCGGCGAGTTCCCGGGCGTGGTCATCATCCCGCGGCTGTTCACCGTGCACATCCTGCTGATCCCGGGGATCATGCTGGGGCTGCTGGTGGCCCACCTGATCCTGGTCTTCTACCACAAGCACACCCAGTTCGCCGGGCCCGGCCGGACCAACAGGAACGTCGTCGGGATGCCGCTGATGCCGGTCTACATGGCCAAGGCCGGCGGCTTCTTCTTCCTGGTGTTCGGCGTCATCTCGGCCATGGCGGCGATCGCCACCGTCAACCCGATCTGGGCGTACGGCCCCTACCGGCCCGACCAGGTGTCCACGGACGCCCAGCCCGACTGGTACATGGGCTTCTCCGAGGGCCTGATCCGGATCATGCCGGGCTGGGAGATCGGGCTCTGGGGCCACACCCTGAACCTGGGTGTCTTCGTACCGCTGATGATCTTCCCGCTGGTCCTGGTGGCGATCTGGTCCTACCCCTTCCTGGAGGCCTGGATCACCGGCGACCGGCGCGAGCACCACATCGCCGACCGGCCGCGCAACGCCCCGGTGCGCACCGCCTTCGGGGCCGCCTGGATCAGCCTCTACCTGGTCCTGCTGGCCGGCGGCGGCAACGACCTGCTGGCCACCCACTTCCACCTGTCGATCAACTCGATCACCAACGCGGTGCGGATCGCGTTCTTCGTGGCGCCGGTCGTGGTCTTCGTCATCACCAAGCGGTGGTGCCTGGGCCTCCAGCGACGCGACCGGGAGAAGGTGCTGCACGGGCGCGAGACCGGCGTCATCAAGCGCCTCCAGCACGGCGAGTTCGTCGAGGTGCACGCGCCGCTGCCGCCCGGACGGCTGTACACGCTCACCTCGCACGACCAGCCGCAGCCCGTCGAGCTGCCGGCCGAGGTGGACGAGAACGGGGTGGCCCGCAGGACCGGGCTGCTGACGCGCACCCGCGCCAAGCTCTCCCGCGGCTTCTACGGCGGGGGCGGCCAGATCACCAAGCCGACCGCCGAGGAGCACGAGGAGATCACCAGCGGCCACGGGCACCACTGACCCGGACGCCCCCGCGCGACCGGGGCCCGCCGCATTCCTTGGGTTCAAGGTGTGCGGCGGGCCCCGGTCGCGCAACCGGTGGCCGTCAGCCGTGCAGGGCCGCCGGAAGGGCGGCGAGCAGCGCCGCCGCCAGCGCCACGGAGAGGCAGACGGCCGCCCACCGCGCGCAGATCCGGCGGCACTCGGAGCGGTAGCGGGCGGCGAGCTGCCGGCACCGCTCGACCGCCCGGTCCACGACCTCCTCGGCGTACCGGAGGCGGTCGTCCGCGTAGGCGCGCTCCAGCGCCTCCCGGTCGTCGGGCGAGAGCCAGGGGAACCGGTCGGCGAAGGCCCGGGCGTCCCGTTCGGCCGCCGCCACCTCCGCCTCCCAGGCCAGGTAGCCCTCCAGCCGGGCGATCTCCACCCGGGCGTCCACCGCCTGTCCGCCCGCCTGCGGGCCCGTCGCCCGCCTGCCGGGACGCGCGTTCCGCGCCTTCGGCGGGCGCTCTCTGCCACCCATGACCGCTCCTCGTGCCGTCGTCGTCCAGCACCCCCCGGGCGCGGACCGATCCGCGACCACGCAACTACTACCAGTGACCGGAGGCGGTCGGCGCCAGACGCGCCGGGCCGCCGGCCGCCCGGCCCGCAGGGCACCGGCGCGCGGCGCACAACGCGCGCCGGGGAGGCTCCGGCGCACGTCGGCACGGGTGCGCACGGGCGCGGCACCACCGGAGGACCATGGACACGCTCCGCACATGGCCGTGTACCATCAGCCATCGAGACCGGCGCCCTGCTCCGCGTCGGCCCGGCCCGCCCCGGCCCGTCCGGGGCGCGAACCAGGAGGTCAGCCATGCCCGACGCCGGTCGGTTCAGCGAGTTGGGCGAGCAGGGCTCGCGCGCCGTCATGGAAGCCGCCGCCGTCCTGGAACGCGAGCTCTCCGCCGGACTGGCGGACGCCAAGGCGGCCACCGCCCGGCTGACCGGCGAGCACCGCGTCGACCAGGAGGAGTTCGACCAACTGGTCCGCCGGGTCTCGGAGAACACCCACCAGCTGATCGACGCGGTCAGCACCCGGGTGCTCGCGGCCACCACCGGCGAGGTGTCCGAGCAGGCCGAGCGGCTCGCCACCAACGCGCACGACGTCCTCGAACTGCTGCTCAACCTGAGCAGCCTCGCCCCCGGCTTCGCCAACCGCACCATGCAGAGCGCCTTCGGTCCCCAGCGCGGGCCGACCGGCGGGGCCGGGGACGCCACCGGCGACGGCTCCTCCGCCCGGCCGAACGGGTGAGCACGGCGGCCGGTCCGACGGCCGTCGGGGCGCCGCTGGTCGAACGGGTCCTCGCCCGGTACCGCGAGCGGACCGTCGCCGAGCTGCTCCGCCACATCCCCGAACAGAGCCCGCCGTACCTCTACGAGCTCACCGCCGACTACCCGGCCCGTCCGTGCAAGGGCCTGCGCGCAGCGCTCTGCCTGGTCACCTGCACCGCGTTCGGCGGCTCCGCGGAGCGGGCGCTCAACCCGGCGGTCACCGTCGAGCTGTTCCACAACGCCTTCCTGATCCACGACGACATCCAGGACGGCAGCGAGCTGCGCCGCGGGTCGCCCACGCTCCCCGCCCGGTACGGCGTCGAGGTGGCGCTGAACGTCGGCAACGCGACCAACCTGCTCGGACTGCGCCGGGTGATGGCCAACCGGCGGGCGCTCGGCGGGGAGCTCGCCTGGCGGCTGTTCGAGGAGACCGAGCTGATGTGCCGCCAGTCGCTGGAGGGACAGGCGCTGGAGATCGGCTGGATCCGGGACAACGTCTGCGACCTCACCGCCACCGACTACTACCGGATGTGCCTCAAGAAGACGTCCTGGTACACCTTCCTCTACCCGTGCCGCTCCGGCCTGCTGGTCGCCGAGGGGGCCTCCACGGACGCGTCCCGGCTCGACCGGTTCGGCTGGTACCTCGGCGCCGCCTTCCAGATCCAGGACGACGTGCTCAACCTGGTCGGAACGGCCGAGGAGTACGGCAAGGAGATCGCCGGGGACCTCTGGGAGGGCAAGCGCACCCTCATGCTGATCCACCTGCTGGAACGCGCCACGCCCGCCGAACGGGCCCGGGTCGTACGGTACCTGAGCAGCACCCGGGCCCAGCGCGGCCCCGACGCGGCCGACGACGTCCACTGGCTGCTCGACCGGATGGCGGCGTACGACTGCTTGGCCGGCGCCCAGGAGGCCGCCGCCGGGCTGGTCGCGGCCGCCGAGCGGGAGATCGAGGGCATCGTCGCGGACCTGCCCGAACCGGCCGGCGAGGACGCCGACGCGGTCGAGCGGACCGTCGAGGCGCGGGAGTTCCTGCTGGCCCTGCCCGGATTCGTGGTCGCCCGCGGACGCTGACCCTTGCGCGTTCACCCACCCTGCGTAAGATCCACAAGGCCGGCCCCGGAGGACGGGAACCGGTCACGGGTCGGTCGACGTCACCGGGAATGACGTCGCTGCGGTCAACGTGGGGGTGGGTGGCCGATGTCCATAGAATCCGGGCTGCGCGAGCTCGAACGGCTCGCCGGGCGGCTACCGGCCGGGGTCGACCTGTACCGGCTCCGCCCGGACGGCCGCGTCCTGCTCGCCGACCGCGAGGGCGCACGGGAGTTGGGCCCGGACACCGTGCACGGGCCCGCCGGTGAGGAACTGCTCCGCTTCATCGACGAGGGCCAGTTCGCCCACTACCTGGTCGGCGACGCCAAGACCTCGCCCGAGCGGCCGTCGAACGCCACCTACAAACTCGGCATCGTCGCCCCGCGCAGCGCCTTCACCCCGCACGCCCACGGCGGTGAGCACCTGGTTCTCAGCCTCGGCCACGCGGCCTGCGGCCTGTACGACGCCGAGCGGCGCCGGGTGGTGGACGTCCCGCTGACACCCGGGCTGCTGATCCGGATCCCCGAGCTGATGCCGCACTCCTTCGCCAACCGGGGCACCGAACCGCTCAACATCCTCGCCGCCAACACCGGTTACGGCATCGATCACGAGGACTACGCGATCACCGCCGCCGAGGCGGAGCGCCGGCAGGACACCGAACTCGCCGAGGCGCTGCGGGCCGTGGAACGAGGACAGCAGGTGGGCGGGGTCAGCGCCCGCGAACGGCTGGCCGCCCGGCTGCGCCGCCTGGCGGCCGCCCTGGAGGTGCCGCGGTGATCTGTCCGCACTGCCGGCAGCGGCTGCTGCGGCGCGAGCGCACCGACCGCCGCTGCACCCGCTGCCGGCGCCGCTTCGCCCTGGAACCGAAGCTCGACCAGGGCCTGACCGACCTCCGGCTGCGGCAGCACGCGGACCGGCTCACGGACGGCGGCCGGCTCGTCTGCACCACCGACCAGCTCCGCTGGTCCGTCGTGACGCGGCAGCTCCCCCGGGCCGAGCGGGCCCGCCCGCCGGAGGCCCCGCCCGAACCCACCGCCGACGCGGACAGACCGGGCTGCGCGACGGCCGGCGCCGTCGTCCCGCTGGCCGCCGCCGTCCTCTGGGCCGTCCTGGTGCCCGGGCACCGGCTCCTCGCCCTCGCGCCGGCCGCGCTCGGCCTCTGGTTCCTGTTCGGCCTGCTGGTCATCGTGCAGGAACGCCGCAAGCTCCCGCGCCTGCGGCGGGAGTGGCAGCGCTCGCACGACCGGTGGACCGAGCAGCTCCGGACGTGGCAGGACGAGCAGCGCCGCTGGACCGATCCCCTCCTGACCCCCGTCAACTGGACGGCCCGGCGGTTCCGGGACTCGGTCCTGGCCTCCTGGACGAGCACCTACGGCGCCCTGCCCACGGGCGTCGTCGACGACGCCGCCGTCGTGCCGGTCCGCCCGGCCGGCACCCCGGCTCTCGCGGTGCTCTGCCCGGACCCGACGGTGACGGCCTTCCTGCACGCCAACGACTTCCCCGGACGCCACCGCGCCCTGCTCGTGGGCCGTCCGGAGGAGATACCCGCCGGGGTGCCGGTCGTGGTCCTGCACGACGCCTCCCCGCAGGGCTGCCTGCTGGTCGCCGACACCCGCGCCGCGCTGCCCGGCCGCCGGGTCGTCGACGCCGGGCTCTCGGCGCGCACCGCCCTCGCCGGGGGCGAGCGGACGGTGCAGCTGTACGAACGCCGGCTGCGCGAGCCCCTCGCGGAACAGCTGGCGCGGCTCCCGGGACTCACCCGGGAGGAACTCGCCTGGTACACCGCGGGGCTGTGGAGCCCGATCGCCGCCCAGCCGCCCAAGCGGGTGCTGGCGGCGGCCGAGCAGGCCGCCGAGCGGGCCGTGGCGAAGACCTTCGACAAGCGCCCCGGCCCGGCCGACGAGCCCGCCGACGCGCGCGCGTCGGCCTCGGACCTCGGGTTCCTGAGCTGGCCCGACCGCCCGACGGATCCGGACACGGCGACCCCGGAGGTGCCCCGATGATCTGCCCGCACTGTGCGAAGAGCCTGCGCCAGCGCGAGCGCGGCGGGCACCGCTGCTCGTACTGCCGCAAGGACTTCGCCCTCGACCCGAAGTCCGAGGGCACCGGGCTCAACGACCTGCGGATCCGCAAGCTGACCGCCAAGCTCACCCTGGACGGCAGACTGGCCTGCACCGTCGGCCAGTTGCGGTACGCCCTGCAACGGCGCGGCCGGCCCGAGCCGTCCTTCCTCGGCAGCCGGGGCGGCGGCTCGTGCCTGGGCGTGCTCGGGATCGCGGCCATGGTCGTCGGCCTCGCGCTGAACGGCTCGCTCACCGTGCTGCTGGCCCTCGGCGGGATGGTCCTGATCGGCACCGGCGTCCGCCAGTTCTGGCTCGCCGACACGCCCGCGCCGCCCGCACCGGTCGAGCTGCGCTGGGACGCCGACGACTTCCGGCGCACCGTGGTCGACCGGTGGAAGAAGGTCTACGGGACGCTGCCGTCCGGGCTGGTGGAGGACGACCTCGTCCGGCCCGGCCCGCCGCCCGCCGAACCGGCGTTCGTCCTGCTCTGCCCGGACCGGACGGTGACCACCTTCCTCCAGGCCAACGACTACCCCCGCCGCCACCGCGCGCTGCTCGTGACCGACCTGCGCGCCGTCCCCGCGGGCCTTCCCGTGGTGGTGCTGCACGACGCCTCGCCGCAGGGCTGCCTGCTGGTGGCCGACGCCCGAGCCGCACTGCGCGGCCGGCGGGTCCTCGACGCGGGCCTCCCGGTCCGCACGGTGCTCGTCGACCAGGACAAGTTCGTCCTGCTGCGCGACCCGCACCGCTCCGAGGAGTTGCAGGCCCGCCTGGAGCGGACGGTGCCCGGGCTCACCGGCGGCGAGCGCGCCTGGTTCGCCGAGGGCTGGTGGAGCCCGCTGGCCGCCCTGCCGCCGAAGCGGCTGCTGGCCGTCGCCGTCCGGGCCGCCGAACGGGCCGGCGGGCGGGGCACCGCCGGCGGCCCCGCCGGGATCCCGGCGCCCCGGCGGCCCGACCGGCCCGAGAACCCGATCGAGACCCGCCGGCGAGCTCTGGCCGTCGGCTTCCTGACCTGGCCCGAGGAGCAGCCCGGCCACGGGCCCGGGCCCACCCGGAAGGGCACCGCATGACCCTGCGTCCGCTGCTGGACGGCGCACTGACCGTCGCCGCCGACCGGGCCGGGGCGCCCGGCGGCCTGCGCTACACCGAACGCCAGCTCTACTACGAGCTGTGCCGCGTGCTCCAGCCGCTGCACGCCGGCCCGCGCCGGATCCCGTACACCCTGGCGCCACCGGTGCGGTACGGCCGGTTCGCCGCCGCCCTGGCCAGCCGGCGTGACGAACTGCCGGGCCTGCTACCGCCGTTGGATTCCGCAGCGGCCGTGACCCCCGGCACCCGGACCGCTGCCGAGGGCGACCTCTACGACTACGGGCTGCCCCGGCTGCTGGTCTGCCAGAGCCCCGCGATCGCCGCCATGCTGGTGGCCAACGACCTGCACCTGGAGGCCGCCTGCCCGATCGTCGCCGCCGACGGGCTGCCGCTCGACCCGCGGCTGACGGCGGCCCTGGAGCGGGCGGGCGACGCCGTGGTCCACGTGCTGCACGACGCCAGCCCGACCGGGCTGGCCTGCTTCGAACGGGTCCGGGCGGAGTACGGCAGCGGCGGCGCGGTGGACGGGCCCGCGGGTGTCCGGGTCCGCTCGATGGGCCTCGTCCCCCGGCACGCCACCGCCCTCCACCTCACCACCGGCCGCGGCCCGCACGCCTACCGGGGCCTGCTCCCCGCCGGGCTGCGCCCCGAGGAGCGGGCCTGGCTCGGCGGCGGCCGGACCGTGGAACTGGCCGCCGTCGGACCGGCCAGGCTGCTGCACACCGCGATCCGCCAGGTCCGGGGCGGCGCCACCGGCCCGCGCCGCACCCCGCTGCGGAGCCGGGTCCGCACCGCCCGCGAGGCCGGCTTCCTCAGCTGGCCCACCCCCTGACCGACCGACCCGCCCCCCGACGTGTGAGGACCCCTCGACCATGAGCAACGCACGCCACCTCGGCTACCGCGACGAACTGCTGGCCGACGGCCAACTGCACCGGCGGTACGAGGACGGCCGCAGCGAGTGGCGCCGGCGCGGCGCCGGCCACCTCGTCCACTGGCAGGACAGCCTCGGCCGGTCCGGCACCGACGAACGGCTCGGCCGGGACCTCGTCAAGCGGCTCCACACCGACGGCACCACCGAGTACGGCCGCGACATCGGGTACGGGCGCACCGTCTGGGCAGGCGGACACGTCACCGTCAACCGCACCTCCTTCAGCGGCCGGCTCGGCGTGGTGGTCGGCGCCCTCGGCGTGGCCGGCGCCGCGGCGATCACCGCCGCGCAACTGCCCCCGGAGACGCTGTCCGAGGCGGAGGAGGAGGCGCTGCGCCAGGCCGCCCAACGGCAGCAGACCTCCGACGGCGGCGGGGGCGGGGGCTCCGACGGCGGCGGGTCCGACACCGGGTCCGACGCAGGATGGGACGACACCGACAACGGCTGGGACGACTCCGGCGACGACTGGGACGGCGACGACTTCGGCTGACCCGCCGCGCCCCGCCGCCGGCCCCTCGACGAAAGGCACCACTCCCCCATGCCCCGCTGCTGCGCCTGCGCCGGCCCCGACGCCGACCGGGCCCGCGCCCACCTCGCCTCGCTCACCGGCACGGCACTCCACGAATCCGGCGCCCCGGCGGGCGGGGGCGGCAGGGGCGGCCAGGCCGCCCTGATCCACGGCGAACCCGGCTTCGCCACCGGCCCGTTCACCGTCGACGGCACCACCGCCGTCGGCGAGGTCACCCTGCACAACCGGCCGGAGCTGCACTCCGCCCTCGCCGCCGCCGGCGCCCCCGCACCCGGGACCTGCCCGGACGGCGAACTCCTGCTGCGGCTCTGGCTCCGGCTCGGCTCCGACGGCGTCCGGCGCGCCGACGGGATGTTCGCCCTCGCCGTGGTCGACGGCCCCGACCTCGTCCTGATCCGCGACCACGCCGGCGCCCGCACGCTCTTCTACGCCCGCGCCGACGGCTGCTGGGCCGCGTCCACCTCGCTGCGCACGCTGCGCCACTGGCCCGCGCTCGACACCGGGCTCAACCTCGCCGCCGTCCGCTCCTTCCTCACCTTCGCCTACCTGCCCGGCGACGAGACCCTGGTGCGCGGCGTCCACGAGGCCCTGCCCGGGCGGGTCCTGCGGCTCGCGTCCGACGGCTCCGCCCACCAGGAGCCCTACTGGGAGCCCGCCGAACTGCTCCCCGACGACGGGCTCGTCCCGCCCGCCGGGTACGCGCAGGAGTTGCGGTCGCTGCTGGAACGGGCCACCGAGCGGCGGCTGCCGGCCGGCGAGGCGGTCGCGGTCCTGCTCTCCGGCGGCGTCGACAGCTCCCTGGTCACCGCGCTCGCCGCCCGGCTGCACGACCGCCCCGTGCACACCTACTCGATCAGCTTCGGCGACGACCTCCCCAACGAACTCGGCTACTCGGGCCTGGTGGCGAGCCACTGCGGGACGACCCACCGGGTCCTCACCGTCTCCGGCACCGAGGTCGCCGCCCGGCTCGCCGACACCGTCGCCCTGCTCGACAGCCCGGTCGGGGATCCGCTGACCGTCCCCAACCTGATGCTCGCCGAGGCCGTCTCCGGCGACGGGATCACCGTCTCGCTCAACGGCGAGGGCGGTGACCCGGTGTTCGGCGGCCCGAAGAACCTGCCGATGCTGGTCCACGAGATGCACCGGGACGACCCGGACCCCGAGGCGCGGGCCGAGGCGTACCTGCGGTCCTACCGCAAGTGCTACGAGGACCTGCCCCGGCTGCTCACCCCGGAGGCGCTGCGCGCGCTGGCCGGCGAGCCGCAGCCGCGCCGCTTCGTCGCCCCGTACCTGCGGCCCGGGCCGATGCACACGCTCCTCAACCAGCTGCTCCACTGCAACCTGCGGACCAAGGGCGCCCACCACATCCTCACCAAGGTCGAACGGCTGACCGCCTCGCAGGGCGTCCAGGGCCGCTCCCCGCTCTTCGACCGACACGTCGTCGACCACGCCTTCGCCACCCCGCCGACGCTCAAGCTCCGCGGCACGGTGGAGAAGTGGGTGCTCAAGGAGGCCGTCCGGGACCTGCTGCCGGGGGCCGTCGTCGACCGGCCGAAGAGCGGCATGCGGGTGCCGGTCCAGCAGTGGCTGCACGGCCCGCTGCGCGACCTCTCCGGCGACCTGCTGCTCGGCCGCACGGCCCGCGAGCGCGGCCTGGTCCGCCCCGACACCGTCCGTACCTGGATGCGACGCGAAGGCACCCTGCTACCGCGTCAGGGCGGCAAGCTCTGGCTGGTGCTCACGCTCGAACTCTGGCTGCGCGCCTACGACCTGTGAGACCGCCCGCCACCGGACCCGCCCCGCACCGGTGAGCGCCCCGCCACCACCGACCGCTCCGCAACCCCCTGCTGCCCCGGCCCGGGAGGCCCACCCATGGAACCGTCCACCGAACCCTCGATCCACCTGACCGACCCGCGCACCGGCCACACCCGCGGCACCCTGGTGCCCGCCCGCGCCGGGAGGGTCACCGAGACCGTCGCCCGGGCCCGCGCCGCCGGGGCGCGCTGGCGCGCGCTCACCCCGCGCGAGCGCGAGCGCCGCCTGGACGCGCTCGCCGACCTCGTCGAACGGCACCTCACCGAGTACACCGTGCTGGAGCAGGCCGGCACCGGCAAGCCCGAGGCGGAGGCGACCGGCGAGATCCTGCAGGCCGCCGACCTGTTCCGGTTCTACGCGGGCGCCGCCCGGACCGACAGCGCGCCCGCCGCCGGCCGCTACCTCCCGGGCCACGAGAGCTGGGTGCGCTGGGAGCCGGTCGGCGTGGTCGCCGCCGTCGTCCCGTGGAACTACCCGCTGCTGATGGCCGCCTGGCGGGGCGCCCCGGCGCTGGCCGCGGGCAACACCGTCGTGGTCAAACCGGCCGAGACCACCACCGAGTCGGCCGCCCTGCTCGCCACCCACGCCGCCGAGGCGCTCGGCGAGGACGTGCTCACCGTCCTGCCCGGCGACCGGGAGACCGGACGGCTGCTGGTCGCCGGCGACGTCGACCTGATCGCCTTCACCGGCAGCGCCACCGCCGGCGCCGACGTCACCGCCCGGGCCGGTCACCGCCGGGTCAGCCTGGAACTCGGTGGCAACAGCCCCGTCCTCGTCCTGCCCGACGCCCCCGCGCACACCTGGTCCGCGCTCGCCGAGGCGTGCACCTACAACGCCGGCCAGAGCTGCGCCGCCCCTGCCCGGGTGATCACCCTGTCCGACCACTACGAACACGTCCTCGCCGCGCTCACCGCCGCGTTCGCCGAGCGGCGGGCCGGCCGGGACTTCGGCCCGCTCAACAACCCCGACCAGGCCGCCCGCTACGACCGCATCGTCGCCGCGTCCGCCGCCAAGCGATCGCCCGCCGCACCCGGCCGGACCGACGGCCTCTGGCGCCCGGCCCGCCTGCTCGCCGACCTCCCGGACGACGACCCCGCCGTCCTGGAGGAGGTCTTCGGCCCGCTGCTCACCGTCCAGCACGCCCCCACCGTCGAGGCCGCGCTCGCCCTCGCCAACTCCGTCCCGCAGGCCCTCGGGGCGAGTGTCTGGACGCGCGACCTCCCCACCGCCCTCGACCTCACGGCCCGCCTGGACGCAGGCGAGACCTGGATCAACTGCCACCTCGTCCAGACCGCCGAACTCCCCCACGGCGGTCGCGGCGCCTCCGGCCACGGCACCGACCTCTCCGTCCTCGCCCTCCAGGAGTACCGGCGCCCGAAGACGGTCACCGCCCGGCTCTGAGTACGTCGCGCACGGGAACTGAGTACCCGTGCGCTGACGGGGCGGCGGTGCGGCCGGGCAGGATCCGGCCATGAGGAGAATCGCGGGCCGGGACCGGACCGGGTGGTGGCTGGTGCCGGTGCGCTCGACACTGGTGACGGGAGCGTGCCTGCTGTTCGCGCTGCCCCTGCGCGGGGTGGCGGAGATGACGACCGACCCGTGCTTCGAGCCCGGATCCTGCCCGGAGACCTACGCGGGACTGGCCCTGTCGGACCGTCTGCTGCTCACGACCGTGGTACTGCTGGCGGTCCAGTGGCCGCTGGCCTACCTGGTACGCCGGGCCCGCCTGTGGGCGGGCCTGGCGCCGGGCGCCGCACTGGTGGCGGCGGTGGCCGTGCTGTTCTCCGTCAGGCCCGGCACGTGAGGCCGGGCGGACGCGGGGGGACGGCCACCGCTCAGGCGAAGGCGCCCGGGCGTCCGAGGGCGACCAGGCGGTGGTCCTTGGTGCCGACGTAGATCCGTCCCTTGTCGGTGGCCGGGACGGAGAACTTGCTGACCGTGCCGAGCGGGAAGGAGCGGCGCAGCTTGAGGACGCCGTCGACCGGGACGGGGTCGTAGGCGCGCAGTTCGCCGCCCTCGCCGTACTGGCCGGTGCCGGACCAGATCACCCAGACCAGGGCGGAGCCGGAGCGGGTGCCGTCCGAGGTGACCACGGGCGAGCCGGACATCTTCAGGAAGTCCCCGGCGCTGGTGCCGGCGCTGCTGAGCTGCGGGCTGCCGGCGGCCGTGACCGAGTACTTGAGGGCGCGCAGCTTGCCGAAGTTCTCGACCGTGTAGACGTAGCCGCCGTCGCCGCCCCAGACCGCCGGGTGGCCCCAGACACCGCCGTAGGGGCCGGTGAGCCCGACCACCTTGTCGGTCCCGCCGGGGCCCTGGCCCATGCCGCCCAGGTCGTCGCGGTCGAGCAGGAAGATCCGGCCGTCCTTGCCGACCTGGACGAGCAGGCGGGGGTGGGTGGGGGTGCCGAAGGAGGACGGCAGGGCGACCGGGCCGCCGGAGCCGAGGTCGGTGTCCCGCTTGTCGAGGGTGGCGTTGTTGGTGGGGCTGAAGAAGTCGGCGGGCGCGAAGCCGCCGTCCGCGTCGACGGCGAAGCGGACCACCGACTCGCCGAGGCCGCCGGGCGGCCGGTTGCCCGGGCCCACGGCCGGCGAGGCGCCGGCGCCCTGGCCGTTGGCGGTGGTGAGGAAGAACCGGCCGGGGCCGTCCGAGACGAGGCCGCTGCCGGCCATCCAGATCGAGGCGCGCTGGGTGTCGGAGCCCGCGACGGTGGAGAACAGGGTGAGCTTGCGGGTCCGGGTGTCGAGGCCGGCCAGCGTGCCGATGTAGTCGCCGATGCCGCAGAGCGAGCCGAAGCCGAAGTAGAGCCTGCCGTCGAGGAGGAGCAGCCCCGGGCGCTGGAGGGAGCGGTAGGCGTTGAACGGCTTGCCGGGCGCGTTGACCGGGTCGCCCTGGACGGTGACGGGCCAGCCGCTGCGTTCGGCCCCGGTCTGCGCGTCGACGGCGTGCACGTAGTAGTGCGGGTGCTTGTCGTCGGGGCCGTCGTCGACCTTGCTGGTGAGGTAGACGGTGCCGGTGGCGGGGTCGTGGACGGGGGTGGAGGTGGTGCCGACGTTGGGGCCGGGGTCGGAGCAGCCGATGGCCGCCGAGGCCCAGGCGGGGCCCATCTCCCGGTGCCAGGTGATCTTCCCGGTGCCTGCGGCGATGCCGTAGACGTGGTTGGTCTCGGTCGCGACGACGACGGTCGGGCCGATGACCAGGGGCTGGGCGAAGACCTGGCCGTTGAGCGGAGTGGAGAAGCGGACGCCGAAGTCGGACCTGCCGACCTCGGCGGGGCTCAGCGCGGGTTCGTCGCGGTCCCAGGCGGTGCGGTCGGCGGAGAAGGAGACGGTGCTGACGTCGGCCCGGGCGGTGCCTGCGGCGGCCGGGGCGAGCAGGGCGAGGCCGGTGAGCACGGCCGCGGCGCGCGGCAGGCTGCGGGTGCCCGGGCGGCGGGGCGGTGTCGGGCCCCGGAGGGCGGTCCGGCACGGGTGGGTGGTTCGGTTCATGGCGCCCATGGTTCGGCGGGGCGGGTGGGGCCACCAGCGGAGGTGGTCCACTCGGCGGTCGGCCGTTCGCGGCGTTCACCGGACAGGCCGGGCGGGCTGCTCTATGGTCGTCGCGGCAGGCTTCCGAGTGACGGGTGGTGCGGTTGTGCGGTACGGGGTCCTGGGTACCGGTGGGGTGGGCCGGACGATTGCGGACAAGCTGGTGGCACTCGGTCACGAGGTGACGATCGGTTCGCGTTCCCGGGGGAACGAGAACGCGGTGGCCTGGGCCGAGCAGGCCGGGCCGACCGGGCACGCCGGCACGTTCGCGGACGCCGCGGAGTTCGGCGCGGTGGTGGTGAACGCGACCGCCGGGACGGTGTCCCTGGACGCGCTGCGGGCGGCGGGTGCGGAGCGGCTGGCGGGGAAGGTCCTGATCGACCTCTCCAACCCGCTGGTGTTCTCCCCCGAGGGCGCGGTGACGCTGGACCCGGTCAACACCGACAGTGTCGGCGAGCGGATCCAGCGGGAGTTCCCGCGGACCAGGGTGGTGAAGGCGCTCAACACCCTGACCGCGCCGCTGATGGTGGACCCCGCCCGGCTGCCGGGCGAGCACAACGTCTTCGTGGCCGGGGACGACGCCGACGCCAAGGCCGAGGTCGTGGCGGTGCTGGCCGAGTTCGGATGGCCGGCGGGCTCGGTGATCGACCTCGGGGACATCGCGGGGGCCCGGGCGCTGGAGATGACCATGCCGTTCTGGATCCGGCTGATGCAGTCCTTCGGCACGGCGGAGTTCAACTACTCCTTCACGCGCGCGAAGTAGGCGCCACGCGGACGCCCCCGCCCTCCCGCTCGTCGGAGCGGGAGGGCGGGGGCGTCCTCCGGGAACGCGCCTTCCGGAAACGGGAGCCTCCTTCGGGAGCGGGCGCGTCCGCCGGGGTGAGGCCGCTGGTCGGCCCGGGGGCCGCTAGCGGCGGGCCGTGGAGGCGGGGACCCGGTCGGCCGGGTCGTCCTCGACCGGCTCGGGGGCACCGGCCGGTCTCGGTACCCGGGCACCGGTGAGACGCCCGGTGCGGCCGGTGCGCCCGGCCCGGGCCGCCTCGGTCTGGGCGAGCCGGCGGTCGGCCTCGGCCTGGATGGCGTCCTTGTCGCCGATCTCGGCGTCCGGCAGCGCGTCCGGGAGGAGGTCCTCCAGCAGCCGCAGCGGCCGGTAGGCCAGTCCCAGCACGCCCCAGACCGTGAGCACCAGGCCGACCACGACGAGCAGCAGTCCCGCCCCGCGGCCCGGTCCGGTGCCGAGGACCAGGCCCACCGAGTCGGCGAGCGCGCCGCCGGGGCGCATCAGCGGCTCGAAGACGTGGTCCGAGAGCGGCCCCGCGGTGAGGAAGCCGAGCGGCATCATCGACATCGCGAGCATCTGGTTGGTGGCCAGGACACGGCCCTGGAGCTCCATCCCGACCTTGGTCTGGATCAGCGCCATCCAGTGCGAGTTGAGGATCATCATCGCGGCCCAGAGGACGAAGAGCCCGCAGGCGGTGAGCGCGGCCTCGGGACGGCTGCCGGTCAGGACGGCGGCGAGACCGACCACCGAGGTGAAGCCGATCATGCCGAACGTGCGTCTGCGGGTGCCGCCCCAGAGGGCCATGACCAGGGCGCCGGTCATCGCCCCGAGCCCGCCGAGCGCGGTGATCACGCCGAGCTGGACCGCCGAGCCGCCCGCCAGCACCATCGGGGTGATGAGCACGGTGGCGACGGCGAACAGGTAGTTGAACACCACGAAGAAGACCACCATCGCGACCAGGCTGTGCCGGCGCACGATGTACCGCCAGCCGGTCACCACCTCGCGGAGCAGCGGCTCCTCCTGCCGGTCGAACATCGCGTCCGGGAAGCGCACCAGCAGCAGGCAGGTGACGCCGGTGAGGAAGGTGGCCATGTCGAACAGCACCACCCCGTGCAGGCCGATCAGCGAGACCAGCACGCCGCCGCCCAGGACGGCCATCATGTCGCCGGCGCCCGTGCCGAGCTGGGCGAGGCCGTTCGCCTGGCCCAGGTAGCGCTTGGGTACCAGCTGGGTGATCGCGGCCAGGTAGGCGGGGCGCTGGAAAGCCGAGCAGACGGCCCCGGTGCAGGCGACCGCGTAGATGTGCCAGACCTGGAGGAGGTCGGCCCAGAGCAGCGCGCCGAGGCCGAGCATGCCGGCGGCGGCCACGGTGTCGGTGACGATCATGATCCGGCGGCGGTCCACCCGGTCGGCGAGCGCACCGGCGATCGGCAGCAGCAGGACCGCCGGCAGCACCGCGGCCACCGCGATCATCGCGAAGTCGAAGGCCGAGCCGGTCTGCTGGTAGACCCAGACGCCGAGCGCGAAGGTGGAGAGGCTGGTGCCGATCATCGAGACGAACTGGCCGATCGCCACCTTGGCGAAGGTGGCGAGTTCGGCGCGGGCCGCCGGCCGCCGGGCGTCGGCCCGGTCCGCGGCCGAGACCGCGCCGGTGGCGGCGAACTCGACCAGCACGCGGGCGAGTTCCCCGGCCTGGTGCTTGAGGAAGTAGTGCCCGGCGCGGGGCACGACGGCGAGGTCGACGGTCTCGCCGAAGTGCTCCCACTCCGTGTACCTCTCCTGGTACAGGAGGGTGGCCCGGTCCTTCTCACCGACGACGCAGAGGATCGGCGCCCCGATCGCGACCGGGCGGGCGTCCCCGTAGGCGCGGGTGTAGAAGTCCTCGGCCTGCCGGACGTCGTGCCGCAGCGCCCGGACCAGGAAGTCCTGTTCGGCCTGGTCGTAGACGTCCGTGAACCCGCCCATCGCCCGCAGGTAGTCGAGGTAGGAGCGGTTGGAGAGCATCCGGTCGCCGGGGAGCCTGCGGGCCATCCACTCCGCGAACCGGCCCGGCAGCCGGGCGGCGGGGAAGGTGCCGCCCAGCGCGACCCCGCGCAGGTCGGCGCCGGCCGCCTCCAGCCGGGAGCCGAGCGCGGTGGCGAGCGCGCCGCCGAGGCAGTGCCCGTAGAGCAGCACCGGACCGTCGATCCGCTCGCGGATCTGTGCGGTCAGGGTGTCGGCCAGCGCGTCGAGCTCGACCAGGTCGTCGTCGGGGCGGCTCGGGTCGTGGCCGGGCAGCTCGACGGCGTAGAGGCGGTGGCCGGCGGGCAGTGCGTCGGCGAGCGGCTGGAAGGTGATCGGGCTGCCGCCGCCGTACGGGACGCAGACGACGTTGACCGTCGCCGGGGCGTTCCCGCGGGTGAGCTTGTGCAGCAGGGTGCGCGGGCCCTCGTCGGCGGTGCCGCCGGCCCGGGCGTCGAGCAGCGCGGCGAGTTCGCGCACGGTGGGGTGCTGGAACAGGTCGATCACCGAGAGCCCGCGGCCGATCAGCCGGACGGCGTGCACGGCGGAGAAGGAGTCACCGCCGAGGGCGAAGAAGTCGTCGGCGGCACCGACCTCCTCGGCGACCAGCACCTGACGGTAGGCGGCGGCCACCGCGTGCTCCGTCGCGGTGGCCGGCTCACCGCCGCCCGCCGGGACGGGCCGGGTGGCGACCGGCTCGGGCAGCGCGGCCCGGTCGACCTTGCCGTTGGCGTTCAGCGGCAGGGCCGCCAGCACGACCAGGGCGGCCGGCACCATGTAGTCGGGCAGCCGGGTGCGCAGGGCCGCGCGCAGCGTGCCCGGGTCGGGGGCGGCGGCCGGATCGGCGGGGACGAGGTAGCCGACCAGGGTACGGGCGGCGCCCTCGCCCCGGGCGACGACGACGGCCTCGCGGACCTCGGGGCGGGCCGTCAGCTCGGCCTCGACCTCGCCGATCTCGACCCGGAAGCCGCGGATCTTGACCTGGTGGTCGATCCGGCCCAGGAACTCGACGGCGCCGTCGGGGCGGCGCCGGACCAGGTCGCCGGTGCGGTAGCAGCGGCGGCCGGCCACCTCGGTGAAGCGCTCGGCGGTGAGGTCGTCGCGGCCGAGGTAGCCTCGGGCCACGCCGGCGCCGGAGACGTACAGCTCGCCCGGGACGCCCACCGGGACGGGACGGCGGAGGGCGTCCAGGACGTGCGCCCCCACGTTGCCGAACGGCCGGCCGAGCGGGGCGGTCGCGCAGTCCCCGAGGTCGGCGGGCACGGGTGCGCCGAGCATCGAGACGGTGGTCTCGGTGGGACCGTAGTGGTTGTGCAGCGTCAGGTCCGGCCGGGCGGCTCGGATCCGGGCGACCAGGTCGGGCCGTAGGGCCTCGCCTGCGCAGATCAGCAGCCGGGCGGGCAGGATCCCGCCGAGGCCGGCGCCGTGTGCGGCGAGTCCCTCCAGGTGGCTGGGGACCAGCTTCATGGCGTCGATCCGGTGCTCGGCCGCGTAGGCGGCGAAGGCCGCCGGATCGGTCGCCTGATCGCGGGTGAGCAGGTGCAGGCAGCCGCCGCCGGTGAGCGCGCCGAACACGTTGGTGATGCCGAGGTCGGCGGCGAACGTCGAGACCAGTGCCCAGTTCCAGCCGTCCTGGTCACCGCCGATCCGCTCCCGCAGGCCGTGCAGGTAGTTGCGGACGTTGCGGTGCTCGACGGCGACGCCCTTGGGCGTGCCGGTCGAGCCGGAGGTGAAGACCAGGTAGCAGAGGTGCTCGGGCCGGACGTCCACCTCGGGGGCCTCGGCCGTGGCCGAGCCGTCCGGGACGACCGCCGGGATCCCGGCGGGGAGCCGGTCGCGGAGGTCCTCGGTGGTGACGACCGCGGCGGCCCCGGCCGCGGCGAGCAGCCCGTGGATGCGCTCGTCCGGGTAGACCGGGTCGATCGGCAGGTAGGCGCCGCCCGCCTTGAGGATGCCGAGCATGCCGACCACCAGCGCGGCGGAGCGCTCGACGAGCAGCCCGACCGGGCGGTCCGGCCCGACGCCGAGCGTGCGCAGCCGGTGGGCCAGGGCGTTGGCGCGGTGGTCGAGTTCGGCGTAGTCGAGGACGCCGTCGGCGCCGCGGACGGCGGGCGCGCCCGGGGTGCGGCGGGCCTGCTCCTCGACCAGGCCGTGCAGGGTGCCCCCGAGGTCCCAGTCGCGCGCGGTGTCGTCCCAGTCCGCGATCTGCCGCTGCTCGGACGGGGTGAGCAGAGGGAGACCGGAGAGCGGGCGGTCGGGGGTCTCGGCCATCGCGTCGAGGACGGTGGTGAGGTGGCCGAGGACGCGCCGGACGGTCGGCTCGTCGTACAGCTCGGTGCGCCAGACGAGGTCGGCGACCAGCTCACCGCCGGTGTCGACGACGGCCACCGACAGGTCGAACTTGGCGGTGTCGGTGCCGATCGGCCGCCAGTCGACGGCGTGGCCGGGCAGCCCCGGCCGGGCCTGCGCCTGGTTGTGGACGTTGAGCAGGACCTGGAACAGCGGGGTGTGGGCCAGTTCGCGCTCCGGGCCGAGCGCGTCGACCAGCCGCTCGAAGGGAAGGTCCTGGTGCCCGAACGCGCCGAGGGCCGACTCCCGTACCCGGTCGAGCAGCAGGCGGACGGTCGGGTCACCGGAGAGGTCGGTGCGCATCGCCAGGGTGTTGACGAAGCAGCCGACCAGCGGCTCGGTCTCGCCGCGGGTGCGCCCGGCGACCGGGGTGCCGACGGTCACGTCCTCGCTGCCGGTGTAGCGGCCGAGGACGGTCTGCAGGGCCGCGAGCAGCACCATGTACACGGTGGTGCCGGTCTGGTCGGCGAGCGCCCGGATCCGGCGGGTGCGCTCGACGCCGAGCTCGGCGGTGAACCGGTCGCCGGCGGTCCCGGCCACGGCCGGCCGGGGGCGGTCGGGGGGCACCGTGACGGTGGCGGTCGCGCCGCGCAGCCGTTCCTGCCACCAGGTCTGCTGCCGGTCGAGTTCGGCGGCGAGCCCGGTCTGCTGCCAGTACGCGATGTCGGCGTACTGGACGGGCAGCGGCGGGAACCCCGGGGCGCGGCCCTCCCGCCGGGCCGCGTAGGCGGTGGCGAGGTCGGTGAACAGGACCCCGATCGACCAGCCGTCGGCGGCGATGTGGTGCAGCACCAGGCTGAGCACGGCGCCGTCGCCGGTGCGCAGCAGGGCGGCGCGCAGCGGCAGGTCGGCGGCGAGGTCGAAGGGGCGGTGGGCCTCGGTCTCCAGCCAGGCGTCGACCCGGTCGGCGGGGACGTCGGCGACGGTGAGGGCGAGGCGCTCGGCGGGCAGCGGCTCGGGGCGGACCTCGCCGTCGACGGTCGGGTAGACGGTGCGGAGCACCTCGTGCCGGGCGAGGACGTCGGTGAGGGCCGCCCCGAGGACGGCCGGGTCGGGCGCACCGTCGATGTGCAGGGCGAGCGGGATGTGGTACGCGGCGCTGTCGGGCTCGTACTGGGCCAGGAACCACATCCGGCGCTGGGCCGAGGAGAGCGGCGCGGGGGTGCCCGCGGGGCGCGGGGTGACGGCGTAGCGGTCGGCGGCGCCGTCCGCGGCGGCGGCCTTGGCGGCCTTGGCCTTGGCGAGGCGGCGGCGGAGCAGTTCCTGCCGTCGGGCCTCGGCGTCCGGGGCCGGACCGGTGGTGGGCTGGTCGGTCATGCGGTCTCCCCCGTCCGGGCACCGGTGGTGCCGTCGGCCGTGCGGTCGTGCGGGACCCCGGGCGCACCGGGGCGGTTCCGGCCGTTCCGGCCGGTCGGGTCGTCGAGGTCGTTCCGGCCGTTCCGGCCGATCGGGTCGTCGAGGTCGTTCAGGTCGCCCAGTGCGTCGATCTCGGCGAGCATCCGCTCCTCGATGCGGCGGGCCAGCGTGGCCAGCGTGCGGGCCTCGAAGATCGTGCGCAGCGGAAGTTCGGTCTCGAAGGTGTCGCGCACCTTGGTGAGCAGCCGGGTGGCGAGCAGCGAGTGCCCGCCGATGGCGAAGAAGTCGTCGTGCCGACCGACCCGTTCGACGGCGAGCACCTCCTGCCAGAGGTCGGCGAGGAGTTCCTCGCAGTCCCCCTCGGGCGGGGAGCCGGCGCCGCCGAGCCGTGGCGCGGGCAGCGCGGCCCGGTCGACCTTGCCGCCGGGGGTCAGCGGCAGCGCGTCGAGCAGGACGAGCGCGGCGGGCACCATGTAGTCGGGCAGCCGCTCGGCGAGGGTGATGCGCAGTTCGTCCTCGGTGAGCGCGCTCCGGGTGGACCCGGCGTCGACGGACCCGCGGCCCGCGGGCTCGGCGCCGGTGACGACGTACCCGGCGAGGACCGGGCCGGCCGGGGTCCCGACGAGCCGGACGGCGCCCGCGGTGACCCCGGGGATCGCGGTGAGCGCGGCCTCGATCTCGCCGAGCTCGATGCGGAAGCCGCGGAGCTTCACCTGGGCGTCGGCGCGGCCGTGGTACTCCAACCGGCCGTCCGCGCGGCGGCAGGCGAGGTCGCCGGTGCGGTACATCAGCGCGCCCTCGGGACCGCCGGGCTCGGCGGTGAACCGTTCGGCGGTGAGCTCCGGACGGCCGTGGTAGCCGAGGGCGACGCCCGCGCCGGCGATGCAGAGCTCACCGACGCCGTTGACCGGAACGGCGCCTCCGGCGGAGTCCAGCAGGTGCAGCCGGGTGTTGGCGACGGGCGCGCCGAGGGCCACCACCCCGCCGTGGGCCGCGAGTTCGGGGGTGACCCGCTGGACGGTGGACCAGACGGTGGTCTCGGTCGGCCCGTACAGGTTCCACAGCGCGCCGACGCGCGGGAGCAGCGCCTCGGCGAGGTCCGCGGTGAGCGCCTCGCCGCCGCACAGGGCGGTCAGACCGGGACGGCCGGACCACCCGGCCTCCAGCAGCATCCGCCAGGTGGCGGGGGTGGCCTGCAGGTGGGTGACGCCGCGGGACCCAAGCCAGCCGGCCAGCGCGTGGCCGTCGGTGGCGGTGGCACGGTCGGCGATCTCCACCCGGGCGCCGGTGACCAGCGGCAGCCAGAGCTCCAGACCGGCGATGTCGAAGGTGACGGTGGTGACGGCGGCCATCACGTCCCGCCCGGTGAGGCCCGGCTCGCGGCCCATCGAGGTGAGGAAGTTGACGATCGCGCGGTGCGGGACGGCGACGCCCTTGGGGCGGCCGGTGGAGCCGGAGGTGTACAGCAGGTAGGCGGGCTCCTCCGGGCCGACGGTGGCGGCCCGCGCCGCGGCGGGGGCGGCGGCGTGCTCAGGGCCGTCCACGAGCACGGCCCCGCGGCCGTGCAGCAGCGGGTCGCCCGCCGTCGCGCTCTCGGCGACCAGCAGGGTGACACCGGCGTCGTCGAGGACGCCGCGGTTGCGGGCGAGCGGCTGCTCCACGTCGAGCGGCAGGTAGGCGGCCCCGCTGCGCAGCACGCCGAGCAGGGCGGCGGGCAGCAGCCGGCCGCGCCGGACGGCGACCGCGACCACGGCCCCGGGCCCGGCACCGCGCGAGGCGAGCAGGTGGGCCAACCGGTCTGCGGTGTCGTCGAGTTCGGCGTACGTGAGGGCGCCGTCGGCGGCGGAGACGGCGACCGCGTCGGGGGTGCGGGCCGCCTGGTCCGCCACCAGCCGGTGCAGCGGGGCGTCGGGTATCGGCGCCTCGGTGCGGTTGACCGGATCGTCGGCGGCGAGTTCGGCGGCCGAGAGCATGGCCAGCTCGCCGAGCGGCCGGTCGGGTTCGGCGACGGCGGCGGAGAGCAAGGCCACCAGGTGGTCGAGCACCGCCCGGACGGACCGCTCGTCGTAGCGGGAGGTCCGGTACTCGGCGGAGAGCAGCGGTCCGTCGGCCGGGAACTCCAGGAAGAGCGAGAGGTCGGTCTTGGCGGTGCCGTTGCACACCTCGGCGACGAACCGCAGGCTGAGGCCGGGGAGTTCGACGGCGGCCACCGGGTGGTTCTGGACGGCGAGCAGCACCTGGGAGACCGGCGAGGCGGTGAGCCCGGCCGAACCGCCGAACCGGCGCGCGTGGTCGACGAACGGGTGACCGCTGTGCTCGGCGGCTTCCAGCACGGCCGGGCGGACCCGGGCGACCAGGTCGCGGAAGGTGTCGGTGCCGGCCACCTCCAGGCGGATCGCGACGGTGTTGATCAGCGAGCCGAGGACCTGCTCCAGCTCGGGGACGGGCCGCACGGCGAACGGGCTGAGCACCGCGAGATCGGTGCGGCCGGTGTAGCGGTGCAGGACGCCGCCGAGCGCGGCCAGCACGGCCATGTAGAGGCTGGCACCCTCCTGGGCGGCCCGGCGTTCGACGGAGCGGACCAGGTCGGCGTCGATCCGGCGGGCGATCCGGCGGCCGGCGATGTCCTGCGGGTTGGGGTGCGGGCGGTCGCCCGGCAGGTGCTGTTCGGCGTCCAGACCGCGCAGCTGCCGGCCCCAGCGCCGGGCCGCGTCACGGCCGGCCGCGACGGCGCGCTCCTCCCAGCGGGCGACGTCGGAGAGCTGGAGGGCGGGTTCGGGCAGTTCGCCGTCCCGGTGGGCGCGGGCGATCTCGTCGAGCAGCAGTCCGGCGGCCCAGCCGTCCATCGCCGCGTGGTGGACGGTGAGCAGCAGCTCGTGCCGGTCCTCGCCGGTGCGCACGGCGAGGGCGCGCAGCAGCCGGCCGGTCGTCAGGTCGAGCGGCCTGGCCGCCTCGGTGCGCAGCGCGGCGTCGAGGGCCTCGTCGTCGGCGCCCGTGAGATCGAGGAGGGGCACGTCGACGGGGTAGGGCGCGACGATCTCCGCGGTGACCTCGTTCTCGTCCTCGCCGAGCGGGTCGGCGACGCCGCGCAGCGCGGTGCGCAGCACCTCGTGCCGGCGGACCACCTCGGTCAGCGCGCGGCCGAGGGCCTCGCGGTCGAGGACGCCGTCCGCCCGGACGCGCAGCGGGACGTTGTAGAGGGAGCTGCCGGGCTGGATCGACTCGTGCAGCCAGAGTTCGCGCTGGAAGCCGGTGGCGCGGGCCGGCAGGTGGGCCTCGCGTTCGGGCGGGGCGACGGAGCGGCGTCCGCCGCCGCCGTTGGCGACCCGGACGGCCAGCGCGGCCACGGTCGGCGCGGCGAAGAACTCGGCGAGCGGCACCCGGGTGCCGAACTCCCGCTCGATCCGGCCCAGCAGCCCGGCGGCGAGCAGCGAGTGCCCACCGAGGTCGAGGAAGACGTCGTGCACGCCGACCTCGGGCACGCCGAGCAGGCCCTGCCAGAGTCCGGCGATGCGGGTCTCGACGGGGGTCCGGGGTGCGACGAACAGCTCGTGGCCCGCGCGACTGCGGGCGGCCGGCGGCAGTGCCTTGCGGTCGGTCTTCCCGTTGGGGGTGAGCGGCAGGTGCTCCAGCACGGCGACCGCCAGCGGCACCATGTACCCGGGCAGGGCCGTGGCGCAGTGGGCGCGCAGGTCGGCGGGGGCCGGTTCGGCGAGGCCGGGCGCGGGCTGGACGAAGGCGGCCAGGTACTCGCCGGCCTCGTCGCGCTGGACGACGGCGGCGGCGGCCTCGACCGCGGGGTGGGCGGCGAGCACCGCCTCGATCTCGCCGAGCTCGACCCGGAAGCCGCGGACCTTCACCTGGTGGTCGACGCGGCCGTGGTACTCCAGGTCCCCGTCGGGGAGCCGGCGCACGAGGTCACCGGTGCGGTAGCAGCGCACGCCGTCGACGGTGACGAACCGCTCCTCGGTGAGGTCGGGCCGGCCGTGGTACCCGCGGGCCAGGCCCTCGCCGGAGAGGTACAGCTCCCCGATGCCGCCGTCCGGCACGGCCGCCCGCCGCTCGTCGAGGACGTGGGCGAGGGTGCCGTCGAGCGGGCGGCCGATGACCGGCTCGCCGTCCTCGTGGCGGCCGACCAGCGACCAGGTGGAGTAGACGGTGTCCTCGGTGGGGCCGTAGAGGTTGTAGAGCCGCTCCACCTTGGGCTGGGCGTACACCTTGTCGGCGAGGTGCCGGGGCAGTGCCTCCCCGGCCAGGTTGACCACCCGCACGCCGTCCGGAAGGCCGTCGCCGCGCAGCAGCGCGGCCATGGCGCTGGGCACGGTGTTGACCAGGGTCACCTCGTCGCGGGCCGGCAGCTCCGGCAGGGCGAGGACGTTCTCGGCCACCACGACCGTGCCGCCGACGGCGAGCGGGAGGAAGAGCTCGTACACCGAGATGTCGAAGCAGACCGAGGTGCCGAAGAGCACGCCGGCCAGGTCGGCCGGGGTGTAGGTCCGCGCGGCCCAGCGGAGCATGGCGTTGACGCCGCGCCGGGTGACCGACACGCCCTTGGGGCGGCCGGTGGAGCCCGAGGTGTAGAGGACGTAGGCGAGCGCGTCGGCGGGGGCGACGGGGTCCGCCGGGTCGGCGGCGGGGCCGGTCGGAGCCGGGGCGGCGAGGCCGGGGACCGAAGGAGCGGCGGGGGCGGGAACGGCCGGGGCGGCGGGGACGTCGGGGGCGTCCCCGCCGGTGTGGAGGAGGGTGGCACCGGCGCCGGCCAGCAGGTGTTCGTGCGCACGGTCGGTGGCCACCACGGAGGCCCGGGCGTCGCCGACGACCAGTTCGAGGCGGTCGCGCGGGTAGGCCGGATCGAGCGGCACGTACGCGCCGCCGGCCCGCAGGACCGCCAGCAGGGTGATCACGAGGTCTGCCGTTCGCGGCAGGCAGACCCCGACCAGGGCCTCCGGACCGATCCCGGCGGCTGCCAGCCGGTCCGCCACCGCCTGTACGGCGAGGTCTAACTGGCGGTAGGTCATCCGACGGTGGCCGTCGATCACGGCGAGGGCGTCGGGGGTGCGTTCGGCCTGAGCGGAGAACAACTCGGCCGGCGATGCTGCCGGGTCCAGCGGTGGATGTCCCGTCGAACTCATCAACTCTCCTGGGGGGTGATGCTGCTCCGACTTGTGGCCGGGGGGAAACGGGCGGTGTGCCCCCGGAGATGCTGGGGTAAAGATCTTCGAATGACCAGCACATTTCCGTCACTCGTTCGATATGCCGGAAAGATCACCTCCGTCGCGCTCGTCATCGGCGCGAAAGCGTGACGGTTCGTCGGCGATTTCGGACAGATTGTCAGGACCCTTGGCATCGCGGCCCAGTGGCGCTACGGTCGTCGCCAACGACCCGACGAGGGGGCGTGGCCGCGATTCCGCCGGCGACCCGGCAGAGCCTCTGACCTCCATGTTGTCAGATACCTGACACCCCCTGGAGCGCACAGAACCCCCGCCCCGGAAGGCCCGCCGGTCCGCCCGGAGGGCGCCGCACACCCGGCAGGGTGGGCGGGAGCCGCCCCGGGCAGGGGCCAGAATGTACGCCATGTCACGACGACGCCCCGCGCCCCGCGCCGCCGCGCCCGCGCCCCGCCTGCTGCCCTCCTCCCCCTGCCCGTGCGGCCTGCCCGGCACGTACGGGGAGTGCTGCGGCCTCCTGCACCGCGGACAGGCCGCAGCCACCACCGCCGAGTCCCTGATGCGCTCGCGGTTCAGCGCCTTCGCCGCCCGCGACGAGGCCTACCTGCTGCGCACCTGGCACCCCGACACCCGGCCGGACTCGGTCGAGTTCGACGCGGGGCTGCGCTGGGTGCGCCTGGAGGTGCTCTCCGGCTCCGAGGGCGGGCCGTTCCACAGCGAGGGCACGGTCGCCTTCCGCGCCCACTACGTCGAGGGCCGGGAGGAGGGGGTTCTCACCGAGCACAGCCGCTTCGTCCGGCACGAGGGCGCCTGGGTGTACCTCGACGCCCTCTCGCTCGACTGAACCGCCCACCCCGGGGCGGGCGGGCCCGCAGCGCTACAGGTAGTCGTCCAGCCGGGCCAGCGCGAAGCCCTGCGCGGTGACCTCGTCGACCACCTTGCGGAGCAGGTCGGTCATGGTGCCCGGCCACAGGTCGGTGCCCCGGAAGTGGGTGAGGATGATGTCGCCCGAGTGGAGCCGCTGGTCGAGCTGGCGGTACTCCATCCGGTCGGGGAACGCCTCCTCGTTCCAGAGCGGCACCGCCTCGATGCCGCAGGAGGCGGCGGCCCGCAGGGTGTCCTCGTTGTACTCCCCGTACGGGGGCCGGAACAGGCGTGGACGGGCGCCGATCTGCTGCTCCAGCTGGTCCTGCTGGCGGCAGATCTCGTCGCGCTGCGTCTCGTACCCGAGGACCTTGAGGTTGCGGTGGTTGATCGTGTGGTTGTTCACCGCGTCACCCTGGGCGGCGAGCTGGCGGAAGTAGCCGTAGTCGGAGCGGGCCAGGTAGTCGGCGACGAAGGTCGACAGCGGGATCCCGAGTTCGGCGGCCATCCGGTTGAACTCCGGGTCCTTCTCGGCACCGTCGTCGACCGTGAGGAAGACGATCTTCTGCTCGGTGGGCACCCGGTACACCACCGGCGGCAGGCCCTCCGCAAGCTTCACCCCCTGCCCGGCGCGCAGCTCCGGCCGGCCGGCCGGGCGCGGCGGAGCGGCCAGCGGCGGGCGCTCCAGGCCCCAGCGGCGCGCGGTCTCCAGCGCGGTCCGGACCGTCGCGGCCTTGCGGGCCACGGCCTCGCTGCTGGTCTCCTCCTCCGCCCGCGCCGGCCCCGGCAGCGACAGCGGTACGGCGGGCGGGCGGGGCCCGTCCCGGTCGGCCGCCGCACCGGTCCCGGTCGCCGCGCCCGCCCCGGCCACCGCGGGCTCCGGCGCCGCCGAACCCCCGGTCGGCCCGCCGCAGCCCGCCGCCACGACGGCCGCCAGGCACACCGCGGCGGCCAGCCCCGCACGGCTCCGGTGGCGCCCGGCCAAACCCTCGCTAATACGACAATCTGATGGTCTGTCCATAGCCCCACTGCTCCCCCGCCACGCCCACACCCCAATCCCCCCATCACCCGCCCGGAGCAGCGGCGCAGCGGCGACGGAACAGCGGCGGAACCCGGGCCGGCCCCCCGGGACCCGGCCCGGGGCAGCCGGCAGACGCCCGCGGCCTGTCCATCCAGGGGACCCGCCCGTCCGGCGGGCAGCCGGCTTTCGGCCTCGGGGATCAATCAACCGTGGCGGGCGCTCTCGCTGCCGGATTCTCGTCGGATCAGCGCGGTGCCGGGCGCCCGGTCGGGCGTGCCGGCGGATAGTCCTCGTACCGGGTCGTACGTGGATGATTCGCCGATGCGTGCAGGTGGGAGCACCTCCCCCGACCGGAGGCCGGGGGAGGATGCCCTGCCTCGTGCACCCGGCAGGATCCGACGGGGAGGGCTAGCCCCAATGCCGTGTAGATAGAGCCGTGGGTGGCCGCGTCAAGTCGCCTGAAATGGGACGGAGCTCCTGCTAGAACCGTGTCGACCAAGATCACTGTTCGGTAGGAGCTCCGTTGGGTGCCCAGTCTGTCATCTC